>BQOK01000001.1:2739174-3078349 GCA_022835495.1 Oscillospiraceae bacterium
TCATAATAAAGGTATTGCCCACCGCAGTGCGCATGCTGCTGTCGGTAAAAAGCTTTACATAGTTCTCGTAGAACGGCTCGTTCACACCCTTGGCCCCGGTGCCGAGGCCCCGGATCTTCATGAAGCTGTTATAGATGTTGCGCAGAAAAGGGTAATACAGATACAGGATCATAAAGATAAAAGCCGGAGTGAGAAACAGGAGCAATGGTTTTTTGTTTTTATAAACCATGGAAGAATTCATTGTTGCCCACGCTTTCTTTTAAAAAGCCGGAGAGGCTTTTTGAGGCACTCTCCGGCTTTTCATGCCTTAGATTTTTGTAGCTGCCGGGGGGCTTAGCCCTGGGCGGCGGCGATCAGGTCGATGACCTCGTCCACACTGGCGGCGATGTCGGCCTTGCCAGTCACGATGTTGGCCATACCGGGAACGAACACGGGGTTGCGGGTCTCACCCTGGAACTGGTCCTGCACCGCGCCGGCTGTGCCGGTGGCGCCGTTGGACATTTCCAGGCCGGCCTTCTGCAGGCTGTTCAGCTTGCTGTCGTCCACCTTTACACCGGCCTTCAGGGCGGTGGTCAGGTTGCCGGAGGCCTCGCAGAACTTGGCGACCTGCTCGTCGCTGGTCATGAACTGCACAAAGCTCACGGCAGCGGCCTGCTTGTCGGGGTCGGCCCAGGCCTTCTGGGTGATGAAGTAACCGGAGGACAGGCCGGCGATGATGTCGGTGGTCTTGCGGTTGTTCTTGCCGGGCACGTAGGTCACGGTAAAGTGGGACAGCTGCTCCTCATCGGCGGGGATGTTGTTGTCGGCGTCGGCGCCGCAGGCAGCGGCCACGCCGTTGACCTTCCAGGAGCCGTCCAGCCAGAACGCGGCCTTGCCGCCGGTGAACAGGGCAAACATCTCGTCGTCCTTGGCGCTGGTGGTGTTCTTGGGCAGGTAGCCGGCCTCGTACAGGGCCTTGATGTCGCCAATGCCGTCGATCCAGGCCTGATGCTGCACGTTGCCCGCATCCTTGGTGGGCAGCACGTTGTGGGTGGCGGGGGTCAGGAAGTTGTAGATGCAGAACTCAAACCAGTAGTGGGGGATCTCACCCAGGCTGGCGGCAATGGGGGTGTAGCCCTTGCCCTTGATGGTCTCGCACATCTCCATGAACTGATCCCAGGTGGTGTTGGCGTCGGGCACAGCCACGCCGCAGGCCTCCAGCACGTCCTTGTTCACGAACAGGCCTTCCCAGAAGCCGTTCACAGGCACGCTGTAGTTTTTGCCGTCCACGGGGGAGGCGCCCAGCATGTCGTCCTTCATGTTGGAAGCGTAGTCGGGGTAGACCGAGCGGATCTCGTCGATGGACACAACCTTGGGAGTGCCCTCGATGAAGGAGTTGGAGTCGGCGCCGTTGAAGAAGAACAGCACGTCGGGCTCGCTGCCGGTCTCAAAGTCGGCCAAAACCTGGGCCTTGAATTCTTCGTTGGAAGTGGCGGTGGCGTCCTCCACGGTGTTGCCGGTCGCTTTCTCCCAAGCCGCCACAGCGTCCTTGTAGTTCTGGGCGTTGGAGTCGGTGCCCGCATAGGTGGTGACCACGCGGATGCTGGTGGGCGCGGGGGCAGCCGGGGTGCTGTCAGCCGGCTGCGAGGCCGGCTGAGAAGCCGGTGTGCTGCTAGCAGCACCGCCGCAGGCTACCAAAGACAAGCCCATGGCCACGGCCAGAACAAGTGCAAGTGCCTTTTTCATTATGTATACCTCCATTTTTTGGGCCGCATCGCGGCCATTTGCTGTGTCTATATAATATCGCATTTCCCGCCTTTTTTTAATGAACGCACTTGCTTTTTATTGCCTAAACTTGTCAAGCTTGTGGAAGCCTTACACGCATTGACGAAAGTGTATTCCCGTTTTTGGTGGTTTTGACGGAAAGCCCGCTCTCCTCGCCGTACAGAATGCGGAGCCGCTGGTGCACGTTGCGGATTCCAAGGCTGGTGGCGCCGATGCCGGCGGGCTGTTCCTCGCTTGTGAGCAGCGCCCGAATGCGCCCCTCGGCGTCCGGCGTAAGGGGCGAGTCGTTCTCCACCTCCAGGCTCATCCACTCGCTGTTCTCGCGGCGTGCGCGGATCACGATCACCCCGTGCTGCTTGTTGCCCACCCCGTGTTCCACCGCGTTTTCCAAAATGGGCTGCATCACCAGGCGCGGCACCTGCATCTCCAAAAGGCTCTCGTCGATCTCGCGCTCCACCGTAAGGCGGCGGCCCAGCCGGTGCCCAATGATGGTTAGGTAGGCGTTCACATAGTGCAGCTCCTCCGACAGGCGGATGGTGGAGCGGTGGCTGCGGTCCATAGTGGCCTCCAAAATGGTGGACAGCGCCTCCAGCATCATGCTGACCTTCACATCCCCCGCAAGCCGGGCCTCCCAGTTGATGACCTCCAGTGTATTGCCCAAAAAGTGCGGGTTGATCTGGCTTTGCAGCGCCATAATCCGGGCGTCCCGCAGGGCCAGCTCCTCCCGGTAGATGCGCTCGAACTGATTTTGCAGCTGGCCGCTCATGCGGTTGAACTGCCCGCCCAGGTATTCCAGCTCGGCGCTGCCCATTTTCCGCTCCTCCACCTGCACGCCGAACTCGCCCTGCTCAATGCGGTTCGAGGCCGCGGTGAGCAGGTTCACCGGCCGGTTGATCTTGCGGTGGAAAAACAGGAACACGCTGGCCATCAGCGGGATCAGTAGCAGCGCAATGGCCCCCAGCGTGCGGAAGTAGGGCGCGCTCTGCGAGAGCAGGCCGGTCATGTCGGCCTCCACCACGTAGGTGAGGGTAAACCGGTCGGCGGCCTGGCGGCCGTAAATCCAGGCAAAGTCGGGCTTACCCTCCACCCGGGCCACCTCGATCTCCCCCGCCGCGTCGTAGTCAAACGCCGGGGGCGAGATCGCCTCGCCCGTTACAAAGCGGCAGCCGCCCTCCTGCCCGGCGCCGCCCTGGCGCGCGCCGTCTTCCAGGGCTCCCTGCACGCCGGCCGTACCACGCGTTTCCACCGTGACCACCGCGCCCCGGTTCCATCCCTGCTCGATCAGGTTGCCCAGCTGCAGGATGTCCGGTTCCAGCTCCAGCGTGAGCGCGGCAATGGGCTGCGCGCCGTTGAAAATGCACCGGGTCAGGTAGACGCGGCCCTCCACGTTCAAAAACGCGATATGCCCTTCCAGCGAATCGGCCAGCGCCAGCACCTGGCCCTGCACCTTTTCCAGGTAAAATTCATGATCCTTATACTGGCCCCGGTTGATCAGCCCCTGGTCGTAGTAATAGACGGTCTTGTCCACCCCTGAAAGAAACTGCACATTGGAGTAGCGCACCAGGGCATGGTTGCGGTACTGGTTGCGCAGGTAGGTGTTGATCGCCTGGTACAATTCGCTGTCGCTGGCGCCCAGGCCGCCGTCCTGGCTGGACATATAGCGCAGCCAGGCCTGCTTGATCTCCCCGGTGTAGGTGGCCGAGATGCTCTGGTTGACCACCTGTTCCAGCTGCACCCCGCTGATGCCGGCCTGGTTCTCCACCGTCGAGGCAATGACCTGCGACACCTTTTCATACATGTTCCGGTTCAGATAGTACCCCGAAAGGCAGAGCAGCAGCACCAGCGGCAGCACCCAGCACCCCAGCACCAGGGCCACCAGGCTCCACCGCAGCGAGATGCGCTTCCGTTTTTCTTTCATAAAACCCCTCCCCGGGCAGGCATATTTTGCTTTATTATAACACAGTCCGCCGCGCCCCGGGCACTAAAAAGCGGGGGCGCACGTTTTGTGCGCCCCCGCTTTTGGCTGTTTGCTGTCACAGGCCCAGGAACTGCTGCATGCAGTCGGCCTCTGCGTCGGCCTCCCGCATGGTGGGCATCTCGCAGAAGATGCGCAGCAAAGGCTCGGTGCCCGAAAACCGTGCGATGATCCACCCGCCGTTCGCAAAATAGACCTTGCAGCCGTCCTGATAGCTCACCCGTTCCACCTCATGGACAAAGGTGGGCAGCAGCTTATCCTCCAGCAGCTGGGTGTAGATCTCGGCCTTTTTGGCCTGGCTGAAGCGGTAGTCCCGCTCGGCCATCTCACAGCGGCCGTACTGCTGCTCGATCTCCTGCCACAGCTGGCTCAGGCTGCGGCCGGTTTTGGCCACCATTTCCACCAGCAGGCTGCCGGCATAAATGCCGTCCTTGCCCTGGATGTGCCCCCGCACGGTCAGGCCGCCGCTGCTCTCGCCGCCAATGATGGCCCCGGTCTCCAGCATTTTGCCGGACACATATTTAAAGCCCACCGGTACCTCGTAGCACTGCTCGCCAAAGGAGGCGGCGATGCGGTCTAATAGATGGGTGGTGGCGATGTTGCGCACCGCGCTGCCCTTCCAGCCCTTGTATTTCAGCAGGTAGTAATACAGCAGCACCAGGATCTTGTTGGGGTGTAAAAACTCACCCGTGTCGTCGATCACGCCCAGCCGGTCCGCGTCGCCGTCGGTGGCGATACCCAGGTCACAGTGATGCTCGATCACAAAGTTGATCAGGCCCGCCAGGGTCTTTTCGCTGGGGGCGGGCAGGCGCCCTCCGAACAGCGCGTCCCGCCGCTCGTGAATGACCTCCACCCCGCACCGTGCGGTCAGCAGGATGGTCTGCAGCGCCGTCTGCGACACGCCATACATGGGGTCCAGGGCAATGTGCAGCCCCGCCTCGCGGATGGCCTTCATGTCCACCGCTTCCATAATGTTGTCGATGTATTCGTTCATGGGGTCGATGTACTCCACCAGCCCCTGGGCCAGCGCCTCGGGCAGCTCCACAATGGGGCGCTCACGGCTTTCGGCCATGCGGATGTAACCCTCCAGCTCGCTGGTAAACACCTCGTCCGCGTCGCGGCCGCCCTCCATGAACACCTTGATGCCGTTGTAAATGGCCGGGTTGTGGCTGGCGGTCACCGCCATACCGTAGGGGAAGCCCTTGCCCGCCACGGTGAACATGACCAGGGGGGTGGGGCTGTCGCGGTGGATGATCGAGGTGTGTACCCCCGCCCCCGCAAAGGCCTCGGCCGCCCAGCCGGCGGCCTCTTGGCTCAAAAAGCGCCGGTCATAGCCGATCACAAAGCCCTTGTCGGCCACGCCGTCCTCCTTCATTTTGTAAGCCAGGGCCGCCGCCAAAAGCTGCACGTTCTCCCGGGTGAACTCATCTCCTATGACGGCGCGCCAGCCGCCGGTACCGAACTTGATCATTTCTGCTTGCCTCTTCTCGTTATGATGTAGGGCCCCCGCCGGGGGCGTGTGCCGGCGCCGGGCGTTTCAGCCCAGCACCACCCGCACCTGGCATTCCGCGCCCGCGGGCTGCGCGGGCACCAGCTGGCCGGTCAGCTTCTCACCGTTCAGGTATACTTCCTTCACGCCCTTGCACACATGGCCGGGGTTCTCCACCCGGATGTGATAGACCGCGCCCCGGAAACGCCGCTGCACCGAAAAGCCGTCCCATCCGGCGGGGATGCAGGGGTCGATGCGCAGGCCGTCAAAATCCGGCATGATGCCCAGCATGTAGCGTGTGGCGGCCACATAGCTCCAGCCGCCGGAACCGGTCATAAAGGGGTGATGCGCCTCGCCGTATTTGGTGTGATCCCTCCCGCTGATGAACTGGCAGTAGCTGTATGGCTCGGCCTTGCGGATCTCGATCATATCGTTCTGGTTGTAAGGGCACAGCGCGTTGTAAAACTTCATGGCCCGGTCGCCGCGGCCCAGCTTGCACTCGGCCGCCCATGCCCAGGGGTTGGGGTGGCTGAACACCGAACCGTTTTCCTTCAGGCCCTTGTAGACCCTGGTCACAAAGCCGATGTCGTCGTCCGGCTTTGAGTAGGCCGGGGCGTTCAGCATCAGGCCGTAGGGGGTGTAAAGATACTCATCCACCGCATCCATGGCCGAGATCCCGCGCTCATGGCCCGCCGCGCCCGAGAGCACTGCCCAGGTGTTGGACTCCATGTGCACCTTGCCCTCGGCGTCCGCGTCGGTGCCGATGGGCCGCCCGCTTTTGGTGTAGCCCCGCAGGTACCATTTGCCATCCCACAGCTGATCCTCGCACACGGCGATCACCTTGCTGCGCAGCGCGGTGTATTTCTCCACATCCTCGCTGCGGCCCAGGCGCTGCGCCAGCTCAATAAAATTGCCCAGGGCCCACACGTGCAGAAAGCTCACCATGGCGCTCTCGCCGCCGCCCAGGTTCAGGCAGTCGTTCCAGTCGGCCCGCAGGCCCTGGCATACCCCGTGCGCGCCCACCATGCGGGCCGAAAAATCCAGGATGGTCTTCATGTGGTCGTAGACCGTGTCTTCCCCGCCGTCGGCATAGGGCACCTTTTGATCCACAAAGTCCAGATCGCCCAGCTCCTTTACCGAGTCCACAATGGTGGATACCAGCCACAGCGCGTCGTCCGAGCAGGCGTCCTTCAGGCCGTGGATCATGCTGGCCTTATCCGGCGTGGGCACCACAGTGGGGCTTTTGAAGCTCTGCTGTTTTTGGGGCTCGAACCATTCCGGCTCGAACAGGTGCAGGCCGTAGCCCTCGCTCACCAGGCCCTTGAGCAGCTGCACGATCCGCTGGCGGCATTTTTCGGGGTTGGAGTGCAGCACGGTCATGGCGTCCTGGCTGGTGTCGCGGTACCCAAGGCCGGTGCGGCCGCCCACCTCGATAAAGCTTGCAAAGCGGCTGAACATCACGTTCACTTCGCTCTGGTACAGGGTCCAGATGTTGATCATGGTGTTCATTGCGTCGCTGGGGGTGTCGATCTGCAGGGCCGAGCACTTTTTGTCCCACAGCGCCCGCAGGGCCGCCATCGCCTCGTCCCGGGCGGCGTCCGCCAAAAACTTCTGCCGCACCGCAAGGCCCGCCTCGCGCCGGCCCTCGCCCAGGAAAAAGGCGAACCGCAGCTCCTGCCCAGCCGCCAGCTCCCACTGCTTGTGCAGGCCGCAGCACTGGTTTCCGCCCAGCTCGGTGTGGCAGCCCAGCCGCCCGCGCTCCACCCCAAGGGGGTCCGTTTCAGTGCGGTAAGGGCCGATGAATTCGTCCCGCAGGGTCTCAAAACTGTCCGGCTCAAAGGTGGCGGCAAAGTACTGGAAGCCGTCCTCCTCGTAGAACAGATCCTGCTCGATCACCCCGCCCGCATAGCTGGAGCCCGCGGCGTAAAGGCTCATCTGGAAATTGCGGTTGTCCATATCAATGTGGTGGTAGGCAAGCTCCGCGTAGCTAAACACGCTGATGGTGCGGGGCCTGCCGGACAGGTTCTCCAGCTTTATATCCCACACCTCCACCGGCGTGCCAATGGGGATGTACATGGTCTGGCTGGCCTTGATGCCGTTATACTCGCACTCGTACACCGTGTAGCTCATGCCGTGGCGGCAGGTGTATTTCGCCTCGTCCAGGGGCTTTGCCACCGGCTGCCAGCTCACCGACCAGTATTCGCCGGTCTCGTCGTCCCGCAGGTAAACGTAATGCCCGGGCCGGTCCATGGGCACGGCGTTTGCCCGGAAACGGGTGATGCGGTGGTATTCAGCGCTTTTATAAAACAGATAGCCGCCGGCGGTGTGGTTCAGCACGGCGCACATATCCTCGGTGCCCAGGTAGTTGGTCCAGCTGGTGGGCAGGTCCACCCGGTCGATCACATATTCGCGCTTTTCATTGTCAAAATGACCGTATTGCATGTTGTATGTGCACGCTCCTTTTATGTTTGGCCGGCGCCGGGCACGGGGCTTTTCCGGCGGCTCCACATAGTTTTCTAGCTTTCATTTTACCCTGTGCCGCCCGGTTTGCACAGGGCAGGGCTTGGCTTATCTTTGTTATTTTTGCTCCCTGCCCGCGGCCTTAAAAAACAGCCGCAGCGAAGCGGAGGTTGTTTTTTTGCACATCCGTGCCGGTTGCCCCGCCAGGGGCGCCTCGCGGGCGTTTTTTAATCAGTTTTTTGCAAAAGCGGCGCCGGGCCCTGCCGGGCCCGGCGCCGCTTTTAAACTTCTGTTTCCGCCCTTGACCGCGCGTTTTACCGCCGCGGTTTCCTCTTATGAAGGCCCCTCCTCCCACAGGGGCTCCACGCATTCCTTTATAAACTTGATCCTGTCCTTTGCCCGCGGGGCAAAAACAGCCGCAATGGCCACCACCATGTTCCGCTTCACATCCACATAAATGATATTTCCGCCATCGCCCATAGCCGCATAGGCGTGTTCCGCATCGGGGTCGCCCCACCACAGGTACCCATACGGAAGGCCGCGCTGTTTCCATCGGGTTTGCTCCGAAGTGCTTTCATCGATCCACTCCTCCGCCAGAATGCGCGTTCCGTTCCACAAGCCCCCATTCAAATACAGCTGCCCCAGCGCCGCCATCTCCCCCGCCGAGAGGCAAAGCCCCCACGCCGCGGCATTTGTGCCCTGGGGGTCAGCCACCCACCCGTTCACGTTGGTGGCCTTATTAAACGCCATCTGTTCTTCTTTGCTGCCAAAAACTATATTTTCTTCCACAGAGATCCCCAGCGGCAGAAAAAGGTTCTCCCTTGCAAAGCTGAGCACCGGCTGCCCCGTCGCCCTCCTCAAAATGCCCGACAGGATATCCGGCCCGATCAGGGGCGCGTAGCGGAAGGTTCCCACCCGCCTGCCCCCGCCCAGCAGCCCAAGCGAAAACTTCACCCAGTCGTCGCTCGTAAAATATTTTTTGTAGGGCCCAAGCCGGTAGTTGTAAGGGGCGGTCATCGTCAGCAGGTTTTTGAGCGTCACCTGATCTAGGCTGCCGTTTTCCGCCGCATATTCCGGAAAAAAGTCCGCTACCTTCTGATCCGTGCTTTTAATATATCCTTTGTCAATGGCGATGCCTACCAGCGCTGAGACCACGCTTTTCGTCACCGAAAACACATGCACACGGCTGGCCCCGGTGCAGCCGTTAAAATATTTTTCATACACAGCTTCGCCGTCTTTCCGCACCACAATGCCGGCAACGTTGGGGTGCTCCTGCCGGATCACGCGTTCCAGCTGCGCCGTTCTTTCTTTTTCCATCTTCCCGTTCCTTCCTTTTGCACCGCCCGGCCTTACAAGGCGATCTTTTTCACCGGGCAGTAAACTTCTGTCAGATATTCGCTCTCTGCCGCGGCCTCCACCGGGTCGGTCACGTACACTTCATAGAGCGCATCGGTGCACTCATATCCCTCCCGCTGCGCCCACTCCAGCTGTTTTGCATATGCCGCGGGAAGCTGCGCGTAAGCCCCGCGCACCTCCGTTTTCAAACACAGCCCGGGGCAAAAGTCTCTTGTTCCGGCTGCGGCTTGCTCCACCGGCACCGCGAATTCCGTATCCAGGCCGGCGGGGGTGTATTCCGCGCTGTGGAAAAGCGCCATCGGGGGGGCCGTCATGTTTAGCTTTTCCACCGCGATCTTTTGAAACAGCCTGCCGAAGCACCCGGCATACTCCTTCGGGTATTCCTCGGCCTGCACCATTTTTCGCACCGACAAAAGCCGCATGTCCGGCGCCTTTACCAGCTGCACCCGGAGCTGTTCCATGTATGCCATAATGGATCTTCCCTGCTGCAGCGCTTCCAGATCGCCGCCCAGCTGTTCCAAAACACATTCGCAGTCCCGCATCTGCTTTTCAATCGCCCCCTTTTTCTGCAGGAATGCGCGGCAAAGGCCCTGGTCCCCCGCCTCCTTTGATTTCAAAAGCTCCCGGATCTCGTCCAGCGAAAAAGAATACCCTTTCATGCGGTTGATGAACAGCATGGTCTCAAGCTGCTCCACGGCGTAATAGCGGTATCCGTTTACCGGATTGATCTCACTGGGCATCAGAAGCCCGATCTCTGCGTAATACCGGAGTGTTTTTGTGGACACCCTGCACAGCTTTGAAAACGCTCCAATGGATAACATATCCTTTCCTCCCTTCTGCTTTCCAGTATAAACGTTGCCGTAAGGGCAAAGTCAACGCACTTTTTTATCTTTATGGCCCCGCCCCCAGAATCGCCCTGCAAATACGGGGCTTCAGGGAAAGCCACAAAGGGGCGCGGCCAAACGGCCGCGCCCCCGATCCCATGCAAAACAACGCTTTACCAGCGGAAAATGCTCTTGATGAACAGCAGCCCCACGATCACCGGCAGCACATAGGTCACATACCCCCGGATCCAGCCGGGCACCTTCAGGCCCTTGCCCTGGTTTGCCTCGGCCTGGTAATTTTTGAAGCCCCAGCCCACACGGCTGATGCAGAAAAACAGGTAGACCAGGCTGCCGCCGGGCAGCAGGATGTTGCTCACCAGATAGTCCTCCAGGTCCAGCACCGCGCTGCCCGCCCCCAGCGGCATAAAGCCGGACCAAACGTTGTAGCCCAGCACGCAGGGCAGCGAGATGGCCGCCACCGCCAGGCCGTTCACCAGGGCCGCTTTTTTGCGGCTCCAGGCGGTAAGGTCCATGGTGCAGGCCAGGATGTTTTCAAACACCGCCACAATGGTGGAAAAGGCGGCAAAGCTCATGAACAAAAAGAACAGGCTGCCCCACACCCTGCCGCCCCCCATGGCGTTGAACACATTGGGCAGGGTGATGAAGATCAGCGAGGGGCCGCTGTCGGCCGGAACATTGTAGGCAAAGCAGGCCGGGAAGATGATCAGCCCGCTCACAAACGCCACAAAGGTGTCCAGCAGGGCAATGTTCACGCTCTCGCCCAGCAGGCTGCGCTCCCGCCCCAGGTAACTGCCGAAGATCAGCATTGCCCCGATGCCCAGGCTCAGGGTAAAAAAGCTCTGGTTCAGGGCCGCCACCACCACGTTCAGGGTGGCTTTCAGGGTCGCCAGGGGGGTGTCCTTCACCATCACCGAAAAGTCCGGCACCAGGTAAAAGCGGGCGCCCTGGGCTCCGCCGGGCAAAAACAGGCTGTTCGCCGCCAGCACCACCATGATCGCCAGCAGCGCCAACATCATCCATTTGGTAATGCGCTCCACGCCTTTTCGCAGCCCCAGCGAGCACACGGCAAACCCGGCCGCCACCACGATCAGCATCCACAGGGTCATGGTGCCGGGTTCGCCCAGCATGCCCTGGAACGCCTGGCCCACGCCCGCGGGGTCCAGCCCCGAGAGCCCCCCGGTCAAAAAGCGGTAGAAATAATACAGCATCCAGCCCGCCACCGTGGTATAAAAGGCCATGAGCACGTAGTTGCCCAGCATGGCTACCTTGCCGTGCCAATGCCACTTGGCGCCCTTTGGCTCCAGCTGCTGGTAGGCCGCCACACAGCTTTTTTTGCTGGCGCGGCCAATGGCAAACTCCATGGTGAGCACCGGCACACCCACCGCCGCCAAAAACAGCAGGTACAGCAGCACAAACGCGCCGCCGCCGTTCTGCCCCACCACATAGGGGAAGCGCCACACATTGCCGATGCCGATGGCGCACCCGGCGCTGAGCAGCAAAAAGCCCAGGCGCGAGCCGAAGGTTTCTCTTTTCATGATCCGCAATTCCCTCACGATCCGCCGGGCCGGCGCCGCCTTCCCGCGCGTCTTTTTCTGCACTTTAACGCAGTGCCCCTCTATTATAGCGAAACGCGCTGCCCCGCGCAAGCATCAAACCGCCGCATTTTTGCAAAAAGCGGCAGGAAGGCCGTTTTTATCCCCGCCCTTTCCGCCGCCGGGGCCCCGGCTCTCCCACCGATCGGCTTTCAGCGCAAAGCCCCCCGGAAGCTGTGTGCTTCCGGGGGGCTGTTGTTAGAAGTTGCGCTTGCTCACGTTCATGTCCACACGGTTGGGGATGCCGGGCACCTGGCCGGAGCTGGTGTACTGCCAGATGTCGTAATTGTAATTGAAGGTCAGGTTGTCGCGGTACTGGGCGATCCAGATGCTGTACTGGCTGATGTTGGCGATGTTCAATTCGTTGTAGAACCAGCTGGCGTAGCTGTATACGCCGGCGCGGTAACCCGCATTGCGGATGGTTTCACAGAACGCCACCGCGTTGGCGGTGCGCTGGCTGCGGCCGATGTAGTCGGCGCGGCCGGTATCCCCCGCCACCTTTTCAGTGTCGAAGTAGATGGGGTAGCTGATGTTGTAGCCGCTGCACAGGCGCAGCACCATGCTGGCCTCCTCCACGGCCTCGGCCTCGTTCACCGCCTGGCTGTAGAAGTACAGGCCCACCTTCAGGCCCGCCGCGGTGGCGCCCCGGATGTTCTGGCGGAAGGTGGGGTCCTCCACCAGCGCGCCGCTGCCGTAGCCGCGGTACCCTACCCGGATGATCGCAAATTCCACGCCCGAGGCCTTGACCTGGTTCCAGTTGATGTTGCCCTGGTATTTGGAAACATCGACCCCCTTGAACTTGCCGGAAACGACCACTTCGCCCTCGAACTTGCCGTTGCCGTCGAACTTGTAGCGCACGCCGGCGATCACCTTCTCACCGGTGACCTTTTTGTGGGTGCTGGGGTCATAATACGCCTGCTTGTCGCTCTTGCTGGGGTACCAGCCGCTGTACAGGTTCTCCACCACCACCGTGCTGGCGGTCAGCATAAACCCGCTTTGCGCCACAACCGTCCTCTGCGCCTCGTCGTACAGCTGCAGGGTGTCCGGCTGGGGGGTGGTTCCCGGCGTAGGCGCCGGGGTCGCCGTGGGGCTCGGCGTCGGGGTAGCGGTGGGGGCCGGGGTAGGCTCGGCCGTGGGCTCCGGCGTGGGCTCAGCCGTAGGCTCGGCGGTCGGCACCGGCGTCGGCTCCGCTGTGGGCTCCGGGGTGGGGATCTCGGTGGGGGGCACGGGGCTCTCCACATTGCTGGCAGAGGAGGAAGAGCCGCTCTCGTTCTCGTCGGCATAGGCCGTGGGGAAGAACAGGCTGGCCAGGCTGAAGCCCATCACGCCGCCCACGCTGGCGGGCGCCGCTTTGTCCAGGGTGGCCTTTACCGCAAACTTGTTGTTGCCGTTTACGTCCGTCTTTATATATGACTTTTCATCGAGCACATAGTAATTGCTGCGGCTGCCGTCGGCGTTGCGCAGGTACCACTTGCCATTCTGCTGGATAAAGTTTGTGTCGTTCAGCAGGTAGACGTTGGCGTTCACCGGCTCTGTTTTGCTGTCGTTATAGTCGTAGTCGTTCTTTGTGGGCTGGTCCTTGGTGGGGTCGAACCCGCTGCTGGTCTGGTCGTCGATGACCTTGTTGTCATTCACAATGTCGCCCGCGCCCACTTCGCTCTCGGTCTTGATCTTGTCCTTCACGGCCTCGGTGTCGGCCTTGTAGGTCACCTTTTCGGTGACCGAGGCCGTGGCGGGGCCGGGCACCACATACCCCTCGCGTTCGGTCACAGTGATGGTGTAATCCCCCACCGCCACCTCCTTGATCAGCAAAGTGCCGGTCTTGGGGTCGATGTTGTAGGTGGTGATCTCTTTCTGCGGCTTGGACGAGGACGCGCCGGAAGAAGAACCCGCTTTGCTGCTGCTCTTCTTCGGGGCGGTGTACTTGAGCGTTACCTCAAAATCCTCGCCCAGCACCGGCGCGCCGGTCTCGGCGTCCATTACCGTGATGCCCAGGCTCTGCTGCACGGCGGTGGCCTCCAGCGCAAGCTGCACGGGGGCCGGGGTGGCCGTGGGTTCCGGCGTGGGGCTGGCGGTGGGGCTCAGGGTGGGCGCCGCCGTGGCGGCCAGGCTCGCACTGCCGGGCTGGGAAGCGCTGTTCGCCCCCGCGTTTGCCGCGGTCACTGCAATGCCCGCCCCGGTGCCGACCACCAGGATCACCGCGCAGCACACTGCCAGAATGGCCTTGTACAGGGGTACCCGGGCCAGCCGGCTGGGCGAAAAATATCGGGAAAGGTCTTTTTTGTTCATATGTACTGATCCTCCGGGTCAATGCACCAAAGCAGAAGTCAAAAAAGCGCAAAACAGCGCTGTATAAGCGGTTTTAGTATATCACAGCGAGTATAAAAAGGACAGGGTTTTCCAGTATTTTTCACAAAAAGATAAAAAAGCGGGGCAAAATTTACGGTTTTGCCCCGCTTTTATTACAAGCCTGAAACAACTCGGTTACAAGGGCGGCTGCCCGGCCAGCGCCGCCGCTCCATACCGCGCCACCAAAAGGTCCACGCAGGCGCCATAGCTGGCAAGGCCCAGGGTCTGGCCATAGCCCTGCAAAAAATTCTCGTAGCCGCTTTGCACCAGGGTGGTGACCGGCGAGCGGAAGGAATCCCAATAGGCATTGTTCTGCCGGATATCCGCCTGGCAGCCCTCGTCCAGCTCATCCCATATCTCCTGCCAGGCCTTTTGGTCGGCGGAATAAAGCGCGCTGGACAGGTGCGAGTAGCCAAACAGCCACCCGGAGTATTGATACACCGGGTCGGGGGAGGTCAGGCAGGCGGCAATGCCCAAAAAGTTCGCTTCCTGCTCGGGCGCCACCCCCCGCTGGTGCGCCATCTCGTGGGCCACAGTGACCGGCAGATACACCCCGGGGCAGTGCACATTCAGGGTGCTCTCGCCAAGGTAGGGGAACAAATACCCCGTAAAGCCCGCCGCGCTCATGAACCAGGAATAAACCGCGGGCTTGGGGGCCCGGTCCGGCCCCTGCAAAAAGGGCCATTCCGTTACCAGCTGTTCGTAACTGCGGCTGCCGTAAGCCAGGATCGCCGCCTTGTCGCCCTCAAAGCAGCCGTCCGCGCCGCGCTGCACCCCCGCCGCCGTGCGGGACGCGCCCTGGGCAAACCACCGGGTGGTTGCCGCCAGCGCTTCCACGCTCACCGGCGCGGGCTCCAGGCCGCTCTTTTGCGAAAAGCCTGTGCCGTAATAGTGCACCCCCCAAAAGGCGCAAACGCCCGCGTAGCCCCACACCGCCAGGGCCGCCAGGCTGATCAGCCTCCGCCCCAGCACGCGCCGCCCCTCCAGCTGTTTTTGCACCGTGCGCACGGCCATAAAGATCAGCCACAGGCCCAGCGCCGTGCACAGCGCCTCGCACAGCGAAAAGGGCAGCGGGTCCGCCGCCGCGCCCCAAAACCGCTTCCAGGGGGCGGCCGCATAGCGGATGAACCAGTCCATGCAGGCGGTGCTGCCCCGGGCGGCCCAGAACAGGCACAGTGCGGCTCCGCCGGCCAGCAGCGCGCCCACAGGGCCCTTGTTTTCGCGCAGATACCGTTTTGCGCGCAGCCATTGCAGCCTTTTCCAGGAAAGATGCACCCTGCCGCCCCCGTTCGTTTCGTTTCTTTTTATTCTATCATTATAATAAAATTTTCGTCCGGCGTAAACAACCTCTTGCAAAGCACCGACATAATATAGTACACTAAAGTTATAACGCACGCAAGTGCTGTGTTGGGAGGAAATCATGTTACAGGAACTGAAAAAGCAAAGCCTTAAGCGGGTCCTGCCCGGCGTGATCGTGCTGGCGCTGCTTGCGGCCGTCTGCATGGCGCTGGGCGGGGCGGGCGTGGTGAACCTGGTCAAAGGGCCGGACTGGCTGTACGACTATTACGGCGAGGACCTGGAAGGCCGCTATGTCGAGGCCGACGTTTATGTGGTGTACGACTGGTATGCCGAGACCACCAGCCGCCGCGAGGGCAGCAGCGTCGAGACCACCAAAAGCCGCGATTTCATCATCGACGCCAACGACCTGGAGTACATTGCGCTGGAGGTCCCCGCGGCGGATCTGAAACAGGTGGAGCAGCAGATGTACGACAGCTGGGACTACCTGGACGATGTGACCGACGACCTGACCACCTATTACCACATCGAGGGCACGGTGGAGCGCATGGACGCCGAGACCCTGGGCCTTTACACCGAGTTTTTGGCCGACGGCGGCACGCTGGACGAAGCCTTCCTGCCTTACATCATCAAACAGGGCAAGGTGGGCGGCGCAGATAAGACCTTCTCCCTGTTCATGTTCGTGGCGGCCGTGGCCATGCTCGTGTGGCTGGCGGTGCTGCTGGTAAAAGCGCTCACCGGCGGCTACCAGAAAGCCATCAAGCGCCGCGCGCTGGCCGAGGGGGACCTGCCCCTGCTGGAAGAATTCTACATTGCCACCGAGCCCTTGAACGGCGTGCGCAGCGACGGGCGCTGGGTGCTGTTCAGCCAGGGCGCCAAAACGGTCCTGCTGGACGCGCCGAACGTGCTCTGGGCTTATGTGCACCGGCTGACCCACCGCACCAACGGCATCAAGACCGGCACCACCTGGTCGGTGCAGCTGCGCACCAGCGACCGCAAGGTCTACACCATCGGCGCCAAAAACGAGGAGCAGGCCCGCGAAACCCTGCAGATGCTGGCCTCCAGCATGCCCCACCTGGTCACCGGCTACAGCGATGCGCTGAACCGCCTGTTCAACCAGGACCCGGCGCGTTTTGCCACCATTCCCACCGATGCGGCCCTGCAGCAGGAGCTGTTCGGCTGATCCCGTTCCCAAAGCCAGAAAGCCCCCGGCAAACGCCGGGGGCTTTCTTATCCCTATTAAATCATTCAGTCGTTGTAGCCGTAGGGGTCCTGCTCGGCGCTTTTGCGCCGCAGGATCAGCAGCGCCGCCCCCAGAATCACCAGCAGCACCGCTGCGCCGCCGATCACCCAGTACAGCCAGCCGGAGGCCCCGCCCCCCTGGGCGGGCTGCGCGCTGGGCGCGGGGCTGGCCGGCGGGGCGGCGGTGGGCGCAGGGCTGGCCGTGGGCGCAGGCGACGGCGACGCTGTGGGCCTGGGGCTGGCCGTGGGCGCCGGGGAAGCCGTGGCCTTCGGCTTATCGTAGCTGCGGCCGATGTAGGCCGTCAGGTCGGTCAGGTTGTGGCCGTTGTCCGGGTCAAAACCGCTGGCTTTCAGGTCCAGGCCGTTGAACACGAATTTGTTCGTGCCCTGGGTGATGGTGAGGGTAATGTCCTTGCCATAAAACGCCTGCCAGATAAAGTGCGGCACCGCGATCTCGCTGCCCGCGTCGATGGTCACCTTGCCGCTCTTTACGCTTTGGATGCTGCCCAGGGCCGGGTACCAGTCGAAGGGCTTCGGGGTCGGCGCCGGGGTGGGGCCGGGGGTAGCGGCGGGCTTTGGCGTGGCGGTCGCGGCAGGGGCCGGCGCAAGCGCGGGCGTGGCGTTCCCTGTGGCGGGCTCGTAATTGGTATCGCCCTGGTACTTTGCGGTCACCGTGGCCGAGCCTGCGCCCGGCAGGTCCGGCAAGTCCAGGGTGAGCGCCCCATCGGAAAACCCGCCCGAGTTCCGGCGGGTGCTGCCGCCCGCCTGCGCCTCAATGTCCACGCTGCCGGTGGGCCAGGCCGCGCTGGTGCTTGCCCGCACGGCGGAAACCGTGACCCGCAGCACCGGCGGTTTGCCGCTCTCGCTTTTGCGCTCCATTCTAATGTTCAATGTGGGGGTCGCCTTTTTAATCTCAAAGGTTTTCGCCACCTCGCCGGTGTAGTTGCCGTCGGCCAGGGCTTTCACCGTCACGGTGGCGGTGCCGGCGTTCACATTGTTGGCATAGGCCAGCTCGTAGTCGCCGGGCCCCAAAAGGCTGCCGTCCGTGACCGTGGGCACAGGCTCTTGCCCGGCGCCGTTATAGGTATAGGTGCCAAGGTTCCAATTCGTCACCATATCGGCGCTCAGGGGCTTTTGTGTGATGGCCCCTGCGGTGGCAAACGCGCCGGAGGGGAGGGTGTAATTGCTCAGCGCACCCGGAACCGCGCTCACTTTCACCGTTACTTCCTTGTTCTGGCCCGCATGTGCGTCTGCAAATTCAGCGGTGGCTGTGTAATCTGTGGTAAGGGCCGGCTGTCCTTCGCCGGCGGCAAGGCCACTGAACTGGACGGCCGTCACCGTGGCTGTTTTGTTTCCATTATAGGCTTTTTCCGCTATGGTTGCGGAAGCCACCGTCAAGGTCTTGGGAGTGATCTTCGCGCTTGTGGTCACCGTGGCCGTGGTCAGCTCGTAGTTTTTTGCCTTGGCGCTGTTCGTCAGCGTCAGGGTAACCTGCACTTCTTTAGGGCTGTCCGCCGCATTGAAGTCGCCGCCCGTAAACTGAGCGGAAACGGTATAATCGGTGCCGGCTTCCAAACTCTCGCCGTTTTGCAGGCCGGTGAACTGCACCTCTTTGGCAGTGGCCGTGTTTGTGCCGTCGTAGGGCTTATCCTCGGCCCTGGCGGTAAAGGTAAGCTTTGCGGGGGTCACGTTCAGGCTCCCCCTCGCCTTATCGGCAGGCAGAGTGTAAAAGGCCGCCTGCTCACCCGACAGGGAGATCGTCGCGGGCTGGGCATCCTTCTGCGTGCCGGGAGCGGCGCTTTTAGCCGTGCCGGAGGCGGCGCTTTTGGGGGCAGCCGGGTCAGCCGCCGCGGTGACCGTCTGGTCGCCCACATCCTTGCCGGCAAGGGTCAGGTCGGCCTTAGCTTCCACCTTGTCCCCCACCGCCACGCCCTTTAAGATGAGCGGCACGTTTTCAAACACATTGGTGCCGTTGTAGGCTGCCGGGCCATTGGGCTCGGCGGTAAGCGGCTTTGCCTGCATGGAAACATTTGCCGGGCCGCTGGCAACAGGGCTGCCCGCGGCAGGCGTATATTGGGCCGTTATGGCATTCTGCCCCACCACGATCCCTTTTCGGGCGGCGGTCTTATACTCCAGCGTGGCTTCGTATTGGTCTGTTGCCCCGATTTTTTGCAGCGCCGCTTTGCCCAGCTCGTTGGTACCGCACAAAAAACTGACCTCCGCATTCGGCGGAACCGTTTCGGACGCAGCAGGCGTATACGTTGCTTTCAGGGTCACCGTATCGCCGTATGTACAGCTTTCAGGGCTTTCAAGCATCAAAGTGATCGACGCCGCTCCCGCGTCAACGGGAGCGGCCGCGCGGGTACGCGCGCGGGGCGCGGCCCACGCGCCGCTCAGGGGCAGCGCGCACAGCAGCCCCGCCGCCAAAATCCCGGCCAGCCATTGGTTTCGTTTCATCTCAAAGCCTCCTTTGCCAAAGGCGTACAGCCCGGCACAGTGCCGGGCAAAAAAGTCATTCTTCTGTTATTAAAACGACGGGGCCGCCCGTTCCATTGCATCCCGGCGCAAATTTTTCAGTTTTGTAACTTTCAGGCGCAAAAAAGAGCCCCGCGGCCGCGGGGCTCTTTTTGTGCTGTTCTGCGCCGTGCTTCAGGCTTCTGCCGGGGCCGTTTCCGCCTCGGGCTGCGCGGCCTGCGCCTCTGCCGCCTTCTTTTCGGCGCGGGCGGCCATCAGGTTCGCCACGATGGAACCGGAAATGTTGTGCCACACGCTGAACAGCGCGCCGGGCACGGTGGCCAGGGCAAGATCCGGGAACACGGTGCCCGCAAGGCTTGTGGCAAGGCCGCTGTTCTGCATGCCCACCTCAATGGAAAGCGCGTTGCACTTGGCGTCGTTCAGCTTGAGCGCCTTGCCCACGCCGTAGCCGCAGGCGTAGCCCAAAAGGTTGTGCAGCACCACCACGCCCAGAATAAGCAGGCCGTTGGCGAACAGCTTCTGCTGGTTCGGAGCCACCACCGCGCCCACAATGGTCACAATGGCCGCCACGCTCACCAGGGGCAGCACCTCCACCGCGGCCTGGGTGAACTTGCCGAAGAACTTGTTCACCAAAAAGCCCAGGGCAATGGGCACGATCACGATCTTCACAATGCTGGTGAACATGCTCACCGGGTCCACGGTCACGGTTTCGTGCAGGTACAGCCAGGTGAGCGCGGGGGTGAGCACGGGGGCCAGCACGGTGGAGCAGGCGGTCATGCCCACCGAAAGGGCCACGTCGCCCTTGGCCAAAAAGGTCATCACGTTGGAGGAGGTGCCGCCGGGGCAGGTGCCCACCAGCATCACACCCACCGCCAGCTCGGGGGGCAGGCTGAACACCTTCACCAGCAAAAAGGCCAGCAGCGGCATGATCAAAAATTGGGCCGCCACGCCCACCACCACATCCTTGGGGCGGGTGAACACCACCTTAAAGTCCTCCAGCTTCAGGGTCAGGCCCATGCCGAACATAACCACCATCAGCAGGTTGTTCACGCTCACCAGCCTGGTAACAAAGTTCCAGTCCTTGCCCACCCACAAAAACGAGGCGGGCACAAAAAAGGCCAGTACCGCAACGGCCACCACAATGAACGCCATGTATTTGCCCACAAATTTGCTTACCTTTTTCAATGTTTCCATGATCCTTTTACTCCTCTCTGAAAGCGCGTTTCGCACGTTCCTGCAAGCTTATTCCAGCACCGCGCCGGTGTTTGCGCTGCTCACCAGCCGCGCGTAACGGGCCAGCCACCCCTCGGTGACCTTGGGCGCGGGGGCCTTCCACTGCGCGCGGCGGCGTTCCAGCTCCTCCGCGCTCACCAACAGCTCCAGCCGCCCGGCCGGGATGTCGATGAAAATGCGGTCCCCCTCCTGCACCAGGGCGATCTCGCCGCCCACGGCGGCCTCCGGGCTCACATGCCCGATCGACGCCCCGCGGGACGCGCCGGAAAACCGGCCGTCGGTGATCAGCGCCACCGATTTATCCAGCCCCATGCCCGCCAGCGCGCTGGTGGGGTTGAGCATCTCCCGCATGCCCGGGCCGCCCTTGGGCCCCTCGTAGCGGATCACCACCACGTCGCCCGGCTTTATTTCCCCCGCGTAGATGGCCGCAATGGCCCCCTCCTCGCCGTCGAACACCCGGGCCGGGCCCTCGTGCACCAGCATTTCCGGCGCCACGGCGCTGCGCTTTACCACGCCGCCGTTTTGGGCAATGTTGCCCCACAGCACCGCAATGCCCCCGGTGGGGCTGTAGGGCCGGTCGGTGGGCCGGATGGCATCAGGGTCCCGGTTGGCCGCGCCGGCGATATTTTCGCCGATCGTCCTGCCGGTCACGGTGGGCAGCCCGGTGTGCAGAAGGCCCAGCTGGGCCAGTTGGTTCATCACCGCGGGCACGCCCCCCGCCGCATACAGATCCTCAATGTGGGTGGGCCCGGCCGGGGCCAGGTGACAGAAGTTCGGCACCCTGGCGCTCATTTTGTTGATGGTTTCCAGATCCATGGGCACCTTTGCCTCGTGGGCAATGGCCAAAAGATGCAGCACGCTGTTGGTGCTGCAGCCCAGCGCCATATCCGTGGCCAGGGCGTTTTCAAACGCCTCGGGGGTCAGGATGTCCCGCGGGCGCAGGCCCTTTTCCAGCAGCTTCATCACCTGCATGCCGGCGTGCTTTGCCAGCTGCACCCGGGCCGAGTATACCGCCGGGATGGTGCCGTTGCCGGGCAGCGCCATGCCAATGGCCTCGGCCAGGCAGTTCATGCTGTTGGCGGTGTACATGCCTGCGCAGGAGCCGCAGCCCGGGCAGGTGTTTTTGGTGTAGTCGTCCAGGGTGGCCGCGTCAATCAGGCCGCCCTTGTAGCTGCCCACCGCCTCGAACATCTGCGAAAGGCTCACCCGCCGCTCCCCCTGCTTGCCCGCCAGCATGGGCCCGCCGCTGGCCACCACGGCCGGCAGGTTCAGCCGGGCGGCGGCCATCAGCATGCCGGGCACGATCTTGTCGCAGTTGGGCACCAGCACCAGCGCGTCAAACTGATGTGCGGTAGCCATGGTCTCGATGGAATCGCAGATCAGCTCCCTGCTGGGCAGGCTGTACTTCATGCCCTCGTGCCCCATGGCAATCCCGTCGCACACGCCGATGGCGGGCACCATCACCGGTGTGCCGCCGGCCATGCGCACCCCGTCCTTCACCGCCTGGGCGATCTTGTCCAGGTGGGCGTGCCCCGGCACAATCTCGCTGAAGGCGCTCACCACCCCCACCAGCGGCCGCTCCAGCTCCTCGTCGGTAAAGCCCAGGGCATAGAACAGGCTGCGGTTGGGGCAGCGCTCCGGCCCCTGTTTCACATTGTCGCTTCTCATGCTGCAAAATTCCCCCAAATGATAAAATAAAAAGGCCTTTGTCTCTTTTATCAAGAGACAAAGGCCTTTAAAAGCGCTCTGCGGTACCACTCTCGTTGCCCCTGCCCAAAGGCAGCAGCCACTCTGCCCCGGTCTCCCCCCTGCGGGTTTTAACCAGGCGGCAGGATAACGGCTGCCGGCCGGCCGGGCTTACTCGGCGCAAAACGCCTTTCAGTGGGCAGCTCAGAGGTGATGTTCGCCTGTTCCTGAACGCGCGCTGCCTTGCACCAACCGGCAGTTCTCTGGGCGCTGGACACAGGGTACTTTTCCTCTTCAACGCTTTAACGTGTTAACTTTGTGTTGTGATTATTATACCTCGCTTTTGGCGGCTGTCAAGCCCCTCTACAAAAAATTTTTATCTGCACTTTGCAGCCGGAACCCTTGCCGCCCCGGCAGCGCAAGCGTTTGAAAAGCTCGCCCTAATATTGTATAATATTGGTCATAAACCCTTTTTATTCTCTATTTGTCATTGCCATTCCATTGCATTTTGCCGCGCGTGCTCACGCGTTCAGTTCGGCAATGTGGGTGATGACGGCCGGTTCCGTTTTTTCCAGCGGCACAAAAATGGTGACCACCGCCAAAAAGTCACGGGGCGGCCGGGTCACAGAGGTGGCGTTGCACAGGAATTTATAATTGGTTCCGGCAACCAGTTGGGTAGCCACAGCGAACGGCTCGTACTCCACCCCCTGCAGGGTCACGATCTCCTTAAACAGCTTCGCGTCTTCGGGCTCCAGTGCGCGGAATTTGCTCCAGCCTCCACATAACATAGGGATCCTTCCTTTCCATTCTGATAAAAATGAGCGGGCGCCCCGGCGCGGCCGCGCCGGAAGCCCTTCAAACCTGCAACGGATCCGTTTTTCTGTAATCAGGATACCACGCCGCGCCCGGCCCTTTCAAGCAAATGGCACGAGCCGCCGTTTTTTGGCTTCAAGCGGAACCCCGCTTTTCAAAATAAAACCGAGGTGAAACAAAATGACCGTTGCCATCGTGGACGACGATGCCGCCGACTGCCTGCGCAGCGCTGAATGGACCCGCCGCTATTGGGGCGGGCGGGGGGAGCGGGATCCCCTTTATATCCAAACTTTTTCCAGTGGGAACGAGTTTCTTGCAGCGCTGGCTCACGGGCGTTTCTCCCTTGTGCTGCTGGACTGCTGCATGCCCGGCACAGACGGCCTTGCCGCCGCGCGGGCGCTGCGCGCCCTGGACGGGGAGGCGGTGGTGATCTTTACCACCGCCAGCTGCGATTATGCGGTGGACGGCTACAGCGTGGAGGCGGCGGGGTATCTGGTAAAGCCCTACTCCTTCGAGGCGTTTGCCCTCTCTCTCGACCGCGCCCGGCCCCGCCTGGTCCGGCAGCGGCCCTTTTTGCTGGTGCCTGCCGCCGGGGGTGAAGCGCAGGTCCTGCTGGAGGAGCTTGTGTACTGCGACGCCGACAAGCATTATTCCCAGCTTCATTTGGCCGGGGCGCGGCCGCTGCGGGTGCGCATCAGCTTTTCCGCCCTGCTGCGCCTGCTGGCGCCCTATCCCCAGTTCCTTTTTTGTTACCGCGGCTGCGCGGTCAACCTGGCTCATGTGCGCCGGGCGGAGGAGCTTGCCTTTTTAATGGACACCGGCGAACGGGTGCCCTTCCGCCGCAAAGAGCGGGCAAAGCTGCTGCGCCAATACGAGGATTACCTGTTTGAAAAGGCAAGGAGGGAACACCCATGACCGCGGCCCGCTGGGGTGAACTGGCGCTCTATGAAATATTCGAGGTGTTTCCCTTTGCCCTGCTCACGGCGGCGGCGTTCCGCCGGCAGCTGCGCACGGCAGGTGCGGTGGCGGCAGGCGTTGCCGCCCTGTATCTTTTGGGCCTTCTGCGGCGTTTTGCAGCCCTTGGCGGGGCGCCGGAAACAGCGCTTTCCATCCTGTGGATCGGGGTCTATCTGGCCGTGTGCAAATTCACGGTCCGGGCAAGCCTGCAAAAGCTGCTGTTCATTCTGCTCTCGGTGCTGAATTACGCCAGCCTCAACGCGCTCATTTCCAGTTTTTTGGGGCAGCTGCTGTTTGCCCGGCAGCTGCAGGCCTTCCCCTATTGCTTCGGGGCCAGCGCTGTTTTGTTCCTTTTGTTTCTCGGCACGCTGCCGCCCGCCCTGTGGTTTGCGGTGCGGCGCATCGAGCCGGTCATGCATTCCAGTGAAAACGAGGCGGCGTGCCGCTTTTTGTGGCTGGTGCCGGCCGTTTTTTGTGTGTTTTTCTATTACAGCCTTTATGCCGGCGGCGGCCTGCTCAGCTTTGCGGGCAGCCCTTCCAATTTTTTCTACGCGCTTGCCGTGGGCCTGGGCGGGCTGTTCGTGCTGTTTTTGACCATCCGCATGCTGGAGCAAAGCGAGCTGGCGCTGCGCCTGCGAACCGAAAATTACCAGCTCGCGCTGCAATCCCTCCGCTTCCAGTCCCTGCAGACCCGCATGGAGGAAACACGCCGCGCCCGGCATGACCTGCGCCAGTGCGCGGCGCTGCTGGAAGCGTATCTCCGCACCGGCGACACGGCGGGCCTGGAGCGCTTTGTGCGGCAATACCTTCACGCCATGCCGCCAGACCTGCCCCTGGTCTTCACCCATCACCCTGCGCTGAACGCGCTGCTCACCTATTATGCCGGGCTTGCCTCGGCCCAGGGCGTCGGGTTTGACGCGCAGGTGGATTATCCGCTGCCCGGCCCTTTGCCGGACCCCGACCTGGCAATGCTGTTCGGCAACCTTTTGGAGAATGCGGTGGAGGCCTGCGCCCGGCAAACAGGCGGCGGGTGCATCCATCTCACCGTTCGGCGCGAACAGTCGGCCCTGGTCATTCTGGCCGACAACCCCTGCCCTGTGCCCCCCCAGCCCCAGGGGGACCACTTCCGCTCTTCCAAGCGGGAGGGCGAGGGGATCGGCGTGCTCTCCATCCGGCGCATTGCAGAACAGTACGGCGGCACGGCGCGGTTCGAGCACCGGGAGGGGCGGTTTTGGGTTTCGGTGCTGCTAAACCCCTGAGCCCGCTTTTGGGGGCGGCGTGCAGGTTTTCATACGATCTGGGTTGCCTGTCCAAAAGGGGCTGGCGCGCCGCGCGGGTTTGGGGTAAAATAAAAAACAGCTTCCGCTTCGCTGCGGCGCAATAAAAACTTTGCCCTTTTGCCGAAAGGAGCCCCCCCTGATGAACGTTTCGCCTCTCCCCCGGGAATTCCACACCGGCCTTTGCTTTGACGCATACAAACACCTGGGCGCCCGCCCCCACCGGGAGGCCGGGCAGCAGGGCTGGGCGTTCCGCATCTGGGCGCCCGGCGCGGCGCGGGTGCAGGTCTGCGGCGATTTCAACGGCTGGCAGGGCGCGGACCTCGCGCGGGACGCCGCAGGCGTGTGGAGCGGCTTTGTGCCCGGCGCGGTGCAGGGCCAATATTATAAGTACAATCTCCAGGGCAAAAGCGGCGGCTGGGCGCTGCACACCGACCCCTACGGCGTTTACACCGAGCTGCGGCCCGGCAGCGCCAGCGTGCTGTGGGATCTGGGCGCCCTTTCTTTTTCCGACGGCGAATGGCTGGCGCGCCGCGGCCAGCGGTACGACGCGCCGCTGAACATCTACGAGCTGCACGCGGGCAGCTGGAAGCGCCACCCGGGCGGCCGCTGGTACACCTACCGGGAGCTGGCGGCGGCGCTGATTCCCTGGCTGCAGCGCCACCGCTATAATTTTGTGGAGCTGCTGCCCCTGGCCGAACACCCCTTCGACGGCAGCTGGGGGTACCAGGTCACGGGCTATTTTTCCCTCACCAGCCGCTACGGCACGCCGGCGGATTTTGCCGCTTTTGTGGATGCCTGCCACGCGGCGGGCATCGGGGTGCTGATGGATTTTGTGCCGGTGCACTTTGCGGTGAACGGCGACGCGCTTGCAAACCTGGACGGCGGGCCGCTGTATGAATACGACAGCGATGTGGGCCGCAGCGAGTGGGGCAGCTGCAATTTCAACCTTTACCGGGGCGAGGTGCGCAGCTTTTTGGCCAGCGCGGCCGCCTTCTGGCTGGACGTGTACCACTGCGACGGCCTGCGCATGGACGCGGTGAGCCGCGCGCTCTACTGGCAGGGCGACAGCGCCCGTGGCGTAAACCAGGGCGCGGTGGAATTTTTGCAGGCCATGAACGAGGGGCTGCACGCCCGCTGGCCCGGCGCCATTCTGGCCGCGGAAGACAGCACCAACTTTTTAAAGGTGACCGCCCCCGTGCGCTACGGCGGCCTTGGCTTTGACTACAAGTGGGATATGGGCTGGATGCACGACACGCTGGATTATTTTTCCACCCCCTTTGCCGAGCGCCCCGCCCATTACCACAAGCTCACCTTTTCCATGGCTTATTTTTACAGCGAACTCTATCTGCTGGCCCTCAGCCACGACGAGGTGGTGCACGGCAAGCGCACCATTCTGGACCGGATGTGGGGCGAATACGAGGAAAAATTCGCCCAGGCCCGCCTTTTGTATTTTTACATGTACATGCATCCCGGCAAAAAGCTGAATTTTATGGGGGGCGAGCTGGGGCATTTCCGCGAGTGGGACGAAGCCCGCGAGCTGGACTGGTGCTTGCTGGACTATCCGCTCCACCGGGCCCTTGGCGCCCTGATCGCGCGGCTGGGCGAGGTGTATGGGCAGCTGGGCGAGCTGCACGCGGGCGAATATCACCCCGAGCGGTTCGAGTGGGTCACCAGCCAGGCCCAAACCGAGGGCGTATACGCCTTTTTGCGCCGCGGCGCGGGCGGCAGCCGCCTGCTGGTGGTGCTGAACACCCAGAACACCGCCTACCCCGCCTACCCTTTTTATCTGGCCCAGGGCTGCAAAGCCGTGCCCCTGCTGTGCACCGGCGACGCCGCGTTCGGCGGCTGCGCACCACGCCCCGCCCTGCGCCTTGCCCAGCCCGGCGGCGCAATGGGCAAAGCCTGCACCCTACGCCTGGACCTTGCCCCGCTCACCGGGTATTTGTACCGGCTGGAATAACCGCGCTTTGCCGCGGCCGCGCGCATTCCGCTTTTGCGGTGTGCATGCGGCCGCTTTTTGTTCCCTCCTGCCGCGGTGTTCCCCAAAAATCATTTGAACTTCAAAACAGCTTGACAAATGCCGCCGGCCGCGCTAAAATCAGTTTGTTTGAACTTCAAAATTTCATACAGCAGGGAGGCGATCCAAACCATGACCCCCGCGGAACAAAAAATCAACCACTTTTTGGTGGATGTTTTCAACGACGTGCTGCACCTGGAAGAGGACAGCATTGCCAAAGGCCCTTATAAAAACCTTTCCGTCAGCGAGATGCACGTGCTGGAGGCGGTGCAAAACGGCGAGCGGGCCGAAACCATGAGCGAGCTCGCGGCCCGCCTGCGGGTCACAGCCAGCACCCTGACCGTCGCGGTAAAGACGCTGGAACAAAAAGGCTTCCTTCTGCGCCTGCGCGACAGCGCCGACAAGCGCAAGGTCACCGTGCAGCTGACCGACAGGGCCGAGGGCGCACTTCGCTGCCACGCCGCGTTCCACAAGCAGCTCATTGAACAGGTGAGCGCCCGGCTGACCGAGCAGCAGATGGAGGCTTTGGCAAACATGCTCTCAACCCTCCACACCTTTTTCACCGCGCTGTAAGCGCGCGCCCGCCCCGGCGGCGGGCTGCACCGATTCAGCCCGCTCCGGCTTTTGCTGCGCGGGCGCCCCAAAAGGAGATTTTACTTATGATCCGCATTCTGACCGATTCCACCGCCGACATCCTGCCTCACGAGGCCGCCCGCCTGAACCTGGAACTGGTGCCGCTGCAGGTGAGCTTTGAAAACGGCGAAACCTGCCGCGACGGGCTGGACCTGACCCCCGACGAATTTTACGCAAGGCTGGTGCAGTGCGGCAAGCTGCCCACCACCAGCCAGCCCAGCCCCGAACTGTTTTTGGAGCACTTCGAGGCCGCGCGCGCCGCGGGCGACGAAATCATTGCCATTCTGCTTTCCAGCCAGATCAGCGGCACCTACCAGTCCGCCCAGATCGCCGCCGAGACCTGCGGGTACGGCAAGATCTACCTGGTCGACAGCCAGAACGCCACGTTGGGCGAGCAGCTGCTGGTGCGGCTGGCCCTGCGCCTGCGCGCCGAAGGCGCCCCGGTCGGGCAGATCGTGGAAACCCTGGAGCGGGAAAAACACAAAATCCGGCTCATCGCCGTGGTGGACGACCTGAAGTATTTCCGCAAGGGCGGCCGCCTCTCCGGCGCCGAGGCCTTTGCAGGCAGCCTTTTGGGCATCAAGCCAGTGGTGTCGGTGCAGGGCGGCAAAGTGGGCCTTGTGGGCAAGGCCCGGGGCATGCCCGGCGCCTACGTGGCGCTGTTCAAGCTGATGGACGCCCAGGGCGGCCTGGACGAGGGCTGCGAGTACCTGATCGGCTACACTGCCCATCGCCGTGCCGCCGAGCCGCTCCACCGCTATCTCACGGGCAATCTGGGCCTGCCCGCGCCGCAGGTGTATCACATCGGCACGGTCATCGGCACCCATGCAGGCCCCGGGGCGGCGGGCATCGCCTTTTTTGCAAAGGAAGCCCCGGCGGACGAAGCGTAAAAGGGGCATGTGCCGCTCGCTGTAAAGCGGCAATTTGTGAAAAGAAATTAAAAGAACGACCGCCGGGCCCGCCCGGCGGGAACAAACGGCACCCGGCTGTAAGCCGGGTGCCGTTTGTTCAACTTTATATGCTGAAAGCACTCCGTATCAGCTGTTTTAATAAGCACAAAGGCGTTCGTACACAAGCGGCGCATGAGCCCCCCGTCTATTGCCGCGCGCCTGATTCCATAGTATACTAAAAGAAATAAACCGGTCCGTCTTGTGTTTGTGCAGCGATGCACACAATGTAACGAAGGAGACTTGCGTTATGAAAAGAGTGCTATGGCTTTTAACTGCAGTTTGTATCCTATCAGGCCTTTGCGCCTGCGGTGCGGATGGAAAAGGCCAAACGCAGGCCCTGGCCCCCCCTTCGGCGGCATCCTATGCTGCCGGGCCCTCGCCCGAAGCGGCGGCGGTCGCCGCATTTCTCAAGGACACCACCTATCTCGATCTTGCCGATGCCGCCGGCCTTGCGCCCTATTATGAAGCGGCAGCGCAGCGAAAGGCCGCGATCCTCGGCGCGCCCACAAGCATTGTCCGGTCCGATACCTTCGTTCGCGGCGAGACCTACACGGGAACCGCCTATTATATTTCTCCCACCGGGAACGATGAGCATGACGGCCTCAGCCCCGAAACGGCATGGCGCGATCCCTTGCGCTGCACCTGGGGCGAGGTCCAGCCCGGAGACGCCGTGTTTTTTGAGCGCGGCGGCGTATACCGCCTTGCAGAGGCGTCGCTCCGCCTGGGCCAGGATGTCACCTATTCCGCTTACGGCGAGGGGCCAAAGCCCGTGTTCACCATCGCGGCGGAAAACTCTGCCCGTTCGGAATGCTGGGAACTGTGGCATGAGGGTGCGGGCGGCGCAAAGATCTGGAAATACTACAAGCCCACCCACGATGTCGGCGGTATTGTGTTCAATGATGAAAGCTATGCCCGCCGCGTGCTGGAATGGCCCACCCCCAACGGCTGGCTTGCGGTGGACGTTCTGCCCATGGACCCCGTCAATGGCATTGTCGCCAGGGAGGATCCCTGCACCAATATTCAAGTGGCCAGTGCCGGAGAATACCGAACGGTGGAAGAAAGCCTCACGGAAGATATGACCTATATCAGCCGTGTGGATATCTCCGGGCTTACGTATCCCTTTGAGGCAAGCCAGGCCGGTGCCGGTGAGCTGTACCTGCGCTGCGACAAGGGCAACCCCGGCGAGTGCTTTGCAGATATTGAGGTGATCTTCCAAAATGAGAACGACACTTCTGTTCTTGACGGCTGGCATGCCGACGGCTATGTGCTCGATAATCTCTCCGTCAAGTATTACCTGGATAACGCGGTAAACGGAAACCTGATGCGGCGGGATGCCGTGATCCAGAACTGCACCGTGGAGTGGGGCGGCAACCGGCTTTTCAGCATCGAGTCCGAAGAGCCCACGAACGACTACTGCCTGATAGGCGACGGCATCTACGGCGTGGCCGCAAACGCCACGATCCGCAACAATTATATGCGCCACTGCGGAAACGCCTGCACCTTTGAAAGCTCTATGGAGTTGTTGGAAGATATGGGCACCTACACGGTCGAGGGCAATCTCATGGAGAACTGCGGTCAGGGCATCCGCGTGTCTCTTATCAACGAGGGGGAGGAGAACCGTTTTGACGCGGTGCTCCTGCGGGACAACATTATTCTTGACAGCGGAAACGGCATGAACAACGCTTGCTTGGAGGAGCCGGTGGCCATTGATCTGGGCGTGGATTTCGTTCAATATGCCGGCAGCATCGAAGTGTGCGATAATGTGCTGATCGGCAGCACATTGGCTATGGTCAAAGCGCCCCATCCGGATGCGGTGAAGACCAATATCCACAATAACACCATTGCGCAAAGCGAAAACGGCGCTCTTCTGACCATGGGCTATTCGCCTTCCGGAGACGGCATCAGCTGGTACACTATGAGTATGGTAAAGACCAATTGATCCGGAATGTCCCAACGGTCGTTCACCCGGCCCTTCTATGCGGCCTGCACTGTTGCTTTTATTGCTCCACAATAATAAAAATCTCCTCTGAAAGTGCCTGCGCCGCAGCCCCCGCCCGGGGCGCAGCCGCCGGGTGGCTGCGGCTTCTCTTTGCCCCCGTTTTGTGGTACGATAAAACGCAAAGGAGGTGCCTGCCATGAAAAAAGCCGCGCGCATTGCGGGCTGGGGCCTGTTCGCGCTCTACCTTGCGGCGCTGCTTCGCCTCACGGTCTTCCGCCCGGGGCGCATGCCCGCGCCGGTGCTCAACCTTACCCCCTTTGCTGAGTGGGGGCGCACCCTTGCCCAGGAGGGGCCCGTGCGCTTTTGTTACCTGTTTTTTGGAAACATCGTCTGGTTTATGCCGCTGGGCTGGGCCCTGGCCGCCCGGGGGATGCGGCTTCGCTGGGCCGCGCTGGCGGGGTTTGGCCTGTCGTTTGGAATCGAGCTGGGTCAATTTTTGCTGCGCACCGGCATCAGCGAGCTGGACGACCTTTTGCTGAACACCCTCGGCGCCGTGCTCGGCTGGTGCGCAGCGGCGCTGTGGCGCCGCTGGCGGCTGGGCCGCGCGTTTCGCCGCCTGTGCCGCAGCCGCTGGCGCTGGCTGTTCGGCGCGGCCTGCCTGGCCGCCCTGGCCGCGGCGCTTGTGCTGTGCAAAGCGGTTCGGCCCAACCTGCTGTTCGCCCGCCAGTGGCCGGTCAAAGGGGTGGATGTTTCAGAATACCAGGGCAGGATCGATTGGCCTGTCCTTGCCCGCCAGTCCGTCCGCTTCGCGTTTATAAAAGCCACCGAGGGCAGTTCCTCTGCCGACCCCGCCTTTGCGCACAACCGCCGCGGGGCCGCTGAGGCGGGGATCGCCGTGGGGGCCTACCATTTTTTCAGCTTCGATTCCCCCGGCGCCGCACAGGCCGAAAATTTTCTTGCTGCGCTGGGCGGCCAGGCCGACGCCCTGCCCCCGGTGGTGGATGTGGAGCTTTACGGCAGCTATGTCTTTTCCCCAAAGCCTGCCGGCGAGGTGCGGCGCGAACTGCGCGCGCTGCTGGCCGCGCTGGAAGGCGCCACCGGCCGCAAACCCATCCTGTATGCCACCGGGCGTGCCCGGCGGCTGTATCTCGCCCAGGGCTTCGGGCAATATCCGCTTTGGCTGCGCAGCGTGTACCTGCCCCCCGCCGGGGAATGGCTGTTCTGGCAATACACCGACCGCGGCCGCCTTCCCGGGTACAGCGGGCCGGAGCGCTTTATCGACCTGAACGCCTTTTGCGGCAGCGAACAGGCGTGGGCACAATTTTTAGCCGCGGGCGCCGCCTGAACGGGCACTCTGCCCCGGAGGCCGCAAGCTCCAGCCTCTCCTGCACAAAGCGGGGCCGCATCTGAAAAGATGCGGCCCCGCTTTGTGTGTTTGCCGAAGAACGATTATTTTCCGCTGCTGCCGCGGCGCTTGCGCTCGCCTTCGATCAGGCGGGCTGCCACCTCTTCGACCTGTTCGGCCATCTCGAAGCCCTCGGCCAGCTTGCTCTCCTCCATGCCCGCGTAGGCAGGTTCGCCCTTGAAGGCCATTTTCAGCATGATGGGGGTGAACACGGCGCAGCACACCACCAAAATAATGATGGGGCCGAAAAAGATCGGGTTGATGATGTTCATGGCCATGCCCTTGTTGGCCACGATCAGCGCCACCTCGCCCCGGCAGGCCATACCGCAGCCAATCTGCACGCACTGGCGGCCCTTGAAGCCGAAGATCTTGGCGCCCAGGCCGCAGCCGATCAGCTTGGAGCCAATGCCCACCACCACCAGCATCACGGTGAACATTACAATAAAGGCGTCCATTTTGGGCAGCTCCACCTTCAGGCCCAGGTTCGCAAAGAACACCGGGGTGAGCAGCAGGTAGGCCAGGGGGTTAAACTTGCTGGCCGTGTAAGCGCCCTTGGGGGTGGTGGTCACAATCAGGCCCGCGGCAAACGCGCCGATGATGTCGGCCACGCCGAACCACACCTCGGCCGCCCATGCCATAAACAGGCACAGCACAAAGGCAAAAATGGGGTAGCGGCGCAGGTTGCGGTCCCGCACCTTGGTCTCGTACCAGGTCAGGCCCTTGCTCACCACAAAGAACATCACGCCCACAAACACAAAGAACAGCACGATCTTGAGCAGCACAACGCCGATGTTCACCTGGGCGCCCGCAAGGCTGGTCACAACGGTCAGGCACACAAGGCCCAGCACATCGTCGATCAGGGCGGCCGCCAGGATGGTGTTGCCCACCTTGGTGGACAATTTCCCCAATTCCTTCAGGGTCTCCACGGTAATGCTCACCGAGGTGGCGGTGAGCACGGTGCCCAGGAACAGATCCTGCAGCAGCTTGTTGCCGGGCAGGGCCAGCTCACCGGTGTTGAAGAACACCATCAGCAAAGTGCCCAGCCCCAGGGGGATCAAAACGCCCGCCATGGCCACCACAAAGCCGGCCTTGCCGGTCTGCTTGAGCTCGTTGATGTCGGTGCCCATGCCCGCGCTGAACATGATCACGATCACGCCCAGCTCGGCCACCTGGCTCAAAAAGTCGCTGGGCTGAATGAGGTTCAGCACCGCCGGCCCCATCAAAAGGCCCGCCAGCAGCGCCCCCACCACCTGGGGCATCTGCAGCTTGCCGGTCAGCATGCTGAGTGCCTTGGTGGCCAGCAGGATCATCGCCACATCAATTAAATACCTATAAGACATGCTCTTTCTCCTCTTTCCTCTCTCTTCCATCTCTTGCCCGGAAACATTTCGCACAATCTTGTATTATACACACTTTGTTCACAAACAGCAAGCGGGAAAGCGGGGATGAGCTTGACAAATTTCACCTTTTATTTGCCTTTTCGGCGCGCAGCTTTCTGCCGCAAAAACAGAAAAGCCTCCCCGGCCTTGGCCGGGCTCTCGAACCCTCGCTTGGGCACGATCAGGATCATGTTGGTCTGGAACAGCAAAAACAGATACTGCCCGTCCTGCCCTGCCTCGGCAAGCTGGGAATAGGGCACATAGCTGCACCGGGCACCGCCTGTGTGGGTAAAGCCGTTTTGCCCCGCCACCAGCCAGCCCGGCTCGGTCAGGCGCACCGCCTGTTCGCTCTCCACAATGCGGCGCACCGCGCTTTTCAGCACAAAGGGGGCCCGGCTCAGCGCCGCCGCGCCCATAATCGCCCCCAGCCCCAGCATCATGGCGCTGTAGCCCCAGTCGCCCCGCACACCGCTCAAAACGCCCAGTGCCAGGCACAACACCGTCATGGCCTGGGTCAGCCGCACCGCGCGCCGGGCGGGCATGACCCCGCGGTTCGCGGCGTATACCGCGCCGAACAATTCCTGGGGCCGCAGCCGGATGGGCGCAGCAAACACCGCCTGTTCCCCCTGGGGCAGCGGCGGCTGCGGGGGCAGGGGCTCCTCGGGCGCGGGGCTGGCCAGCAATTCCGCCTGCCGGCGCAGCAGCTCCGCCTTGGCCAGCGCCGCGCACCGCCGGGCCTCATCCGCCGCGCGCCGCATGGCCTCTCTGTCTTCAAACAGCCGGGCGGGCAGGCCAAAGCTGCGCTTTTTGCCGTGGGTGTACACAAGCACCCCCGCCCCACACACCAGCGCATCGTCGATCACCGAGGGGTCGCTGGCCATCTGGGCGCCGCCCTGGCACACCAGCAGCTGATCCTCCCGCAGGGCCACATGCCAGGGCCCGAACACCTCCGGCTGCAGGCGCGCCGCCCGCTTAACCGCGCGCCGCGCCAGGTTCTGCGGCCGGCTGCACCACAGTGCCCAGAACGCCAGCCCCAGCATAACCAGCGCCAAAACGCCATACACCAGCAAAATACCCGCGTGCCACGCATGGCCCCCCTGCCCAAAGCCGTGGGGGCGGCCCAGCCGCACGCCCTGCATCGCCAGCCAAAAGGCAAATACGGCGCTCAAGGCCGCCACCACCCGCAGCAGCACGCCCGAAACGCGGCTGCGCCGGTACTGCTCGGCGGCAAAGGCCTGCATGTCCTCTTTTGTATATGTATAATCCCATTCCATGGCCGTAGCTCCTTTTCCCTCAGCAGGAATCCCCCGCGCTAAACGCCGCGGGCCGGGCCTGCTCACAGTTCCTTTTCAAACGCCTTCTGCGCAGCCAGCAGCACCCCCGCACGGCTGGCTGCAAAATTCAGGCCGCCCTGCAGGTACACGGTATAAGGCGCGCGCATGGGCCCGTCGCACGAGAGCTCGATGCTGCTGCCCTCGGTAAACGCGCCCGCCGCCATAATCACCTCGTCGGCATAGCCCGCCATGGCGTAGGGCTCGGGCCGCACAAAGCTGTCCACCGGGCTGCCCTGCTGGATCCCCTGGCAGAACGCCACCAGCGCCTCGGGGCTGCCCGCCTCAAAGCTGGTAATGATGTCGTTCCGGGGCGCGGTATAGCGGGGTGTGGGCTCCTTGCCCAGCAGCTCCAAAAGGCAGCTGGAATAGATGCTGGTCTTCACCGCCTCGGCGGTGACCCCCGGCGCATAGTAAAGCCCCAGATACAGCTGGCGCAGGGTGTCCAGGGTGCAGCCCAGCTCCCGGCCGGTGCCGGGGGCGGTGAGCCGGTGGCCGCAGCGTTCCACCAAATCCGCCCGGCCCGCAATGTAGCCGCCGGTGGGTGCAATGCCGCCGCCCCCGTTTTTGATCAGGCTGCCCACCATCAGGTCGGCCCCCACGCTCACCGGCTCGGCGGTCTGGGTAAATTCGCCGTAGCAGTTGTCCACCATTACCAGGATTCCGGGGTTCGCCTGTTTTGCGGTGCGCGCCACCCTGCCGATGGTTTCCAGGTCAAAGGCCGCCCGGCTGGAATAGCCGCGGCTGCGCTGGATGTGGCACACCCTGGCCTCTCTCGCCTTCTGCGCGATCAGTTCATAGTCCGGCACGCCGCCCTCTCTCAGCGGGGCTTCGTCGTATTTCACTCCAAATTCGGCAAGGCTGCCGCAGCCCTTCCCCGCGCCGTCGATGCCAATGACCCCTTCCAGCGTGTCGTAGGGGCGGCCGGTGGCGGCCAGCAGGGTGTCGCCCGCCCGCAGCAGGCCGAACAGGGCCACCGTCAGGGCATGCGTGCCCGACAAAAAGTGCGGGCGGCACAGCGCGTCCTCCGCGCCCACCGCCTGGGCGAACACCCGATCCAGCTTGTCGCGGCCCGCGTCGTCGTACCCGTAGCCGGTGGTCCCCGCCAAATGGGTGGCGGCCACCCGGTTTTCGGTAAAGGCTTTCAGCATTTTGACCTGGTTGTAATCCCGGATGGCGTCGATCTTTTCAAACTCCGGGCGGCAAAGCCCCATGGCTTTTTGGTCCAGCTCCAGCAGCCGGGCAGAGAAATCATAAAATTGTTCCAGCATTTTTTATTCCTTTTCTTCTCTTATGTTCTGTTTTTTTGTTTTGCAGGGGAAAGGCTTGTGGAAAGGGCCGCGTCACGGCGCTTTCGGGCGCCAGCACACCGCGCTGCCCCGTTTTTCAAGGCCCAGGGCCTGGTAAAACCGCTCGCGCCCGGGCGCGCACAAAAGGCTCACCCCCAGGCCCTGCTGCGCCAAATAATTTGCAAGGCCCGCCACCAGCCAGCGCCCCGCGCCTTTATGGCGAAGCTTCTCCTCGGTCTCCACCGCGGCCAGGCAGGCCTGGCCGCCCCACATCGCATAAGCGCCTGCGGTGGCCGCCAGGCAGCCCTCAAAGCGGGCGGCCCAAATGCAGGCCAGTCCCCGGTTCTTCATTGCACAGGCGTCGGCATAAAAATTATCCCGCGCCTGTGCGCCCGCTTCTCCCAGCTCCCGCCCGCGGGCCAGCAGGTCCGCCACCTCCCACAGGGAGGGCTCGGTTTCCAGGCAAAACCCCGCGGGCGCGGGCGGCTGGGGCAGCCTCCCGCCGGGGGCAAGGCCAAAAACGGCAAGCTCCCGCGCAGGCTGCCAGTCCCGGGGCGGCGCGCCCTGTTCCATGCGCAGCTCGCGCACCTTCAGCATCTCCAGCAGCAGGGCCAGCTCCTCCGGGTCGGCCCGGCCCGCCAGCTGTGCCGCCGCCCCCCGCACCGCCAGTGCAAAAGGCTCTGCACCCTCCCCGCCGGTAAAAAAGCGCCAGCCGGAAGCAGGCAGGCCGGCAAAGGCGGCGCAGCGCGCCCCCAGGCTGCAGGCCGTGGGGCCGCCCCCCAGGGCAGCCCGGTACCGCCGCGCGGCCCCAGGCCCCTTTACGGCACAGATCACAGCGCGTTCACCAGCTCTTTGTAATGGCGGCCCCGCACCTCGAAATTGGGGTAAAGGTCAAAGCTGGCGGAGGCGGGCGAAAGGCTCACGATGTCGCCGGGCTTTGCCGCCGCCCGGGCCAGCGCCACCGCCCCGGCCATGTCCTGCGCGTGCTCGATCACAAGGCCGCTGGCCGCAAAACCCGGGCAGGCCCGCACGGCCGCCTCGATCTTGGGGCCGGTCTGGCCCATCAGCACCAGCACCTTCACATGCTCCAGCAGCTCGGGGGCCAGGGGCTCATAGGGGATATTTTTGTCGTATCCTCCGGCGATCACGATGATCTTCTGCCCAAAGCTGCGCAGGCCGGCAATGGTGCGGGTGGGGCTGGAGGCGATGGAATCGTTGTACCACTGCACCCCGTCCAGGGTGCGCACCGGCTCAATGCGGTGCTCCACCCCGGCAAAGCTGCCGCCCACGCGCCGCATGGCCTCCACCGGAACCCTGCCCCACACGGCCGCAATGGCCGCCAGCAGGTTTTCGATGTTGTGCAGCCCCCGCAGCTTTACCTCGCCCTGCGCCAGCACCGGGGTCACCGCGCCGCCCTCGGCCATGCACAGCATGCCGTCCGCCCGCAAAAACGCGCCGTTGTCGGTCTCGCGCAGGCGGGTGAACCAGCATTGGCTGCCCCTGCAGTCCGCCTGCATGGCGCGGGTAACCTCGTTCTCATACCCCAGCACCGCCCGGCAGCCCTCCTCCTGCCACAGCAGGATGTTGCGCTTTGCGTCGATGTATTCCTGCATGTTCTTGTGGTGGTCCAGGTGGTTCGGGGTCACGTTGGTCACCACCGCCACCCGCGGGCTGCAGCGCATGCTGATCAGCTGAAAGCTCGAAAGCTCCACCACCGCCTCGTCCTCCGGCCGCACCTGGGCCAAAATGGGCAGCAGCGCCCGGCCGATGTTCCCGCCCAGGTGCACGGTGCGCCCCGCCGCCTCGAACATGGCGGCAATCAGGCTGGTGGTGGTGGTCTTGCCGTCCGAACCGGTCACCGCCGTGATCTCACAGGGGCAATACTCAAAAAACAGCTCCATCTCGCTGGTCACCAGCGCCCCGGCGGCTTTTGCGGCCTGCAATTCCGGGGTATAATACTCAAAGCCGGGGGTTCGCAGGATCATATCCTGGCCGGCAAGGCCCGCCAGGTATCCCTCCCCCAGCGACAGGTTCACCCCCAGCTCCCGCAGTTCGCCGGCATAATCGCCAAATTCCTCCAGCTGCTTTTTGTCGCACAGGGTCACTGCCGCGCCCATCCCGCAAAACTGGCGCAGCAGCGTTTTGTGGCTCACCCCCGCGCCGATGAACGCGACCTTTTTCCCCTTCACCGCGGCTGCGAGCCGCTGCTGATCCTCCTGCATGCTATCCCGGCCTTTCCTGCTTACTTGGGCAGCGCCCGGCCCGCATCCTGCCAAAATGGGCAGAATGCGGGCGAATTTAAAAATCACTGCCCTTTATTATAGTCAGTTTTTAGGGCTTTCGCAACAAAACCGGCCGCAGATCGGCAAACATTTGTTCTGGCGCACGGTTTCGGCGCATAAGCGCCGCTGCCGGCCGCGCCGCGCAGGGCAAAGCGGCTCTGTTTTCACCTTTTACGGGCGGTCTTGTGCATTCTGTTTGTTTTTTTCACATTTTTTTAGGTCAGTTTACAAGGAACTACACGCAGACCGTGAAACGGGCTGCTGACAACAAACGGCGCTATGCTCCCGGCTGGGTGCATAGCACCTGTTTGTTGCGGGGGTTTCCAAAGGGGGCAGCGCCCCATTTGGCACACGACTTTGCGGAGCAAAGTGTAGTGTGTTATACGCTCTGTCGGCGTTGCCCTGAAAATACCGTTGCCGCCGGGGAGGGCAAGGGCATTTGACGCGGCAGGAAAGCAGGGCTTTGTTTGGGGCTGGTAAGCCGGAAACAAAGGGCTGATTTCAGCAGCAGACAGGGCGTATTATGAAAGCCCCCGTCCCTCGTCCTCCGCCCCCGGCCTATGGGACAAAAAGTCCCAAAGCTCTGGACACCGTGACCAGATGTGTGGCCACACTCCGGGAAAAGTAGCAGGACGGCAGGAAACCGTCAAGGCTGAAATGAATGGGCTGACGCCCGGCCTTGACCGTTCCCCGCCGCCCCGCTGGATGGGTGGACAAGGTGGCCAATCCCTAAAAGTGTTTGGCCGCACTCGTTCATTTTGGGGCCTTTCTTCTCCCAAAATTGAAATGGGCGGGAAAGCCCTAAAATGGCTTTCCCGCCTTGATTACCCATTAGCAAAGACGGGCGAGACTGTCAACGGCGGCGCTGAAAGCGCCGTTCATCTTGACCGTTGACTGGCTCGCCTGGCTTTGCTACTGCCCGTAAGAGATGGAAAAACAAGATGGAAAACAAGGTTAAAAATGGTTGACAAGTCTATCGGATGTGTGTTATACTGTGCGACAGTTTGAGATTGGAAGGAGGCTTACGTGTGTTAATTTGTGTACGCTAATAAGCAATAAAAAGTAGAAGTACCTTTCCACATGATGGTGGGCTTTTTTTGCGTGCGTATGCAAAGGAACACGTAGGTTTGACACGAGCAGTCTTTGAACTGTATCGTGGTGTTTTTTCGTGCTTTGTTGTTATGCAGGCGTCTGCCCTCTCTGTGGGACAACGCCTGCTTTTTATTGCAGAAACAAAGGAACAATGCAATAAAAAAGGAGGTTCGCATTATGACCCAAAACAACAATTCATGGAGAAAAACTTATTTTACACTTCTTGCCGGACAAGCAATATCCTTTATTAGCAGCGGTATTTTGCAAATGGCCATTATCTTTTATTTGGTTGCGAAAACTAATTCTGCAATCATATTGACGGCGGCAACACTGATTGGATTTTTGCCGCAAGCCTGTTTAGGCCCGTTTGCAGGTGCTTTTGTTGACCGGCACAGCCGTAAAAGCGTAATGATTGGTGCGGATTTGATAATTGCCGCCGCTGGCGGTATTCTGGCGCTGGTGGCGTTTTACATGGAATTGCCCGTATGGTCTATTATGGTTGTCCTGTTAATCCGAAGTGCGGGAACTGCTTTTCATTCTCCAGCATTCAGCGCAGCAACACCTATGATTGTGCCAAAAGAGGAACTTACAAAATGCGCTGGTTACACGCAGACCATGCAAGCAGTAAGTGCGATTATCAGTCCAGCTGCCGCAGCGTTTTTATATGCTGTTTGGCCTCTTAATGCAATTATATTGTTAGATATTGTGGGTGCAATCCTTGCCTGTGTGACTGTTGCGATTTCGTCCATACCAACGCCTGAACTATGTCCAGAAACGAAAAGACAACAGTTTTTACAGGATATGAAAGAGGGGTATGTGGTATTAAAGCAAAACAGGGGCCTCTTTGCTCTGCTCTGGATTGGTGTAATTTATATGTTCTTTTATATGCCAATCAGTACGCTTTTTCCTCTCATCTGTATGTCATACTTCAAAGGAACACCGGCCCATGCCTCTGCCGCTGAAATTGCTTTTGCGGTTGGTATGCTGCTTGGCGGAGTCATTCTGAGCATTTGGGGCGGTTTTAAGAAACGGCGGTACACCATCGGTCTTTCCGTTCTCCTGATGGGCGTTAGCAATATGCTCTCCGGGCTTTTGCCGCCAGACGCATTTCTTGTCTTTGTTGTGTGCTGTACTGTTATGGGAATTTCCGCTCCATTTTACGGTGTGCAAAATGCGATTTTTCAAGAAACGGTCAAACCAGAATATCTGGGGAGAGTTTTTTCTCTACTGACAAGCGCCGCTTCCCTCGCCATGCCGTTTGGCCTTGTCATTTCCGGGCCTCTGGCGGAGCGGCTGGGAGTTGAGAAATGGTTTGTCATTTGCGGAATTGGCATTATCATCGTTGCGCTTGCCGTATTTTTACTACCCGGTTTGAGAGAGATTGACAATACGCAATAATCAACTGCACCTTTTTCTATTACTAAACAAAATGCCTGGATGGTGGTTCTGAAAAACCAGAACCGCCGTTCAGGCATTTTTTATCTTCGTCCTCTCTGCGGTTTTGGATTCTTCAGCAAGTCGGATTTTTCCGCAATCTTTTTCAGCCACTTCCGTTCTTCTACTGACAGCTTCCTAAAATTCAGCTTGAGCCGTTTGCAGATAAACGCCAAGTACGCTTGTTCCGTGTCGCTGTCCTGGCTGACGATTTCACCAGCAGTTTCCAGCATTTCTTTTAGCGGGTTATCCTCTGGGACGCTGAAAAAATCGTCCTTGTGTGTTTCCCGCAGAGCAAGGGCAATCCCGTTTATGTCCCGTTGTATCACATAGCGGCAAAACTCGTCCTCATCAATATGGGCGGTGATAAGCTGTCTTAACTGCGTATCACTCATGCCAGGATTATGCTTTTTTATAACAGTTGCGCTCATCGTGTCCACTATGGCGTTTGCACCCTGCGCCTGTTTCAGTGCCGTTCCGTTCACATAGATTTCAAGGTCAGCCATCAGCCGGGGGAAATCCGGGTGCGCCGCCAGCTCACACAGCAGGGTATTGTCTATCCTCCCGCTTTTCAGCAGGTCAATCATTTCATCACTCAAACGCAGGTCTGCAAGATCGGCGTTTGGGTGATTTTTCATTTCAGACAGCCCCAGCAGATAATCAGCGGTCACACCGTAAAACTTCGCCAGCCGGATAAGGGCATAGTGGCTGATGTCCTTGAAGTCTTCCGTTTCGTAACTGCCCAGCGCAGACTTGGAAAGCCCGGTCTGCTCCGCAAGCTGCCCCAGCGTCAAGCCACGCTCCACACGTAGGTCTTTTAATCGCTCTTGTATGGATAAAGACATATTCACCCTCCTTGCTAGCTCAACGAAAGAGAAGCCGTTATGCTATGTACTATGCTCATAGCATAACGGCATAGGCATTTACAGTTTTATTTTACCATTTGCTACATCTTCACGAAATTTATCAACAAGCTTCGCTGTCAGCTTGGATTTACCGTAGTGTTCAAGTACAAAAGTACGATAACTTTTTCCATCTACAAGCACATCACTTTTTCTGGTCAACAACCAATTTCCGTTACCTCCTCCCTGTTCTCTAATATTCCAGTCTTTCCCATATCTTTTATAGATTTCATCTTTTTTACCTTGAACAGACATTGATTCGCTTGGAATATAAACAATTTGCATAATAGCTCCTCCTTTATTTTGTGCAAGAAGACCAGAAACCTGAATTTGTCTTTTATCTTTTTTTGATTATATCACAAATCCGAGAGCGTGGAAATAGGGAGTTTTTCAGGCTGATTTCCTACCTCTTGGATATACGGCACAGGCGGTCAAAAAGGTGTAGACTTGGGATAGTTCATCGATGGACAAGCACCTTGGAAACAGAACACGCCAAAGAAAACGGAGGGACGCATGAGCAAAAGACCCTATCAACACCTGCCGCCGCTGGAACACAGGCCGGACGGCTCCCCCTACCGCATAACCCCGCCCCAGAAGAGACGAGCCAGCGGCCTGATACGCCGGGAGTGCTGCAACTGCGAGGACGGAAACTGCCTTGCGCTGGACGATGGCGACACCTGCGCCTGTCCGCAGATGATTTCGTTCTCCGTCTGCTGCAAGTGGTTCCGCTGGGCGGTCTTGCCGCTGGACAGGACGCTGGAAGCGGAGATTTACCGGGACAGGGACTTGAAACGCTGTGCGGAGTGCGGCGGTGTGTTCGTCCCGAAGTCCAACCGGGGCAAATACTGCCCGGACTGCGCCGCCAGAGTTCACAGGCGGCAGAAAACAGAAAGTGAACGGAAAAGGAGGTCTGCTGTGGACAGTTAAGAGCGGGAAAAGCCTTGATTTGCAAGGCTCCGCAAGCCCTCAACCGGGGCGGCTGGTATCATTTATCATTCGCCCCGGAAAACGGGCCTCTAACCGTCCACAAAACACGCTATGACAAACACGATTTATATTCACCAGCCGGAAAAGGCGTTCAGTTTCACCCGGCTCCCCAATTTCCTTTTTGAAGCACCCACATTCCAGCCCTTGAGCAACGAAGCGAAGGTGCTGTATGCCTTTGTCCTGCGCCGGGCGGAGTTGTCCCGGAAGAACGGCTGGGCGGACGAGTACGGGCGGGTCTACCTGTACTACCCCATCTGCGAGGTGGTCGCTTTGCTCCGCTGCGGGCGGCAGAAAGCGGTCAACACCCTGCGGGAGTTGCAGTATGCGGGGCTGGTGGAAATCCAGAAACAGGGCTGTGGAAAACCCAACCGCATTTACCCGAAATCCTATGAAGCGGTTCCAAACACCGACTTCAAGAAATCCGGTTATGGTACGCCGGAGGGCTGAAAACCGTACTTGGCGAGTACGAAAATCAATCCTCTTGAAGTACGGAAATCTGACGGTATATAGAAATACAGAGATTAAAACCATCTATTTACATTCATTCCATTCCAATCCTATCAGAGATATTTTCGGCGGGAAAACCCGCCGGAAAGGAATGGAATGGGGAAAGGAGTTCAATGGCACAACACGCAATTTTGCGATTTGAGAAGCACAAGGGCCACCCGGCGGGGCCGCTGGAAGCCCACCATGAACGGAAAAAGGAGCAGTACGCCAGCAACCCGGACATTGACACCAGCCGGAGCAAGTACAATTTCCACATCGTCAAGCCGGATGGCCGCTACTACCATTTCATTCAGAGCCGCATCGAGCAGGCCAGATGCCGCACCCGCAAGGACAGCACTCGGTTTGTGGACACGCTGATTACCGCCAGCCCGGAGTTTTTCAAGGGCAAGTCCCCAAAGGAGATAGCGGCCTACTTCCAGAGGGCGGCGGACTTCCTCATTGACCGGGTGGGCCGGGAGAACATCGTTTCGGCTATGGTACACATGGATGAAAAAACGCCCCATCTGCACTTGGTCTTTGTGCCGCTGACAAAGGACAACCGCCTGTGCGCCAAAGAAATTATCGGCAACCGGGCCAATCTGACGAAGTGGCAGGACGATTTTCACGCCTGTATGGTGGAGCAGTACCCCGACCTGGAGCGTGGGGAAAGCGCCAGCAAGACGGGCCGGAAGCATATCCCCACCCGGCTGTTCAAACAGGCGGTCAACCTCTCCAAACAGGCGAGGGCCATTGAAGCGGTTCTCTCCGGCATTACCCCGCTGAACGCCGGAAAGAAGAAAGAGGAAGCCCTCTCCATGCTGAAAAAGTGGTTTCCGCAGATGGAGAACTTCTCCGGGCAACTGAAAAAATACAAGGTCACAATCAATGACTTGTTAGCGGAAAATGAAAAGCTGGAAGTCAGGGCAAAGGCCAGCGAAAAAGGCAAGATGAATGACACGATGGAACGGGCGAAGTTAAAAAGCGAACTGGACGATATGCGGCGGCTGGTTGACCGTATCCCGCCGGAGATTTTAGCGGAACTGAAACGGCAACAGCGGCAGCATGGAAAGGAAAGGTGATCTTATAAGTAATATCAGATACAAAAAGGAAATCGAAATCGTGACTTTTCAGGGAAAGGAAATCACACTGGAAAATCTCTCCCCGGTGTTCACGCCGGAACAGGAAGCAGCCAAACGCCGGGAACTGGAACAGCAGCTTTATGAGGTGTTCCGCAAGTACGCCGACAAGCGGGAGAGTGAGGAAGCCGGGACATAAGGTTTTCCAAACCCATCATTGATTTGCGGGGCTGCTGGCGGTATAATAGAACTGTCAGCAGCTCCGTTTCTTTTTTAAGAAAAGGAGCGACAATATGAACAATCGGATAGACGCAATCTATGCAAGACAATCGGTAGACAAAAAGGACAGCATTTCCATTGAAAGCCAGATTGAATTTTGCAAATACGAGTTGAAAGGCGGTAACTGCAAGGAATACACAGACAAAGGGTACAGCGGCAAGAACACAGACCGTCCGAAGTTTCAAGAACTGGTGCGGGACATCAAGCGGGGCTTGATTGCAAAGGTCGTGGTTTACAAGCTCGACCGTATCAGCCGTTCCATTCTGGACTTTGCCAACATGATGGAGCTGTTCCAGCAGTACAATGTGGAGTTTGTGTCCTCTACGGAAAAGTTTGATACCTCCACGCCGATGGGACGGGCCATGCTGAATATCTGTATCGTGTTCGCCCAGCTTGAACGGGAAACGATACAGAAGCGGGTAACGGACGCTTACTACTCCCGCAGTCAGCGGGGCTTTAAGATGGGCGGGAAAGCCCCTTACGGCTTCCATACGGAGCCTATCAAGATGGACGGTATCAACACAAAGAAGCTGGTGGTAAACCCGGAGGAAGCGGCCAATATCCGGCTGATGTTTGAGATGTACGCCCAGCCCACAACTTCCTACGGGGACATTACCCGGTACTTTGCCGAACAGGGGATTTTGTTCCATGGCAAAGAGCTGATACGCCCCACGCTGGCGCAGATGTTACGCAATCCTGTCTATGTGCAGGCAGACCTTGATGTGTACGAATTTTTCAAAAGTCAAGGTACAGTCATTGTCAATGACGTTGCCGATTTTACGGGCATGAACGGCTGCTATCTGTATCAAGGGCGAGATGTAAAGGCCAGCAAGAAAAACGACTTAAAAGACCAAATGCTGGTACTGGCTCCCCATGAGGGTATCGTCCCCTCCGACACCTGGCTGACCTGCCGCAAGAAGCTGATGAACAACATGAAAATCCAGTCTGCCCGGAAAGCCACCCACACATGGCTGGCAGGAAAAATCAAGTGCGGGAATTGCGGGTATGCTCTTATGAGTATCTACAATCCCTCCGGCAAACAGTATCTCCGCTGCACGAAACGGCTGGACAATAAAAGCTGTCCTGGCTGTGGGAAAATCATCACTTCGGAACTGGAAGCGGTTGTTTATCAGCAGATGGTAAAGAAGCTGGCAAGCTACAAGACGCTGACAGGAAAAAAGAAAGCGGCAAAGGCAAACCCGAAAATCACCGCCCTGCAAGTGGAACTTGCCCATGTAGACAGCGAGATTGAAAAGCTGGTGGACAGTCTGACGGGGGCAAACAATGTCCTGTTCTCCTATGTGAATGTGAAGATAGCGGAACTGGACGGGCGCAAGCAGGAACTTCTGGCAAGGATAGCGGAGTTGACTGTGGAGGCCATCAGCCCGGAACAGGTCAGCCAGATTTCCGGCTACCTCGATACCTGGGAGAATGTATCTTTTGATGACAAGCGGCGTGTGGTGGATTTGATGATCACCACCATAGCCGCCACAAGCGACAGCTTGAACATCACATGGAAAATCTGACTGGCGGCACCCCTCCCGTCAGATACCTACCCTGTGTAGTCCCTTGTAAACTGTACTTTGTTACTATAAAAAGAACTATGTAAGAAATGAGGTGGGCGCAGGTGCGCAAAACCTTTGGGGCTCTGGCCGGTTGCCTCTTTTTCACGCTTTTTCTGACCGGCTGCGGCAGCCAGATCAATTTCACCTGGACGGTAGACCGGGTGCCGCAGAATCTTGATCCACAGCTTGCCGCCGAAAGCCCGGAGCTGATCGCCGTGGCAAACCTTTACAGCGGCCTGACCCGCCTGGACGAGGCCGGCCAGCCTCAGCTGGACTGCGCTTCGGCCTATACCGTAAGCCCGGATGGCCTGACCTATACCTTCACCCTGAAAGAGGGCCTGGGCTACGCCAGGTCCGGCGGCCAGGACGGGGGCTACGCCCTCACCGCGCACGACTTTGTGTTTGCGTTCCGCCGTATCTTCCGGGCCGAGACCGCCAGCCCATACACCAGCACCTTTGCCCTCCTTCAGAACAGCCAGGCCGTGCTGGCGGGCGAAGCGCCCGAGAGTGCGCTGGGGGTCAGCGCGCCCAGCGATACCACCTTCGTTCTGCAGCTCTCCACACCGGACCCGGAGCTGCTGCAAAAGTTGGCCCTGCCCGGTGCAATGCCCTGCAACGAGGCATTTTTCGACAGCACCCAGGGCGCCTATGGCCTGAACCGGTCCGCCACCCTGACAAACGGCCCGTTCTATCTGTACAACTGGAATACAAACGGCCTGTTTTTGCGGCGCGCCGCACAGGGCGACCGGGTGACCAGCCTGCGCCTGGTCCTGAACAGCACCGCCGCCGCCACCAGCTCCCCGGGATCGGGCTCCGGGTCCGGTGCCGTCTCCCAGCCCCTTACCGGCGCCGAGCTGGTGCTGGCGGGCAAGGCCACCGCCGCCCTGAGCGACAGCACCGAGGCCGGCTCTCTTGCTTCCCTGCCCTACACGGCCACCACCTGGGCGTTGGCGTTCAACTGTGAAAACGAGCTGCTGGCCCAGCCGCAGCTGCGGGCGGCGCTGGCCGCCAGCGCCCGTGCCGCCGCCCCGGACCTGCCCGCAGAGTTTGCGGTGGCCGACGGCCTGGTCCCCCCTGCCGTCACCGCGCAGGGCGAGCCCTACCGCCAGGCGGCAGGCAGCGCCCTGCCCGCTTATGGGGATCCCGCGGCCCTGTGCCGCGAAGGGCTGGCCGCGGCGGGCGCGAACCGCTTTTCCGGCATCACGGTGCTGCTGCCCCAGGGGCAGCCCTACCGCAGCCTGGCGGGCTCGCTGAACCAGCAGTGGCAAAAACAGCTGGGCGCCTGGTCGGCCTATTTCTCCCTGGAGGAGCTGCCCCCCGACCAACTGGCCGCACGGGTGGCGGCGGGCGATTACCAGATCGCCCTGCTGCCCTTCTCCCCCTCCAGCGACAGCGCGCTGGAAGTGCTGGAGCAGGTGGGCCTCTCCCACTGGAACAGCCCGGACTTCGAGGCGGCCCTGGCAGCGCTGCGCACGGGCGGCGGCAACTCCCCCGCCCTCCTGGCGCAGGCCGAACGGCTGGCCCTGGGCGAGGCGGCCGTTGTGCCCCTGTGGTATCACAGCCAGGCGCTGCTGGTGCAGCCCGGGGTGCGGGGCCTGGTCTTCCGCCCCTTCGGCCCTGTGCTGGATCTGACCTGGGCCACCTTAAAAGAATAACAGGCGAAGGGCCGCCGGATTGTAAATCCGGCGGCCCTTCGCTTTCAGCTTTTCCCCCAATACCGGCGGGTGCGGGCGCGGTAGCTCTGGTAAGCAGCGCCAAAGGTTTCACCCAGCCAGGCTTCCTCCTGCAGGATCTGCAGGTGCAGCATCAAAACGGCAAACAGCGCAAAGGCCAGGTGCAGCCAGTTGAAAAACCAGAGCAGCAGCCCCAAATAAACAAGATCAAACCCCAGGAAGGCAGGGTTGCGGCTGTGGGCATAGACCCCGCCCGTGACCAGCGCCGTATCTTTTTCTGCGGGGATACCGGCCCGCCAGCTGCCTCCCAGGCCCCGCACCGCGGCCAGAAAAACGGCGCAGCCCAAAAGGCACAGGGCCAGCCCCGCCGCAAAGCGCGCCGGGCCGGCGGGCCCGCCCAGCAGGATGCTGGCCGCCTCCGCAGGCACGATGGACAGGGTGGCCGCGCCCAGCAGCCGTTCCACCAGCAGGGTCCCCGCGGTTTTATCGCCCCGGCCGATCTGGTTGGTGCGCACGCCCTGCCGGCGCTGGGCGAGCTGCTTTGAAAAATAGATCGCATAAAATACCGCCATGCACAGCAGCGCCAAAAATTTCTGGTACATACGCCTCTCCCTTTTTAAAAACGACCCCGGCCCTGGAATGCAGGGCCGGGGCCGTATCTGTTCGGTCAGGGCTTTGCAAAGACCGCCCGGGCGGCATTGGCCACCGCGATCAGCGCCACGCCCACATCCGCAAAAATGGCCAGCCACATAGGGGTCATGCCAAAGGCCGCCAGCGCCAGAACCACCAGCTTTACCCCCAGGGCAAACACGATGTTTTGCAGCACAATGCTGCGGGTGGCCCGGGCAATGCGGATGGCGCTGCCGATCTTTTCCACCTCGTCGGTCATAAGCACCAGGTCGGCAGCCTCAATGGCCGCGTCGCTGCCCACGCCGCCCATGGCCACGCCCACGTCCGCGCGGGCCAGCAGCGGCGCGTCGTTGATGCCGTCGCCGGTGTAAAGGGTCACGCCCTCCACGTCTTTTGTCAGTTCTTCAAAGGCTGCCACCTTGTCCTGCGGCAGCAAGCCCGCTTTGTAGCCGTCCAGGCCCACGGCCTCCGCCACCTCTTTTGCCACGCCCTCCCGGTCGCCGGTCAGCATGAACAGTTTCTTCACCCCCAGCTCCCGCAGGCGGGCCACCGCCTCCTTGGCGCCGGGTTTTACCTCATCCCGGATCAGCAGGCTGCCCAGGTATTGGGAGCCGCGCGCCACCAAAAGCAGGGTGCCGGCCCCTCTGCCGCCGGAAAAATCGCCCGCGGCGCCGGCCTTTTCCATCAGGCGCGCGTTGCCCGCATAGTATACGCCCTGTTCGGTGTGGGCGGCCACGCCCATGCCGGCCAGTTCTTCGTAGGCAGTGATGGGGCCGCCGGGGTCTTGGTCGGCGCAGTACCTGCGCACCGACACCGCAATGGGGTGCCCGGAGCTGCGCTCACACAGGGCGGCGGCAGCCAGCAGTTCCCCTTCCTCCACCCCCGGCGCCGGCAGCACGCGGCTCACGGCAAATTCGCCCAGGGTCAGGGTGCCGGTCTTGTCGAACACCACGGCTTTGGGGGCGCGCAGCCGGTCCACCACGTCGCCGCCCTTGACCAGAATACCGTTGCGGGCCGCGCCGCCAATGCCGCCCATAAAACTTACCGGGATGCTGAGCACCAGTGCGCAGGGGCAGCTCACCACCAGGAACACAAGCCCCCGGTACAGCCAGTCGCTGAAGGTGGCCCAGCCGGTGAAAAAGGGCGGCACAAACACGATCAGCGCCGCAAGCGCCATGACCGCCGGCGTATAAATCCGGGCGAACTTGGTGATGAACTGTTCCGCCTTCGCCTTTTTGTCGCCCGCCTCGCTCACCAGATCCAGGATCTTCTGCACGGTGGAATCGCCGTAAACGGCGGTCACCTGTGCGGTCAGCAGGCCGGAAAGGTTTACGCTGCCGCTGGCCAGCGCCGCGCCGGGCGCGGCGGCCACAGGCACACTCTCGCCGGTCAGGGCGCTGGCATCCACAGCGCTCTCACCGTCGGTCACGGTGCAGTCCAGCGGCACCCGCTCGCCGGGGCGGATGCGGATGAGCTGGCCCACCGCCACCTCGCCGGGGTCCACCCTGCGCTCGCTGCCGTTTTCATAGAGCACCGCAAAGTCCGGCCGAATGTCCATCAGGCCGGCGATGTTTTTGCGGCTGCGGCTCACGGCCAGATCCTGCAGCAGCTCGCCCACCCGGTAAAAGATGATCACGGCCACCGCCTCGGACATATCGCCGATAGCGAACGCCCCCAGCGAGGCCACCGCCATCAAAAAGTTTTCGTCAAAAATTCTGCCGCGGGTGATGTTTTTCAGCGCGCTCCACAGGATTCCGTGGCCCGCCAGCAGGTAGGCCGCCAGGTAAACCGCCACGGCCGGCCAGCCGGCCGCAAAATGCCCCAGCACCAGCAGGGCAATGGCCCCCGCCACCTGCCAGGCAGTGCCCACTGCCTCGCTCTTTTCCACCCCGGCCCCGTGGTCGTGGCCGCAGCCGCAGCCATCCTCGTGGCCGTGCTCGTGCCCGTGCCCGCAGCCGCATTCGCCGCCGTGGCCGTGGCCATGCTCGTGCCCATGCTGGTGGCTGCCGTGTTCCCCGTGCCCATGCTCTTCATGGCAGTGCTCCTGTCCGTGCCCACAGCAGCCTTCCTGCCCTGCGGCCGCGCAGTGTTTGTGTTTGTTTGCTTCCATCGTCTGCTCTCCCTTTCCCTGCGTGTTGCCTTATTTCAGCTTGGCAAACTGGTCAATGGCGGCTTTCAGTTCCTCCAGGGTTTCGTCCGTGTCGGTGCCGTTCACCACACAGTGCTCCAGATGTTCGGTCAGGATCAGCTTTGCAACCTGGGTCACGGCGCTGCTCACGCTGGAAAGCTGGGTAAGCAGGTCGCCGCAGGGGCGGCCGCTCTGCACCATTTCACGGATGCCGTTCACCTGGCCGCTGATGCGGGCCAGGCGGCGGGTCACGTCGGCGGAATGCTTGCAATCAGACATATTCAAGTCCTCCTGTAAAAGTTTGTGTTTCGTTCTATCCCCCCTGGGGGTATTCTTGCTCTGATGACAGTATATACCCCCAGGGGGTATTATGTCAAGAGGGATCGTAAAAAAAATCCCCCAGGGTTTGACAAACGCCTCCCGGGCCTGTATGATAGGGGTGCAAGGCGGGCCGCGGCCCGCCTGATATTGAAACTGAAACGGAGCGTGAGAGCATGCGCAAGTTTTCCTGCTGATTCACACAGGGCACACGCAAAACGGGCCGGCCTTTTGGGGGCGGCCCGGGGTCGTGCGTGCCCTTGGCAGGGGAACTTCCGCAGTCGGGCCGGCCTTTGGGGCGGCTCGCCGCTTTGCGTGCGCACCGGATCGCCCGGCTCTTTTCAGGGCAGGCGGATATTTGCGCGGCCGCAGGGGAAGCTTTTCCCCTGCGGCCGATTTTTTTCAGAGCGGAGGCTCCCGTGCATCCCTGCGGGGCGGGCGGCGCCGCTTTTGTGAAAGGAGCGATGCGCAATGTCCTTGATCCAGGTCACCGACCTTACCTTTGCCTATCCCGGCAGCTTTGACAATGTATTCGAGCACGCCACCTTCCAGCTCGACACCGATTGGAAGCTCGGCTTTGTAGGCCGCAACGGCAGGGGCAAAACCACCTTTCTGCGGCTTTTGATGGGCCGCCTGCCCTGTGGGGGGGCCATCCGCGCCAGCGTCCCCTTCGACTATTTTCCCTTTGGGGTGCCGGACCCGTCCGCCTCCCCAGCGGAGCTGCTCGGGGCCTTTTGCCCCGAAGCGCAGCCCTGGCAGCTGGCCCGGGAGCTTGGGCTGCTGGGCATGGACCCCGGCCGGCTTTACCAGCCCTTCTGCACCCTGAGCCAGGGCCAGCAGACCAAGGTGCTGCTGGGTCTGCTGTTTTTGCGCCAGGGGCACTTTTTGCTCATCGACGAGCCCACAAACCACCTGGACCTGGAAGCCCGGCAGGCGGTGAGCCGCTATCTGGCAGGCAAGCGCGGGTTCATTCTGGTCAGCCACGACCGGGCCTTTCTGGACGGCTGTGTGGACCACGTGCTTGCCATCAACAAAAAGAGCATCCAGGTGCAGCGGGGCAACTACACCACCTGGCAGCAGAACTGGCAGCTGCGCCAGCAGTTTGAGCAGCGGCAGAACGACCGGCTTCAAAAGCAGATCGGCCAGCTCACCGCCGCCGCGCGCCGCACCTCGGCCTGGTCCGACAAGGTGGAGGCCGGCAAGACCGGCATCGACCCCGTCAAGCGGGGCGCGCCCCGGCCGGATCGGGGCCACATCGGCCATCAGGCCGCCAAAATGATGCAGCGCGCCAAGGCCATTGAAGGGCGGCGGCAGGCGGCAGTGGAAGAAAAGCGGGGCCTTTTGCAGGAAGTGGAAGATACCGGCCGCCTCAAGCTCACCCCGCTGGCCCACCCCAAGCAGGTGCTGGTTCGCGCCGCGCACCTGAATGCCTTTTACGGGCAGCTGCAGGCCCTGCACGACCTGGGCTTTGTGCTGGAGCAGGGCCAGCGCCTTGCGGTGCAGGGCCCCAACGGCTGCGGAAAATCCACCCTGTTCGGGCTGATCCTGGGCCAAAGCACCGCCCGCGCCGAAGGCCTGCTCGAGGTGGCCGCCGGCCTGACCATCAGCTGGCTGCCCCAGGCGACCGGGCAGCTGGCGGGCCCGCTGGGCCGGTTTGAAGCGCAGCAGGGGCTGGATCCCACCCTTTTCCGGGCCGTGCTGCGCAAGCTGGGCTTTGAGCGGGCGCAGTTTGAAAAGGACATGGCGAGCTACAGCGAGGGGCAAAAGAAAAAGGCGGCCCTCGCCGCCAGCCTGTGCCGCCCCGCCCACCTGTATGTATGGGACGAGCCGCTGAACTATATCGACCTGCCCGCCCGCGGGCAGGTCGAGGAGCTGCTCCTGGCGTTCCGGCCCACCCTTTTGTTTGTGGAGCACGACGCGGTGTTCACCGAAAAGGTTGCCACGCATGTGCTGCGGCTGTAAAAGCCGGCCGCGGCAGGCGCGCCATTGCAGAGGGGCATGGACCCGGCTCCGCAGGCTTTGGCGCCCCGCCCCACCGCACAAAACGCCCCCTGTGCAGGAATATCTACCTGCACAGGGGGCGTTTTCCCCCGGTTCAATCCGCCGGGGCTGTTCACGCTGGGCTGCGGTTTTTCCAGCCGCTGTCACCGCGCGCTTTTCAGTGAGAGGTCAATCTCAAAAAAGCGGTGCCAGGGAAATCCCACCCGTTCAATGCACACGGGCCCCGGCAGCGCCCAGCGCGCCAAATACTGTTCCAACTCCCGCTGCGCAAACGCCGCAAGCTGGTTCTCCCCCTCGCCCCTGTCCAAGGTGCAGCCCACGCTTTTCGCCAGCTCCGCCGCGCGCTGGCGGATATCGGCCTGATAGGCCCAATCCTCCAGGATGCGGTGGGCGGTAAAAAGCGAGCGTTCCGCGGCTCGTTCCCGGAGCATGGCGTGGGCAATGCAGGTACCCGCGGCGTTTGCGGCCGTGTTCCACGCCGCATAAGAGGCCAGCCTCGGCAGAAGGCCCTCCCGGGCCAGCATCCGCATCAATTCGTCGTCGCCGCCGTTCGCCGCGGCCAGGTCCGCCAGCGCAACGGGCTTTTCCCCAAGGTACGCCCGCAGCGAGGCCACAAAATCCGGCAGGCAGCGGCAGCCGGCATAGCTGGCGTCCCATCGCTCACCCTTTGTGCCGGCCTCCGCCATCCGCTCCCCGCCCGCGGTGGGGGCGTTCACCATCAGGATCAGATCCGCCGCCTCCGGGCTGGCGGCGGTCCTGCCCCCGGCCGCGGCGATCTGCCATTTCAGGTTCTCGCCCAGCGGCCGGTCCTCGTATTTGGGCGTCACCAGCGGCCCGTACACGCTGCTGTACTGCAAATACACCGCCGGCGTGCGGCCGCGGTTGTGGTTGACCGCGCGCGCCGCAAGCACACAGCCCACCTCGTCGGCCCCGGAATACAGGTAGACGCGGCCGCTCTCCCCCGCCTGCAGGATCTCGGCGCGCAGCGCCCGCTGTTCCGCGGCCGCCCACCCATACTCTGCACAGTCGTCCAGGGGAATGACCAAAAAGTCCAGAATATTTTCATGCAGCAGCTCCACGGCGCACTCGTTTACCGCGTGGTTCACGGCGCGGCGCCCGCAAAAATCCGCCGTCACCGCGGCTGGCAGCGCCCGCTCCAGCGCCTGCAGCTCCTCCGCCTCCACGCCGAAGGCCAAGCCCCGCTCCCTTTTATCCCGCAAAACGCCCAGGCGGCACAGCCGTGCGCCATACATTTCGTAATAATCCGGCTCTTCCTCGGCCGAATTGTAGGCGGGCGCCCGCAGGATAAGGCTGAACGCAAAGACCTTGACCTGCGGGTGCTCCGCGCGCAGCTGCCGCAGCAGGCCCAGCCGGGCCCGGCACTGCTCCGCGCCGAGCTGGTGGAGCCGCGACGGAACGATGCCCCCGTACACCAGCATGTCGAGCGAGAGCACCGCATAGTCGCAGCCGCCAAAATTTTCTTTCAGCCACTGGGCCACGGCCTCCACGCTTGCCGGCTGCTTTTGATCGCCCAACAGCTCACGCGGCGGCATGATCAGTTCATACCCCCCGCACTCCTCGGCTATCATTGCCGGGAAGCGCGCGTTGCAGGGCCGCTCGTCCAGCGGCAGCAACAAAATGCGTACCATTCTGTTTTCCCCCTTTTGCCCCACAGGCAGGGCGCTGTTCACAGCAGATTCTGTGTTGCGATCAGGTGGTATTTGTTGCAGACGGGGCAGCCGTCATCCTCACCGCTCTGCTGCCGGAAGGGCAGGATCTCCTGCTCCAGCTCGTCCAGCCGGTCAAGCTCCCCATTCAGAAACATGGTCAGGCGGGTCTGGGCCGTGCGGATGCGCCCGCACAGGCCGCCCAAGCGGATGTCGTGCACCTCCAGGCCGGCGCCTTTTGTGCCGTAGCACCACATGTGCACAAACGCCCTGTGCAGCGCTGCGGCCTTCTGCGCAAGGCTGTCCAGCGCGCCGCACAGCGCCCGCAGCTCCTCCCGGTCCTTATTGCGGTAGGCCGCGCGCACCGCCGCGCCGTAATTGCTCTTTTCCGCCAGCACCCGGGCCAGCAGTGTATACAGGGCAAACATGCGGTCAAACGCCGGCGGGTAGGGCCCCCCGCCGGCCAGCTGCTCCAGCCGCTGCGCACAGCGTTCATAGTGCGCCGCAATGCCCGCCTCGCCGGCGCAGGCGTCAAACGCCCCCAGCAGCAGATCCTGATACAGCAGATACTTCGAGGGGTTCCGGATCTTTGTGTTCGGCCGCTCGCAGCCCGGCAGCAGATCCAGCTCTTCCAGCGCCCGGTAGCCTTCCAGCGGCAGGCCTGTAAAGGCCCTGCACCGGCGGCTGATCGCCCCGTCGTCCGTGTTTGCCCCGTAGGCGTACTGGCCAAACAGCACAAGGCCGGGCCAAACGGTCTGCAGCGCCGCCTCGCCGCCGTCATCCGCCCACAGGGTGGCCAATATCTCGTCCACCCTGTAATTGCGGCAGGCCTGCAGGGCGGCATGGGTGGTGGTGAAGGTCTTGCCGTAATTGGGCGCCCAGCCGTTCCATTTCCAGATGCCCCCGGCAAAAATAAGGTGCTGGCGGAACCCCTTCCGTTTTTCCAGCATACACTCATATTCCGCCTGGGTGTTGTGATAATAATCCCAGTAGGCCAGCTGGACCTCCTGCGGCACACGGGCAATATCGTTTTCATCCAGCGTCACGTCCGGGTTGTAGTAGTCCAGATTTGGGTCCTTGGAGCGGTAGAACATATCATCCCAGATAATGGGCACCAGGCCCAGCTCCCGTGCGATCTGCGTCACCCGGCCCAGATGCTCGGTCATCAGCTCGAACTGCGGGCGGAACCCCTGCCGGCGCAGGTAAGCGCCGGTGCCAAGATCCATCGCCTCGTCCATGCCGATGTGAACCCGCCGGGTGCGGAACACCCCTTTCAGGCTGGAGAGCATTTCCCGGATGAAGGCGTATGTTTCATCACATCCCACCATCAGGGTGGCCGCAGTGTCCCGCATGGGCAGGGCATAATCCCACTTGAGCGTGGTCCCCAGATGGGAGAGGGTCTGGATGCATGGGATAAGTTCAATGTCCAGGCTGTCGGCAAAGTCGTCCAGCTCTTTCAGTTCCTGCAGCGAATACGCCCCCCGCAGATAACCGAAATAGGGGTACCGCTCCAACCGGTAGGTATCCTCCATATACAGATAACAGGCGTTGAAGCCGCAGAGCGCGATCCACACCAAAAACTCTTTGAGCTGTGCCAGGGTATACGCCGCATCGCGGGAAACGTCCAGCATAACTCCGCTTTTTTCATAGGCCGCGCGCTCGCAGGCGTTTTCCTCCCTCGCAAGGATACAGCCCAGCGCACGGAAAAAATCGCACCGGCGGCGGTAGTCCACCTGGATTTTTGCGCCGCTGCGGTGCACCTTGAGCGACGGCGCGCCCTCCCCGCCCGCGCGGCGCGCGCTGATCTCGCCGTCAAAGTCCCGCGCGGCGTAGGGGTAATACGCAAGGATATTTTCAACGCCTTCCCGCAGGGCGCGGGTTTCGCCTGAAAGCCGGATCGCCACAAAAAGCCCTCCCATCCGTTTTGCATCAAAACAGATCGTCCCGCACAGCGTTCCATCGCATGGCCGCTGTGCGGGGCAACCGCTTTTCAAAAATTTTCCGTATACACAGGCCCGCCGCCCGCCCTGGTAAACACCGCAGCCTCAAACAGCCTGGGCCAGCGCAGCCTTGCCTCAAAGGCGGGCACCTCGCCGCCGAAAATCGCTTCCAGAAGCGGCCGAACGGCCTCAAACTCCTGCTGAAGCCACCGCTGCGTTTGGGGGATGTCCCGGATGTTGTAAACGTCCTGCCCCTCCGCCTTCACGCGGGCCGCCACCGCCTGGCGCACGATTGCCTGGTACACCGCGTCATCCAGAACGCGCTCCGCCGTAAAGGCCCGGTTCAGCGCCCCGTTGCCCTGATCGCCGGCCAGGATCTGCGCCAGCAGGGTGCCCAGCGCGTTGCTGGCCGTGTTCCACGCGGCATAGCCCCACAGCTGTGCAATGGGCAGTTCCTTTGCCAGGCATTCCAGCAAAAAAGGGTTGCCGCCGTTGGCAAAATCCAGGTCCAGCAGATAGCAGCTGCGCCCCTGCGCCGCAGCCTGCCCGATGGTGCGGCAGATCGCCCGCAGCTCTGCTTCGCTGTAATCGTGCGGCGCCTTGCTGCGCGGCAGCGAGGCCTCCCGCTGCTCCTGTTTCGGCGTCAGCACAAACAGCACCCGCCGGGCGCCCTGTTCCTGCCGCATGCACAGCGCCCGCATATGCTCCGCCAGGTTCTCCCGGAACGGGCGGTCCTCATATTTGGCCACAAAATCCGGCTGGCGCCCCAGCCAGACCACTTCCACCGCACAGCCCCCGGGGTGCAGCGCCCTTTGCAGCAGTTCCGCCCCGGCCTCGTCCGTGCCGTTGAACAAAAACACCCGGTCCGAAAGGCCCCCGGCCTGGATGTCGCGCAGCAGGGTTTCCTGCTCAAACCGCTGCAGCCCTTCCGGGGCGCAGTCCTCCTGCAGGATCAGCAGCTCGTCCACAACACCCTCTGCGGCCAGCCGGATGCATTCCCGGTTCACCCTGTGGTTCGTGCCGCGCGCCGTCAAAAACGTGCGCAGCACCTCGGCGGGGATCTCCTGCTCCAGCGCGCGGCATTGCTGTGCGGCCTCGCTGCAGCGCCCGGTTTTGGCCCGGTAGCAGAGCTTGGAATACAAATTCACCTTTTCCCACCACACCAAACTCTCCGGGTCAAGGGTGCTGATGGAGGTGCGCATCAGCACGTTGGATAAATAAATACGGGCGGACGGCGCTTTCCGGCGGATGCGCGCCAAAACCTGCAGCGCTTCGCACTGGCGCGCGGCGCTCACCCGCGCCTGGCGGGAGGGGATGAGCCCGCCCTGCAAAAGCTGTTCGGCGCTGACGACCAGCGCGTCGCACCCCGGCGCTGTTTCTTCCAGCCAGCGGGCCAGCGCGGCTGTGTCGGACGCCTGCTTATAGGGGGCCACCAGCCCCTGCGGGGGCAGCAGCACCTGCGCCCCGCTCTGCCGGGCAAGCTGCACGGGCAGATCGTAGGTGCAGGGGCGCGTATCGAGCGGCAAAAAACCAACTGTCATATCCTTCACCGTCTGAACATCCGCCTGTGCATGGCGGTCACAGCTTGTCGAGCTCATTGCGGAAGGCGCTCACGCTGCGGCGCAGGCTCTCCTCCTTTGCGCCCGTGACCACAGCCCCCACCATGATGCCGGCCACGCCGCACCCGGCCAGCTGCCCCACCTCTGTGGGGCGGATGGCCCGCTGGGTGGGAATGACCACGGGCAGCTCGCTCTCTTTGCAAAGCGCCGAATACTGCAGCAGCTCCGCGGCCGTAAGCCGCTGGCCGTAGGTCTCGGGCCGCATGATGGAGGCCTCCAGCACATCCGCGCCGATGCGCGGCAGCCCGCGCACGTCCTCCAGCGTGTAATCACACGCCAGCGCCACCATTTTGATCAGGCCGGGCGTTGCCAGAACCGACAGCGGCATGGCCGACGCATACAGGGAGATAAAGCTGTACCCCAGGCCGAAGGCCTTTTGGTAATCGCGCTCCACATCCTCCACGCTGTTGCCCGCCACAATGCCGCACGGTCCCTTGGAAACGGCGGCGATCTGTTCAAGCGTGTTTTTTTCCTCTTCAAACGTGCCGAAGTGCAGGCCGCTCGCGCGGTGCTGCACATTCATGTGCACCTTGATCACATCGGCGCCGCACTCCACGGCCGCCCGGGCCAACTCCACGCGGTTGCCGGGCAGGCTGACGATCAGCGCGGGCCTGCGCTGGTTCAAAACCGACAGATAATCCATATCACTTGCTCCTTTTCGGTAAAAATTCTGCGCTGCGGGCCGTACTCAGCCCTTTACAGCGCCCATCGCAACCCCGTTTTTCAGATACTTGAACGTAAAGGGGTACACCAGCATAACCGGCACGATGGAAAACAAAACGTAGCTCATTTTCACATTGTCCCAATAGCGCACAAGCGTGGGGTTGGTCATAGCCACCTCCATGGGGTTGCGGTTCAAAAAATTGCGGATGTACATGGGCAGGGGGTAAATGCTCTGGTTGGAAGTGATGTACAAAATGGCGTTGTTGATGTTGTTCCAGTACGAGATCATGGTAAAGAACGCCACGGTTGCCACCATGGGCGCGGCCACCGGCAGAACAATGCGGAACAGGATGGTGTAGTTGCTGGCGCCGTCCAGCCGGGCCGATTCCTCCAATTCTTCAGGCACATCCTCAAAAAAGCCCTTCAGCAGGATCAGGTAGAACACCTGCACCACCGACGGAAAGATCAGCGACCAGATGGTGTTGTTCAGGTGCAGGGCGTTCATCAGCAGCATGTTGGGCGCCATGCCCCCGGTGAAGAGCATCACGATCACAAAAAACATCATCATGGAGCGGCGCAGGGGCATCCGCGCTTTGGAGAGCGGGTATGCGGCCATTGCCATGCTGATCACCGAAAGCGCCGTTCCCACCGCCGTGACCACAATGGAAACCCCCATCGACCGGAAAAAGCCACTGTCCGTGAGAACATATTTCATCGAGTACAGGTCGATCTGCTTGGGGAACAGGTTCACGATCTGATCCGGCGCCGAAAGGCTGACCGCCACCACATTAAAAAAGGGGAAGATGAACACGATGACCAGCAAAATGGCGGCAATGTTCACGATCTTCTGAAACACCTTTTCGTTGTTGAAAGGCAAAAGCGCGCCCGGCAGCTTGAGCAGCACCACCCAGCCCAGCCCGGCCATGCCCGCGGCAAGGCTTAGGGGCAGGCAGACCAGGGTGGCGGCGCAGAACACAAGATCCGATTTGTGCAGCTTTAAAAAATAACGGCGCGCCTCCTTTTCCATCCGCGCAAGGCACACCGCCGCTTCCGCCGCCAGCACGCCCCACAAAATATACCCGGCGGCGTGCAGCGCCCGCACCCCCGGCAGGGGCAGCTTTGCAAAAATGGCCGGCACAAGAAAGCACGCAGCGCTGCACAGCACCGCCGCCAGCCGGGCGGAGTCCAGCAGGCGCGGCAGGCCGTTTTGTCTTTTCTTTTGCATGTTGCATGCCTCCTTTTACCAGATACTCTTGTTGAAAAAACGCTTCAGGATAAAGTTCATGCTGACCACCAGAATCAGCGCCACAACCGAGTTGAAAAAGCCCACCGCAGTGGACAGCGCATATTGCGGCACAAGGCCGCTGTCGTTGATGAGGCGCCAGGTGTACATGCCCAGGATATTGCCCTTGCCCTCCACAAAGGGGGAATAAAAAACGAAGACCTGCTCAAACCCTGCGTCCATAATGTAGCCCACGCGCAGGATAAACATGGAGGCGACGGTGGGCAGAATGCCCGGCAGCGTAACATACCGGATCTGCTGCCACTTGGTCGCGCCGTCAATGCGCGCCGCCTCGTTCAGCGCGGGGTCCAGCGCCGTGATCGCGGCAATGTAGGTCACCGCGCTCCAGCCGATGTCCTTCCAGCTGGACGAGAGCAAAAGCAGGCTTCGGAAAAACTCATTGTTGTTCAGGAACTGAAAGCGCTCGTGGCCCAGCGCGGCCAGGAGGTTGTTCACAACGCCCGTTTCCGTGGCCAGGATCGACACAAAGATACCGGCGATGGTAGCCCACGACAAAAAGTACGGGATATACATGACCACCTGAAGGCTGCGCTTCAGCGGCCTGCTGCGCATCTCACTGATGAGGATCGCAAGCATAATGGGGATCGGGAAAATAATCACGATTTTCAAAAAGCTGATGATAAGGGTATTCGCCAGTGCCGAGAGAAATTTGGGGTTGGAAAAGATGGTCCTGAAATTCCCCAGGCCGGCCCAGGCGGCCTCCAGGATGCCCCCGATGGCGCTGCTTCCGCCCAGCAGGTTTGGGTTTTCCTTGAACGCCATGATGAGGCCCAGCATGGGCAGATAAGAAAAGACCAAAGCGAACGCCACTGCGGGTATATAAAACGGGAACAGATTTCCGTACCGCTTCATATCATTTTTAAAGCTAAGCCTTTTTGTCGCTTTGTCTGTTTTCACCTTAGCCATAGAAGCTTCCTTTCGTTTTTATGTGTCGCGGTAATCTGCCCGCCTTTCGGCTGCGGGGCGGCCGCCCGGTTGCGGGCGGCCGCCCCCTGCCCAAGCGATTGGCTGCCGGTTTTTATTTCACGGTATTATAGGTAGCCTTGTTTTCCCAGGTGCTGTACCATGCGTTGACCGACTCGGTCACTTCCTTGCCGCCGTTGCCTGCAAAAATCTCCCGCAGCTGGTCCACGGTCATGCGGGTGTCGCTGAACATCGTGGTCACAAGCGCGATGTCCAGCTCGCGCTTGGCGCCCGAGAAGGTGGTGTCGTACACTTCGTTGGGAGGCATCACGGCAATGGGGGACTTCACGCCCGTGGCCTCAATGTTTGCGTTGGCGCGGCTGAACAGCTTGTTCTGCGCCTCGGTCTTGCGGGTGCGGCACAGCCAGTATTTCGCGTAGTCTTCCTCGCGGGCCGCAGCCAGATACCGGTCCGACAGGTTGCGCTCGTCGTTGAAGGCCGGCAGGATGGGCCAGTACTCGCCGTCCTTGATGGTGAAGGTCTTGCCCTCCTCGCCAATGGTCAGCAGGCGGAAGAAATCCTTGTCCAGCATTTTGTCCGCCCAGTCCACGACCGCGGCGGTCTGCTCTTCGCTCGTGTATTTGGGCACGACCGTAAAGAACTGGTAGGACTCAGAGGAGAACTGGCGCAGCTTGGCCACATCGCCCTTGTCTTCGTCGGCAACGAGCGCCGAGATGTAGCCGATGCTGTCGTCCGTGCCCTCAGCGCCCTCAATGGCGGCGGCGTCCCAGTGGAACACACGGCCGGCGCCAAGCTGCTTTGCCTGCAGCATTTTCACGGTGTTGGGCTCTTCCGCGGTCGCGGCGTAAGCCACCAGGCCGTCGTCAAACAGGCCCTGCATGTAAGCGAGGTAGCTTTCAAAGTTGGGGTGGTCGATGTAGTAGGTCAGCTTGCCGTCCACATCCACCCATTCATTGCAAATGCCGAAGGCGGGCATGATGGGCTCCTGCACAACGGCGTTCACATCCACATGGAACGCGGCGCCGCCCTGGGGCACCTTGCCCTTGAAATATTCCAGCATGGCGCGGAAATCGCTCACCGACATGCTGTATCCGTTTTCGGCGGCGGGCACGGGGATCTCACTGCCAGGGTTGGCCTCGTTGTACTCTTTCAGCCAGTCCTCCCGGTAGGCGATCGCCCAGTTGGTCACCTTCATGGCGTCCTTGCGGGGCAGCGCGTAAAGGCCGCCGTCCTTGGCCACAGTTTCCCAGCCGAAGTCCGCAATGACCTCTTTCAGGTTGGTGGAATTGTCCACATACGGCTTAAGATCCTTCAGCGCATCCTGTGCCAGCAGGCTGTAGAACTGATCCTTGGTCACGTTGATGGCCTGATAGTCCTCGCGGTTGATGAAAATGTTGTTGATCGCCGTCAGGCCTTCCTCAATGCCGGCGGGAACCTGGTCATAAGTAACATCGTAGCCGGTATGCTCTTTCAGCAGCGCGGCCAGGGGGTGCGCGTTGTACTCCTCGGTGGTCACGCCTGTGGAGATGCCGTAGTAGTTAAAGCTCTTTGCGGGAACCACCCCCGCCGCGGCGGACGACGGGTCTGCGGGCGTGCTCTGCGGGGCCGAGCCCGCGCCGCCGCACCCTGCAAGGGTGCCGAGCGCCAGCACCGCGCACATGATGGAAGCGATCGCCTTTGCTGTACTCTTTTTCATAATACCCTCCTGTTAAACAAAATTTTATATGGCTGCAAACAAGTTTTCACAGCGCATGCCAAACGAAAGATGGGGTCAGTGCAGATAAAGCCGGATGTTCGTCCACGCGGCAACGGGGGAATTGGTTTTGTCGGTCACGCCCTGAATGGTGGGGCACTGCTGCCAGGTCTCGCCAAAGTCCTCCGAAACCAGAAAATAGGTGGAAGCCTCCTGGTTCCCGGGGATCTGGCGCGGGTTGATGTACTCTGCAAACAGCGGCGCAACACCCTCCCACACCGGATCAAACGACACCTGGCCGTCTGTCACATAGTCCCTGTCATACAGGGTCTGCGCGTCTGCGCCCACATGGGCAACGATCCCCCACTGGTCCCGCCCGATAAAGGAATCCTGCTCCAGGTCGTACGCCAGATACTTGGCATGGTTCGCCGGCACGAACTGAAAACCGCCCATCAGGTTGGTGTCGTTGGTCGCGCCGATCCGGGGCGAGGTGGACAGGCACAGCACGCCCGGGTGTGCCGCGCGCACCCTTCCCACCTCCGCATACTGGCTGCCGATGAAGCGCCCCGTGCCCTGCACGCGCTGGATCAGATCCGCCACGTGTTTTTCCGTGCCGTCGGGGTAATGCACCAGCACCCTCCCGTTCTGCGCCTGGGTCTGGCCCGCGAGCGTGTCCCCCGCGGCCCAGTTTTCAAACTCGATGTAATCCGGGCTGCCGTTCCCGGTAGCCGCCGTGTAGACCTCGATCATAATGCGTTTGGGGATAGGCTTGGTAAAATCGCCGTTGAAATACGAGTCCATGGTCTCCCAGGTGGACTGCGGGGTGTAATATTTCACGGGGCTCCCCACATAGGGCGCCACATATCCGCCAAAGATGTTCGAGCCGCCGGGCACCGAGGTGTAGATCATGGAATCGCTGTAGCTTCCCCCGGCCGCGGCATAATCCTCGTTGATGCCCACGCTGATCTGCCAGGGCATCCAGGCGTCCGGCGCAAGGGGGTCATACCCGGCCTGCGGGCCCAGCTTCAGGTGCAGCGCGTTCACGCCGGTGGCGGTCACGCAGGAATAGGTTCCGTCGATGGCTTTGTCGTAGTGGGCCGCCCAAAAGCCTGCACTCGAGTTTTTCGCCGCCGTGGCTGGCCGGTACACATAGCCGATGACCGTGTGCTTGCCCTGTAGGTCAATCACGCTTACGGCGCCGCCCTCGTAGTTTTCAATGTAAATCTTATGTTTGAGCGTATAGGTCGGGCTGTTCTCAGCCGCGGCTTCGGGCGGCAGCTGGGAATTGGTAAAATTGTTGGAAGTGGCAAACGCGTGAAAAGGAACGACCGTGACCGCCAAAAGGAATGCCGTGAGCACCGTGATGAGCCGTTTCATTTTATTCCCTCCTCATTTTGTCGTTTTATTTTGAAGCTGTATCCCCTGCGGCATGCTGTGCGCCCCTTTCAGGTACAAAAGGCGCACGGCGCGCCGTATTTTCATATCCAGCGCTTGCCGGGCACCGCGCCCTCGTCGGCCAGCAGCTTTTGCAGCTTTGGCACCGAGATCGCGCCGCAGGCCTTTTTCTCGGCGACCGCCATGCTGGCGGCCGCTCCCGCGGCCTGCCCCAGGGCCATTGCCGTTGCGGTGATGCGGGCCGATGCAATTGCCTCGTGGGTCGCGGAGATGCAGCGCCCTGTTACCAACAGGTTCGGTACCTTCCTGGGTACCATTACCCCGTACGGGATATCATAGCAGCAGATGCGCTCCTTGCGGATCCAGTTCAGCTCCGCCCCCACAGGGTCGTGGATATCAATTGGGAAGGCGCACACCGCCACGCTGTCCTCACACTCCGCGCTGTTTATCACCATCTCGGCCGTCAGCGTTTCCATGCCCAAAATGCGGCGGCTCTCCCGCACGCCCGTCATCGCGGCAATGGAGCGCAGCTGTGCAGCCGCAAAACCGGGAATATACTTTTTCAGGAACGCGGTAACAATGCCCACCTGCTTGTGTGCCTCAAATTCCGCCGCCGTCAGATCCTTCGCGTTCACGCCGGAAAGCCTTGTCACGCGCGTCATGTTCACCAGCACTTCGCCCGCGTGCACGCTCTGGAAAAACAGAACACGGTCGCGCGGCAGCGGGAAATCCCCGTTCTCCTTTGCCTGCGCCACCAGGCTGAAAAAGCCCGACACCGCCAGATATTTTCTGAGATCGCAGTCCATGTTCAGGATAAACTGCTCCGGGTTTTCCAGCACATATTCCGTAGTTTTTTCCAAATCCACATTGTTCAGCGAAAACATCAGCGACATCGGCTGCGCCATGCCGTCGTGCTTGCGGCCAAGCATAAATTCCACATCGCACAGGGCGGCGAGATCCGCGTCGCCCGTGGCGTCGATGAACACCTTGCCCTTGTAGGTGGCTTTTCCGCTTTTGTTCAGCACCCGCACCGCCTGGATCTGCCCGTCCTCCAGCTCCACCGATTCCAGGAATGTGTGCAGCAGCACGGTGATGTTCGGCTCGGTGGAAAGCATCTCAAAGTAGACCAGCTTGAGCAGTTCCGAGTCGATGGGCGTGATGGTCGATACCATCCCGATGGGATCCGGGATATGCCCCAAAGTGCCGCCCCGGGCCGCAAGGCGGTCCACGATCTCCTGCGCAATGCCCTTGACCACCTGTTTATCCCCTGCATGGAAGGTCATCAGCGGCGCCACCATGGCGGAGGTGTTGGTCCCGCCCGGATATCCGTTTTTGTCGATGAGCAGGACGCTCATGCCCCTGCGCGCCGCGCACACAGCCGCGTTGATCCCGCTGGAACCTGCCCCGACCACAATGATGTCATATACTTTTTTCACGAGTGTTCCACCTTTATCCAAGTAATTTAAAGCATGAAATAGATCGATTCAAACCATTCGCGCTGCGTCACGGCCGCCATGCTCACCGGGTAGGTGTCCTGCGAGTGCCGGATGTAATGGACCTGGCCGCCGAACCCCTTGGTGCTCTCGCACACTTTATTTCTGAATTCCTCGGTCTCGTAGCCCACGATCAGCTGCGAGATCCCCAAAAAGTGAAGCAGCCCCAGCCAGGCTGGGCCGAGCTCCTGTGTGCCGCACAGATCGCCCGTGGCGTTGTCCGCGCCGCGGCACAGGCGGCCGTCCAGCACCAGCGCCGCCTTGCCGCCGGGCGCCTCGCTGATGTACAGATAATGCTTTTCCCCGCGGGCACAGCCCATCATGCCCTCGTAGATCGCCCCCGCGTTGATCTGATGATCCAGGTGGGTAAAGACCATGTACTGGCGCTCAATGATCTCTTTCAAATGCACAAACTGCCAGCCAAACTCCGGCGCTGAAACAATGATCTGTTCCTCATAGTCCAGCTTTCCGGCCACCCCGACCCCGATGCCCAACACGTTTTTGTTGTGGGCGATCTCCGCATTCAAAAGCTCCATGATCGCATGCAGGGGCACCGTGCCGCCGTCCAGCGGAAAGGAAATGCGTTTCAGGATCTGCGCTTCACAGTCGGTAACGACGCCCTGAATTCCCTCCGGGCGCAGGTCCAGGCCAATGAAGCAGCCATAGGCGCTGTTGACGCGGTAGATGGTGGAGCGGCGCCCGCCGGAAGAATCGTCCATTCCGTTCACGACCAGCAGCTTGAGCTTCAACAGGCTGTTCACGCAGGAAGACACCGTGGAGGTGCTCAGCCCTGTGTCTTCCACGATCTCCGCTTTCGTTGCACAGCGGCGCGCCATCAGGCAAAGCATAATCTGCTTAATATTGTGGATTTTGATCTGATCAAGCATCTCTGCCACCTCAAAACTTTTTACGAAGCTCGTAAAAAGTTATTATGGCTATATCATATAGCGCGTTTTTTGAGAAGTCAATATGATATTTGATTTTATGTACAAATAAACAATCCGCTGGGCAAAATTTTATACATTATCGATATTCTTCCGCCGCATAAAAAAGCAGCCGCAGCAAAACTGCGGCTGTGCCTGCGGACCATCTGCTTTTTACCATGCCTGATACAGCATCACCATCAGCGGCATGGTCAGGATGCACAAAAGGGTGGTCATCACGTTGATCTTGCTGGCATAGGCCGAATCGCCTCCATACACCTGCGCCATCTGCACAATGGCCGCGGCGCTGGGCGCGGTGGTTGCCAAAAAGCTCACCAGCAAAATCGTGTCGCCGTCCGGGGTAAGCGCCGCCATGCCGCTGCACTTCAGTACCGCCAAAAACAGCAGCGGATACAAAAGCAGCCGAAGCGCGCTCACCAGGTATACGCGCCTGGTGGCGAACACCTCCTTTAAAGGCATGTACCCCACCAGAATGCCGGTCACGATCATGCTCAGCGGGCCCACCATCTGCCCCACCGACGCCACGGTCTCGCGCAGCAGCGCGGGCATGCGCAGCTGCCCCAAAAACATCACAATGCCCGCCGCCGTGACCAGCAGGTTGATATTGGTGAAGACCTTTTTCCAGCCAAATCCCTTTTCCCCGCTCATGATGCGCTTGCCGTGAGTCCAGATAAAGGCCGTCTGCACGGTGATATACGCGCAGCTGTACAGCACCCATTCGCCGCCCAGCACATACCCCACCACCGGAATGATCAGGTTCGCCGCATTGGAGTAATAGGCCGAGCACACCTCCACCCCATCCATGTGCAGCAGCCTTTGGCAGGCCGCATTTACCGCCATCAGCAAAAGATGTGCCAGAAGTGCGGCTGCAAACGCCAGCAGCAGCCCCCGGAGCTTCTCTTTGCTGAAGCTCTCCTGAAAGGCGTTCAGGATGGAGCAGGGCATCACCAGATACAGCACCAGCTTGGAAACGACCTTGCTGTCCGCCTCGGACAAAAAGCGTATTTTCGCAATGATAAACCCCATGAGCAGCATAAAGAACAGTTCCGCGATCTGCCGGATCAGCAGCAGGCTCACTTCCATGGGCTTTCCCCCCTCTTGTTCCAGCCAAAAACAAGCCCCGCCTTGAAAGCGGGGCTCATCTCTCGTTTTTTTGCTTATTCCTTCACGCCGTAACGCTTGAGCAGCGCCTGGATCTTGGCGTTGGGGTCGATGATCGAGCCAACGCTCATATCGTGGTTGATGGCGGCCACAAAATAGGCAATATACTTGGACACATCCACCTCGTGGAACCACTCGCGGCTCAGCAGCTCGGGCGTGCGGTAGGTCAGGTTCGAGCCGTACACCCCGCTGATGATGCCGTCGGCATAGGCCTTGTCGAACTCGGCCAGGCCGCCGGTAAAGATCGCGTAGGTGGCGTTGCAGAAAATGCGTTTGGCACCGCGCTTTTTCAGTTCATACCCGATGTCCAGCATGCTCTCGCCCGAGGAGATGATGTCGTCGGCAATGAACACGTCCCGGCCCTCCACGCTCTCGCCCAGATACTCGTGGGCCACAATGGGGTTGCGGCCGTTCACCACGCGGCTGTAATCGCGCCGCTTGTAGAACATGCCCAGGTTCACGCCCAAAACGCTGGCGTAATACATGTTGCGGTTCATGGCTCCCTCGTCCGGGCTTATGACCATAAAGTCCTCCGGGTCGGGGCGGAAGTCGGGGATGCTCTTGAACATGGTCTTGAGCACCTGATAGGTGGGCATCACGTTGTCCATGCCCATCAGGGGCACCGCGTTGGACACGCGGGGGTCGTGGGCGTCAAAGGTGATGATATTTTCCACACCCATATCCTGCAGCTCCTGCAGGGCATAGGCACAGTCCAGGCTTTCACGGTAAGCGCGGCGGTGCTGGCGGCTGCCGTAGAGCAGGGGCATAATGACGGTGATGCGGTGTGCCTTGCCGCTGGCGGCCTGGATCAGGCGCTTGAGATCCTGGTAATGGTCGTCCGGGCTCATGCAGTTCTCGTGGCCGAACATGGTGTATTTGCAGCTGTAGTTGCCCACGTCCACCACAATGTACAAATCATCGCCGCGGATGGTATTTTTGATCAGGCCCTTGCCGTCGCCGGAAGAAAAGCGGGGGCATTCGCTGGGAATAATAAAGGTTTCCTTCTCCATGCCCTTGCGCTTGGCCCAGCGCACCAGGTGGCGGTCGATCAGGGCGGTGAGCTCACGGGCGCCGGGGGTGGCGATCAGCCCCATGTCGGCCACGCCGTTTCCCTCAATAAAAAACTCGGTGTTGTTCGGCTGCTGCTGCATCACAGTAAACTCTCCTGTTCTTTTGATTTACCTCGAAAATAACCGTGCCCCCGTGTGCTGCGGGGGCATACAAATTTACAATTAGATAGTATCACACTTTTGCCAAAAGGAACAGCAAAATCCCCGCTTTCCCGCATTTTCTGCGGCTTGTCGTATGCCCTGCGGGAATCCGATGGTACAAATTGTCGAATATGCCCAAAATCCGTTTTTCCGCGGCATTCCCAAGCTTTGAGCGGCAATACAAAAAGCCTTCGCCCCCCGGTTTTGCGGGGGCGAAGGCTTTTACAGATCAAACCAGCTCGATGATGGCCATCTCGGCGGCGTCGCCGCGGCGGGGGCCAGTTTTCACGATGCGGGTATAGCCGCCGTTGCGGTCGGCATATTTGGGGCCGTACTCGTCGATCACTTTTTTGGCAACGGTCTCCTTGGTGATATAAGAGTAGACCTGGCGCTTGGCATGCAGATCCTCCCGCTTGCCAAGAGTCACCATTTTTTCGGCCATGGAACGCACTTCCTTGGCACGGGTGACGGTGGTCTCGATTTTGCCGTTCTCAAACAGGTAGGTCACCATGGCGCGCAGCATGGCGTTGCGCTGCTCACTGGTGCGGCCGAGTTTTCTGGTACCGGGCATCCCGTTTCACTCCTTTGCAGTAAAATTACTCGTCGTCTTTGGTAAGGGTAAAGCCCAGAGAATCAAGCTTTGCCATGACCTCTTCCAGGCTCTTGCGGCCGAGGTTGCGGACTTTCATCATCTCGTCCTCGGACTTATTGATCAAGTCTTCCACGGTATTGATGCCCGCGCGCTTCAGGCAGTTGAAGGAACGCACCGAGAGATCCAGCTCTTCAATGGTCATTTCCAGGGCCTTTTCCTTGCCCTTGTCGTCCTTCTCCACCATGATCTCGGCGCCCATTGCCTCCTCCGACAGGTTGACGAACAGGTTCAGATGCTCGGTCAGCACGCGTGCCGCAAGGCTCACGGCTTCCTTGGCATTGATGGTGCCGTCGGTCCACACCTCGATGGTGAGCTTGTCGTAGTCGGTGATCTGGCCAACGCGGGTGTTCTCCACCGTGTAGTTGACCTTCAAAACAGGCGTATAGATGCTGTCGATGGGCAGCACATTCAGGTCGTTTTTCTCCTGCATGAGCTGCTTGTTGCGCTCTGCGGGCACGTAGCCGCGGCCCTTGTCGAAGGTGAGCTCCATCACGAGCTTGCCGCCTTCTTCCAGGGTGGCGATATGCCACTCGGGGTTCAGCACTTCGATCTCATCGCTGGGCTTGATGCTGCCAGCAGTAACTTCGCCCTCACCGGCCGCTTCAATGCGAACGGTGACAGGGCCGTCGGCGTAGAGCTTGGCGGCAACGCCCTTGAGGTTCAGCACGATCTCGGTCACGTCTTCCTTAACGCCCGGAACGGTGCTGAACTCGTGGACCACGCCATCGATCTTTACGCTGGTGACGGCAACGCCGGGAAGCGACGAAAGCAGGACACGCCGTAAGCTGTTGCCCAAGGTGGTACCAAAACCGCGCTCCAGGGGCTCCACGACGAATTTGCCGTAGCGGCCGTCCGGCGACAGGCTGGTGGTATCAATTCTGGGGCGTTCGATCTCCATCATAAAAAACCCTCCTTGGTGGGCCGGCCCTGGGGGCGGGCCGGCCTTTAGTGTTCGCTTTCCCTATGCGCTGAGCTTGTTACTTGGAGTACAACTCAACGATCAGGTGCTCGGCCACGTCGAAGTCGATGTCGGCGCGGTCCGGCAGCCGGTCCACAATCACGCTCATCTTCTCGGTGTCCTTGGTCATCCAGGAGGGGGTGGGGCGGGAGGCGTTCTTTTCAACGCACTCCTTCAGCTTGCCGCAGTCGGTGGTCTTGATCTCCACCTTGTCGCCGGCCTTGAGCAGGTAGGAGGGGATGTTCACCAGCTGGCCATTCACGGTGAAGTGGCGGTGCAGCACCAGCTGGCGGGCCTCCTTGCGGCTCATGGCAAAGCCCGCGCGGTACACCACGTTGTCCAGCCGGCTCTCCAGGATGCGCAGCAGGTTTTCACCGGTGATGCCGCTCTTGCGCTCGGCCATGTCGAAATAGTGGGCGAACTGGCTCTCCAGCACGCCGTAGTAGCGTTTTGCCTTCTGCTTTGCGCGCAGCTGCAGGCCATACTCGCTGACCTTCTTGCGCATCTGGTTGGGGCCGTGCTGGCCGGGTACGGTGCTGCGGCGCGCAAACGCGCACTTGTCAGAGTAGCAGCGCTCGCCTTTCAAAAACAGTTTCTGACCTTCGCGGCGGCACTGACGGCACACTGCGCCTGTATATCTTGCCATTCTTGTTCCTCCTTAAAAATCAGATGCGGCGGCGCTTCGGGGGGCGGCAGCCGTTGTGGGGGATGGGGGTCACGTCCTTGATCATGTTGACCTCAAGGCCGGTGGCCTGGAGCGCGCGGATCGCGGCTTCACGGCCGGAACCGGGGCCCTTTACGTACACTTCCACGCTCTTCATGCCGTGTTCCATCGCGGCCTTGGCTGCGGTCTCAGCGGCGGACTGCGCGGCGTAGGGAGTGCTCTTGCGGGAACCACGGAAGTTCAAACCGCCCGAGCTGGCCCAGGAAACGGTGTTGCCCTGCGTGTCGGTGATGGTTACGATGGTATTGTTAAAGGTGCTCTGAATGTGCGCAGCGCCGCGCTCAATGTTCTTGCGCTCGCGCCGTTTGGTGCGCACGGCACCCTTTTTAGCAGCAGCTTTGGTTGCCATTTCTGTTCCTCCTCCTTACTTCTTCTTGTTCGCCACGGTGCGCTTCGGGCCCTTGCGGGTACGGGCGTTGGTCTTGGTGCGCTGGCCGCGCACGGGCAAACCCTTGCGATGGCGCACGCCGCGGTAGCACTGCACCTCCACCAGGCGCTTAATGTCCAGCGCCACGTTGCGGCGCAGATCGCCCTCCACGATGACGTTGTTCTTGTCGATATATTCGCGGATCAGGCCTTCCTGCTCGTTGGTCAGGTCTTTTACGCGGGTGTCGGGATCGATCTTGGTACCAGCCAGGATCTTCTTGGCGGTGCTGGGACCGATGCCATAGATATAAGTCAGGCCTACTTCCACGCGCTTTTCGCGGGGCAGGTCAACGCCGGCAATACGTGCCATAGTTTAAAAACCTCCTAATATACATCCCATGTCCGTGTCGGGGGCTGCGCCGGGAATCTACGCACTTGCCCCCCAAGCGCTTCGGGTCTTAGCCCTGGCGCTGCTTGTGCTTGGGGTTTTCGCAGATGACCATCACGCGGCCTTTGCGCTTGATGACCTTGCACTTTTCGCAGATGGGTTTCACGGAAGGTTTGACCTTCATGATGATGAACCTCCTTTTGTGTGGCGCTTATTTCGAGCGCCAGGTGATGCGGCCCTTTGTGAGATCATAGGGCGACATTTCCAGTGTGACCTTGTCCCCGGGCAGGATGCGGATGAAATTGGTCCGCAGCTTGCCGGAGATATGTGCCAGCAACCGATGGCCGTTTGCCAGCTCCACCCGGAAGGTGGCATTGGGCAGGGCTTCTATGACCACGCCCTCAACTTCAATAACGTCTTCTTTGGACAAGCGCTTCCCTCCTCTGAGATTAAGTGGGGTGAGCCGCGTCAAAGGCGCGGATCGCCTCACTGAGCTGTTTGTCGTTTGCAAGGCTTTCGCTTTGCAGGACGGTGGCGGTGGGGGCCACATGCCTTATCTTTTTGGGCTTTGGCCGCTCCAGTCTGCGCAGGCTTCCGTCTGCGAGAAAAAGCATCTGGCCTTCCACGGCCAGCACCGCGAAGGTGCGGGTCTTGTCCCTGCCTGCCCGCGAGCGCACCAGCCGGCCTTTTACAAAGTCCATGCTGCACCCTCCCAGGCTTTGGTCAGGACCTCGGGCCCTGCGGCGGTAATGGCGACCGTGTGCTCAAAATGAGCGGAAAGGCCGCCGTCCGCCGTGCGAACCGTCCATCCATCGGCGTCGGTTTTCACCGTGTAGTGTTTCTGATTGACCATCGGTTCAATGGCCAGGGTCATCCCGCTCACCAGCCGCGGGCCGCGCCCTGCGGCGCCGAAATTCGGCACCTCCGGGTCCTCGTGAAGCTCTTTGCCCACGCCGTGGCCCACAAAGCTGCGAACAACAGAAAAACCGTTTTCCTCCACATAGGCCTGCACAGCGTGGCTGATATCGCCCACCCGCGCGCCGCACACCGCGGCCCGAATGCCGCAGTGCAGGCTTTCGCGGGTGACCTCCAGCAGCCGCTGGGCCTCAAGGTCCAGCTTGCCGCACCCAAAGGTGCAGGCGTTGTCGCCGTTAAAGCCACCCCAGGCAGCCCCTGTGTCGATGCTCACGATATCGCCGGGCCGGATCACCTTTTTTTTGCTGGGGATGCCGTGGATCACCTCGTCGTTCACGCTGATGCACGCGGTGCCCGGGAACCCGTACAGGCCCTTGAAGTTGGGCCTGGCGCCCTGCCCTTTGATAAAGTCGAAAATGATCTTGTCGATCTCGGCGGTGGTAATCCCCGCCTCGATCGCGCCGCCGCCGAGCCGCAGCGCCTCGGCGCTGATCTCGCAGGCGCGGCGCATTGCTGTGAGCTCCTTGGCATTTTTGATCTGGATCACGCGCTCAAGCCTCCAATGCCTTCAACAGCAGCGCGGTGGTATCGGCGATGTCGTCCTGGCCTTCCACCACCACCAGCTTACCCCGCTGGCGATAAAACTCGATCAGCGGTTCGGTGAGCTCGTGATAGGTGCGCAGCCGGTCCCTCACCGTTTCAGGCTCGTCGTCCTTGCGGGCGATCAGCGCGCCGCCGCACCGGTCGCAGCGGTCCGGCTCGCGGCTGGGCTTGTGCTCCACATGGTAGGAAGCCCCGCACGCCGAGCAGACCCGCCGGCCGGAAAGGCGTTTCATGATCACCTCGTCCGCCACCTCAAGATCCACCACCTTGTCGATGACCACCCCCATCTGCTCCAGCGCCTCGGCCTGGGCCACCGTGCGGGGCACGCCGTCCAGGATAAAGCCGCCGGCACAGTCGGGCTCGGTCAGCCGCTCTTTGATGATGCCGATGATGACGGGGTCGGGGACAAGCGAGCCGTTTTCGATGTATTCCTTGGCTTTCAAGCCCATTTCAGTTCCGTTTTTTACTGCGGCGCGCAGGATATTCCCGGTGCTGATGGCCGGAATGTTCAGCTTGTCGCAAACCACTTCCGCCTGGGTCCCTTTGCCGGCGCCCGGAGCGCCCAACAGGATCAGATTCATGCTCGTTTGTCCCCTTTCCTTTTGTCAAGATGGGGGTTCCCTGTTTATTCCAGGAAGCCCTTGTGATGGCGCATCAGCATATAGCTTTCCATGCTGCGGCCAGTATCCAGGGCCACGCCCACAACGATCAGCAGGCTCGTGCCGCCCAGCTGGATGTTCGTGCCGGTCACATTGCCCAGAATGATGGGCAGAATGGCCACGACGCCCAGGAACATCGCCCCGATAAAGGTGATCTTGGACAGGCTCTTGGTAATGAAGTCGCTGGTGGGCTTGCCCGGCCGGATGCCGGGGATCGCGCCGTTGTTTTTGCGCAGATTGTTGGCGATTTCCACGGGGTTATACTGGATCGCCACATAGAAATAGTTGAACGCAACGATCAGCAGCAGGTAGATCACGGCGTACAAAAAGCTCCGGTAGTTGAACACCTGGAAAAAGGATGCCCAGAACGGGTGCGCCGCCGCGTCAAAGTTGATAAAGCTGCCGATCATGTTGGGGATGCTGACCAGCGCGCTGGCAAAAATGATGGGCATAACGCCACTCATGTTCACCTTCAGGGGAATGTGGCTGGCCTGGCCGCCGTACATCTTGCGGCCCACCACCCGTTTTGCGTACTGCACCGGGATGCGGCGCTCGGCATTGGTCAGAATGACCACGAACACCACCACCACCAGCGCCAGCACCAGGAACAGGGGCAGGAACGCGTAGATCTGGGGCTCGCCGGAAGCCGCCCGGGTCAGCAGGCTCTTCACGGCGGTGATCACGCTGCTCCAGCGGGAGATAATGCCCGCAAAGATCAGCAGCGACACGCCGTTGCCGATGCCCTTGGCGTCGATCTGCTCGCCCAGCCAGGTAATGAACTGCGCGCCTGCGGTAAAGGTCAGCACAATGACCACCGCCGCAAACCAGCCCTGCCAGCCGGTGGTGTAAGCAACCGCGCCGTAGTTGTTGCGGATGATGAGGTAGTAGCCGATGGCCATGGCCAGGGCAATGCCGCCGCCCACATAGCGGGTGATGCGGGTCAGCTTGCGCCGGCCGTCCTCGCCCTCCTTGGACAGGCGCTCCAGTGCCGGAATGGCCACGGTGAGCAGCTGCATGATGATGGAGGCGTTGATGTAGGGACCAACGCCCAAAGCAAAGATGGCGCACTGGCTGAGCGCGCCGCCGCTCATCATGTTCAGGTAATCCAGCATGTTGCCGGTCCCGGAAGCGAACAGGGTGAGCGCATCCGCATTGATGTAGGGCACGGTGATAACGCAGCCCAGACGGAAAATAACGATGACCATCAGGGTGTACAGGATCTTCTTACGCAGTTCGGGGATCTTCCACGCATTGCGGAATGTATCGAACACCTTAGATCACCTCTGCCTTTCCGCCCGCCTTTTCGATTTTCTCTTTGGCGGAAGCAGTAAAGGCGGCCACCTGCACGGTCAGGGCTTTGGTCAGCTCGCCGTTGCCCAGGACCTTCACGCCGTCCAGGCTTTTTTTGATCAGACCGGCCTCGACCAGGGCCTTGGTATCCACCACTGCGCCGGCCTCGAACCTTGCCTCCAGGTCGCTCACCTTAACGGTAGCATACTCGGTGGCGAAAATGTTGTTGAAACCGCGCTTGGGCAGGCGGCGCTGAAGGGGCATCTGGCCGCCTTCGAACCCGGCCTTTTTCACGCCCGAACGCGCTTTCTGGCCCTTGTGGCCGTAACCGGCGGTCTTGCCGTTTCCGCTGCCGTGGCCGCGGCCCTTGCGTTTCGCAGCGGTGGTAGAACCCTCTGCGGGCTTTAATTCATGAAGCTTCAATGTGCTTGCACCTCCTTGCTGTTACGCTTTGGTGACCACGACCATGTGGCTGATTTTAGCGATCTTGCCGCTGGTGGGGGCGTTGTCCGGCTGAACGGAAACGTCGCCAATGCGGCTCAGGCCAAGGCTCTTCGCGGTAGCGATCTGCTTTACGCTGCGGCCCGACAGGCTCTTGACCAGTTTGATGGTCAAAACGCCGTCGGCCTTTGCCTTGGGAGCGGCGGCCTTCTTGGGGGCAGCTTCGCCCTCGGCCTTTTTGGCCGCGCTCTTTTTGGGAGCGGCCTCGCCCTCGGCCTTTTTAGCCGCAGGCTTTTTGGCGGCGGGCTTCTTCGCAGCAGCCTTTTCGCCGTCCGCCGCCTTTTTAGCGGCGGGCTTTTTGGCGGCGGGCTTTTTAGCCGCAGCCTTTTCCTCGGTGGCAGCCTCGGCGGCCGCGACCTTCTTTTCGGTTTCTGCCATGATCAGCTACCTCCTTAACCTAAGATTTCCTTCACGGTCTTGCCGCGCTTGGCAGCCACTTCCTCGGCGCTGACCAGGCTGCACAGGCCGTTGAAGGTGGCGGTGACCACGTTGCAGGGGTTGTTGGAGCGCAGGCACTTGGTACGGATGTCCTTAATGCCGGCGGCTTCCAGCACCGCACGCACGGGGCCGCCGGCGATCACGCCGGTACCGGGGGCCGCGGGGCGCATCAGAATGCGGCCCGCGCCGAACTCGCCCACGATCTCGTGGGGAATGGTGGTGCCCCGCATGGCGATCTTGTGCATGTTCTTTTTGGCGTTCTCGATGCCCTTGCGGATCGCCTCGGGAACCTCGCCCGCCTTGCCCATGCCAAAACCGATGGTGCCCTTGCCGTCACCCACGACAACCAGAGCGCTGAACTTCATCACGCGGCCGCCCTTAACGGTTTTGGATACGCGGTTGATGGCGACGACCTTCTCGATCATGCCGTCGTCCACTTCACGATTTCTTCTTTCCATGTGTATCCTCCTCCTTACAGCTCCAGGCCGCCCTCGCGGGCGCCCTCGGCCAAAGCTTTCACGCGGCCGTGATAAACAAAGCCACCGCGGTCGAATACGACCGTCTTGATGCCCTTCTCCAGGGCCTTCTCGGCAATCATTTTGCCCACCTTGCCGGCAGCCTCAATGTTGCCGCCAAAGCCCTCAAAGCCTTTTTCCATGCTGGAGGCGCTGACCAGGGTCACGCCGGCCACATCATCAATGATCTGGGCATAGATATGCTTGGAGGAGCGGAACACGTCCAGGCGGGGGCGCTCAGCGGTGCCGCTGATCTTGCCGCGCACACGGCGATGACGACGAAGCCGGGCTTCGTTCTTGTCAGGTTTATTGACCATTGTCTTTCACTCCTTACCTTATTTGCCTTTGCCGGCCTTGCCCTCTTTGCGGATGATGTGCTCACCAGCATAGCGGATGCCCTTGCCCTTGTAGGGTTCGGGGGGGCGCTTCTCGCGGACTTCAGCCGCGAACTGGCCGACCTTCTGCTTGTCGATGCCCTTGATGATGATGGTGTTGGCGTCGGGAGCTTCGATCTTGATCTCGTCGGTCTCGTCCACGATCACCTGGTGGGAAAAGCCCAGGTTCATCACCAGGCTCTTGCCCTGCTTAGCCACACGGTAGCCCACGCCCTGCACTTCCAGCTTTTTCTCAAAGCCGTTCACAACGCCCTCCACCATATTGCTGATGTTGGTGCGGGTCAGGCCGTGCAGGCTGCGGGCCTCTTTCTCGTCATTGGGGCGGGTCACCAGCACTTCACCACCCTCGATCTTCACGATCATCATGGGGTGGATCTTGGAATTCAGGGTGCCCTTGGGGCCCTTCACGGTCACGACGTTATCCTTTATGGTAACTTCGACGCCCGCAGGAATGACGATGGGTTTTCTTCCAATTCTCGACATTGTCTTTTTGCCCCTTTCTTACCACACAAAGGCGAGCACTTCGCCGCCCACGTGAGCGGCACGAGCGGCCTTGTCGGTCATAACGCCCTGCGAGGTGGAAATGATCGCGGTGCCCAGGCCCTTCATGACCTTGGGCATGTCTTCGCAGTTGGTGTAGATGCGCAGGCCGGGCTTGGAAACGCGCCGCAGGCCGGCCAGGACCGGCGCGCCGTTCTCCTGATATTTCAGGGTCAGGCGCAGGGTGCCCTGCTTGTTGTCTTCGATCGACTGCACACTCTTGATGTAGCCCTCGTCAACCAGGATCTGGCAAACCGCCTTCTTCAGGTTGGAAGCGGGAACGTCTACAGAAGGGTGTTTGGCAGTGCTGGCATTGCGGATGCGGGTAAGCAGGTCCGCGATAGGATCGGTGATTTGCATGCCACTAACCTCCTTTTAAGGTTCTTCGTTGTTGTTCTGCGGTTTACCAGGATGCCTTCTTCACGCCGGGGATCTCGCCCTTATAGGCCAGTTCACGGAAGCAGATACGGCACACACCGTACTTGCGCAGGTAGGCGTGGGGGCGGCCGCAGATCTTGCAGCGGTTGTAGCCGCGGGTAGAGAACTTGGGCTCCTGCTGCTGCTTGATCTTCATAGAAGTCTTTGCCAAAGTCGTACCCTCCCTTAGTTAGCGAACGGAGCGCCCATGGCCGCAAGCAGGGCCTTGGCCTCTTCGTCGGTTTTGGCGGTGGTCACAAAAGCGATGTCCATACCGCGCACGGCGTCGATCTTGTCGTAGTCGATCTCGGGGAAGATCAGCTGCTCTTTGATGCCCAGGGCGTAGTTGCCGCGGCCATCGAAGGAGTTGCCGTTGATTCCGCGGAAGTCGCGCACGCGGGGCAGGGCCACGCTGAACAGCCGGTCCACGAACTCGTACATGCGCTCGCCGCGCAGGGTGACCTTCACGCCCACGGGCATGCCCTCGCGCAGCTTGAAGTTCGCCACGCTCTTTTTGGCCTTGCACACGATGGGCTTCTGGCCGGTGACCTGGGCAATGTCGCCCAGAATGGCCTCGATCATTTTTTGGTTGTCCTTGGCTTCGCCGCAGCCCACGTTCACGATAACCTTATCGAGCTTGGGGATCTGCATAACGCTCTTGTAGCCAAACTTGCTCATGAGGGCGGGAGCAACCTCGCTGACATACTTTTCTTTCAAACGTGCCATTGTGTTGTTTCCCTCCTTCACAGCTCGGCGCCGCATTTGCGGCACACGCGCACATTTTTGCCTTCCTTCACGGTGTGGGCCACGCGGGTGGCCTTGCCGCACTTGGGGCAAACCGGCATAACTTTGCAGGCGTAGATCGCACCCTCGGCCTTCACGATACCGCCCTGTTCGCCCTGACGGCGGGGTTTCACGTGCTTGGTGACCATGTTCAGACCCTCGATGATGACCTTGCCCTCTTTGGGGCTCACAGCCAACACCTTACCGGTCTTGCCCTTGTCCTTGCCGCTGATGATCATAACGTTGTCGCCGGTTTTAACATGAAGATTGTTCATTCTTAAAACCTCCTTACAGCGATTCCGGAGCCAGGCTCAAGATCTTCAGGTAACCGTTCTCGCGCAGTTCGCGGGCCACGGGTCCAAAGATACGGGTGCCTCTCGGGTTCTTGTCTTCACGGATCAGCACCGCCGCGTTCTCGTCGAACCGGATGTAGCTGCCGTCCTCACGGCGCAGGCCATGCTTGCTGCGAACGATCACAGCCTTGACCACGTCGCCTTTTTTCACGGTACCGCCGGGGGCCGCCTTTTTAACGGAAGCCACCACAACGTCGCCGATGTTCGCATATCTCTTGCGCGAACCGCCCAGCACACGAATGCACATTAACTCTTTGGCACCGGTGTTGTCGGCTACTTTGAGATAAGTTTGCATCTGAACCATTGCCAGATCCTCCTTTCAAAGTAACAGGCGTTATTTCGCCTTTTCCAGAATTTCGACCACGCGCCAGCGCTTATCCTTGGACAGGGGGCGGGTCTCCATGATCTTCACACGGTCGCCAGTGCCGCACTCGTTGTTTTCGTCGTGGGCCTTGAACTTCACAGTGCGCTTCAGGATCTTCTTGTAGAGGGGGTGCTGCACGCTGTCCTTCACGGCAACGACGACGGTCTTATCCATCTTGTCGGACACAACGGTGCCCACACGGGTCTTTCTCAAATTGCGTTCCATCGTTTACCCTCCCTCACGCTTTCTCGTTCTCGGCCAGGACAGTCATCACACGGGCGATGTCCCTTTTCACCGTTGCGATGCGGCCGGGGTTGTCCAGTTGGTTGATGGCGTGCTGGAAGCGAAGGTTGAACAGCTCCTGCTTCAGCTCGACCAGCTTTTCGTTCAGCTCTTTTGCGCTCATTTCGCGCAGATCGGCAGCTTTCATGCGTCGCCACCCTCCTTCACTTCGTCTTCGCGCTTGGCGAACTTGCACTTGACCGGCAGCTTGTGCATGGCCAGGCGCAGGGCCTCGCGGGCAGTGGTTTCATCCACGTCGGCCAGCTCGAACAGCACACGGCCGGGCTTGACCACGGCCACCCAGTACTCCGGGCTGCCTTTGCCGGAACCCATGCGGGTCTCGGCGGGCTTCTCGGTCACGGGCTTGTCGGGGAAAATCTTGATCCAAACCTTACCGCCACGCTTGATGTAACGGGTCATGGCGATACGGGCGGCCTCGATCTGGCGGGAATCAATCCAGCCGGGCTCCAGCGCCACCAGGCCGTACTGGCCCTGGTTCACGGTGTTGCCGCGCATGGCTTTGCCCTTCATGCGGCCACGCTGTACGCGGCGGTACTTAACGCGTTTCGGCAGTAACATTACCGGTTGCCTCCTTCCTTGCGGTCGCGGCGGAAGTTATTGCTGGTGTTCTCCCTTTCCGCGGCGGGCTTGGAGCCCTTCAGCACTTCGCCCTTGTAGATCCACACCTTTACGCCGATGCGGCCGTAGGTGGTGGCGGCCTCTGCAAAGCCGTAATCAATGTCGGCGCGCAGGGTCTGCAGGGGGATGGTGCCCTCGTGGTAGCTCTCGGTGCGGGCGATATCCGCGCCGCCCAAACGGCCGGACACCTGGGTCTTGATGCCCTTGGCGCCGCGCTGCATCGCCCGGCCCATGCACTGTTTCATAGCGCGGCGGAAGCCGATGCGGCGCTCCAGCTGGCTGGCGATGTTCTCGGCCACAAGCTGGGCGTTGGTGTCCATGTTGCGGACCTCAATGATGTTCACATTGACGTCCTTGCCGGTCATTTTCTTGAGCTGGTCCTGCAGCTTCACGATCTCAGAGCCGCCCTTGCCAATGACCATGCCGGGCTTTGCGCACCAGATGCTCACCTTGAGGCGGGGCGCTCCGGACTGGCTGTCCACCGTGCGCTCGATCTCGATCTTGGGGATGCCCGCGCCGAACAGCTGCTTTTTCAGCTGCTTGCGGATCTTGTAGTCCTCAACCAGGGTGTCGCCGAATTCCTTTTTGGAAGTAAACCAGCGGCTATCCCAATCTTTGATGACGCCCACGCGAATGCCGTGGGGATTCACTTTCTGGCCCATTGTGTTTACCTCCTTACTCTTTCTCTTTCAGAACCACGGTCACATGGCTGGTGCGCTTGAGCACCCGGAACGCGCGGCCCTGAGCGCGGGGACGAATGCGCTTGAGGGTGGGGCCGGGGGTAACGAAGCACTCGGCCACGTACAGGCTGTTCTTATCCATGTTGTGGTTGTTTTCCGCATTTGCGGCAGCAGATTTCACCAGTTTCAGAAGGGGCTCGCAAGCGGCCTTCGGGGTGTACTGCAGGATCGCCAGCGCCTTGTCCAAAGGCTGGTTGCGGATCAGGTCCAGCACAACCGAAACCTTGCGGGGGCTGATGCGGGCGTATCGAAGATGTGCCCTAGCTTCCATTGCTTTACTCCTCCTTATCCTTACCTGCCGGTCTTGGAGCCGGCATGGCCCTTGAAGGTACGGGTCGGGGCGAACTCGCCCAGCTTGTGACCGACCATATCTTCGGTGACGTAAACGGGCACATGCTTGCGGCCGTCGTGCACGGCGAAGGTGTGGCCCACAAAGTCGGGGAAAATCGTGGAGGAGCGGCTCCAGGTTTTCAGCACGCGCTTCTCGCCGGCGGCGTTCATTTCCTGCACGCGCTTCAGCAGAACAGGCAGGACGTACGGTCCCTTCTTAACACTTCTACCCATGTTCGTTCTCCTCTCTTAACCTTTGGCGCGCTTGACAATGAACTTGTCAGAGCGGTTGTGGTGTTTGCGGGTCTTGTAACCCATGGTAGGCTTGCCCCAGGGGGTAACAGGGCCGGGACGGCCCACGGGGCTCTTGCCTTCACCACCGCCGTGGGGGTGATCGCAGGGGTTCATCACAGAACCGCGCACAGCGGGCCGCCAGCCCATGTGGCGCTTGCGGCCGGCCTTGCCCAGGTTCACGTTCTCGTGATCCACGTTGCCCACCTGGCCCACGGTGGCGATGCAGTTCAGGGGGATGTTGCGCATCTCGCCGGAGGGCAGGCGAACCAGGGCGTAGCCGTTCTCTTTTGCCATCAGCTGAGCCTGGTTGCCGGCGCTGCGCACCAGCTGGCCGCCCTTGCCGGGATACAGCTCAACGTTGTGGATGATGGTGCCCACGGGGATGTTGGCGAAGGGCAGCGCGTTGCCGGGCTTGATGTCGGCATTGGGGCCCGCCATGATGACGTCGCCCACCTTCATGCCTTCGGCGGCCAGGATGTAGCGCTTCTCGCCGTCCTCGTACTGGATCAGGGCGATGTGAGCGGAGCGGTTGGGATCGTACTCCAGGGTCTTTACCGTGGCGGGAACGTCAAACTTGTTGCGCTTGAAGTCGATCACACGGTATTTGGTGCGGTTGCCGCCGCCGTGATGGCGGACGGTGATGCGGCCGGTGTTGTTGCGGCCGGCGGCCTTTTTCATAGGCTCCAGCAGGCTGCGCTCGGGCTCGACCTTGGAAAGCTGGCTGTAATCGGTCACAGTCATACCGCGGCGGCCCGGGGTAGTCGGCTTATACTTTTTGATCGCCATTGTCGGATCTCCTTTTTTACTTATGAATTGTTATCGGGGTCATATCCCCATACGCGGGCCTTGCTCAGGCCCTAAGGAGCTGCAAAAAGCAGCTTAGACCATGCTCTCGAAGAAGTCGATGCCCTTGCTGCCCTCTTTCAGGGTAACAATGGCCTTCTTCGCGGCGGCGGTGTAGCCGCCGTGCATGCCCTGGCGGCGATAACGGCCGCGCACGCTGATGGTGTTGACCTTCGCAACCTGCACGCCGAACAACTTTTCGACGGCTTTGGCGATCTCCACCTTGTTGGCGTCGGTGGCGACCTTGAAGGTGTACTTCTTGTTCGCCACGCCCGTCATAGAGTTCTCGGTAATGACAGGAGCCAGAATGATGTCTTGTGCAGTTTTCATTAGCCCAGAACCTCCTCAAGTTTCTTGGCCGCGTCCACGCTCAGGATGAACTTGTCGGCGTTTACCACGTCGTAGGTGTTCACGCTGGTGGCAACGGTGGTGGCCACGCCGGGGATGTTGGCGGCGCTCTTCACAAGCTTTGCCTCCACCTCAGGGGTGACGATCAGGTTCTTTTTGCCGGCGCCCACGGCGGCCAGCATGCCGATCACGGCTTTGGTCTTGTACTCGGCCACGGCCAGGCTGTCGATCAGGATCATGTCGCCTGCGGCGGCCTTGGCGCTGATGGCGCTCAGGATGGCCAGGCGCTTAACCTTGCGGTTCAGCCGGTAGCTGTAGTCGCGGGGCTTGGGGCCCAGGGCAACGCCGCCGTGCGTCCACTGGGGGGCGCGGGTGGAACCCTGCCGTGCATGGCCGGTGCCCTTCTGGCGCCAGGGCTTGCGGCCACCGCCGGAAACCTCGCTGCGGGTCTTGGTGCTCTGGGTGCCCTGGCGCTGGTTGGCCAGGAAGTTCACCACCGCGGCGTGGACGGCCTTCTCGTTGGGGGTGATACCGAATACGGCGTCGGAAAGCTCTACGGTGGAAACTTTCTTGCCGTTCATATCCAAAACGTCAAATTGTGCCATTGTGCTTTCCCTCCTTACGCCTTCACGCTATCGCTGATGCAGACCACGGCGCCCTTGGGGCCGGGGACCGCGCCTTTGATGGCGATCAGATTGTTCTCGGGGTCGACCTTGACGACGGTCAGGTTCTGAATGGTGACCCGCTCAGCGCCCAGGTGACCAGGCAGCTTTTTGCCTTTGAACACGCGGCTCGGCGTGGAGCAGGAGCCCATGGAGCCGGCGTGACGGGAAACGGGGCCGGTGCCGTGGCTCTCGCGCAGGCGGTGGCCGTTCCAGCGCTTGATGGTGCCGGCGTAGCCCTTGCCCTTGCTCACACCCACCACGTCGATGTGCTCGCCGGTGGCGAAAACGTCGGCCTTCAGGATGTCGCCCACGTTCAGGGCGCTGATGTCGGCCAGGCGGAACTCCCGCAGGGTGCGCTTGGGGGCGACGTCGGCCTTGTCGAAGTGGCCCTTGAGAGGCTTTGTGACCTTCTTGGCCGCAATGTCGCCGTAGCCCAGCTGCACGGCCTGGTAGCCGTCGCTCTCGAGGGTCTTCTTCTGCACCACGGTGCAGGGGCCGGCCTCGATCACGGTCACGGGCACGACCTTGCCGTTCTCATCAAACAGCTGGGTCATGCCGAGCTTTTTGCCGATGATACCTTTTTGCATTTTTCTTTCCTCCTGTAAAAGGTTATTGGTTGACGCCGCGAGTAACTTTACAGCGCCAACATGACCTCTCCGCAGCTTTCGGCAGCGGGATCGGTTCTGCAAACTCCCTCAGCAGTTGGCGGCTCGGGGGCTGCCCTTACTGATTTAAAAGGTGGGGTTACAGTTTGATCTCGATGTCTACGCCGGCGGGGAGCTGCAGGCTCGTAAGAGCCTCGACCGTCTTGTTCGACGGCTTCAGGATGTCGATCAGGCGCTTGTGGGTACGGTTCTCAAACTGTTCGCGGCTGTCCTTATACTTGTGAACAGCGCGCAGGATGGTCACCACTTCCTTGTCGGTGGGGAGAGGAATAGGGCCGGACACGCGGGCGCCGGTGCGCTTCGCGGTCTCCACGATCTTCTCCGCAGCGGCGTCGACCAGCTGATGATCGTAGCTCTGCAAACGAATCCTGATTTTTTCCTTGACTGCCATTTTGTTCGCCTCCTATATTTTTTGGTGCCTAGGCGAGCCGACAAATTACTGAACACAGCGCCGGGTGTTTCACAATTTGGCACGAGAAAATCCGGTGAACCGCATCCGCAGTTCCCCCGGACAGACCTGTGGCAAATTAAGTTGGACATTGGTACGCCGCGCGGAATGCGACAGAGTACGTATCCCTTTGCTCTCAGTAATTCTTTCGCCCGGTTCTAGATCGGACATACTCCGCGGAAAAACCCGTATTGCTACGGCAACCTCCCGCATCAACGCATATCGCGGCTTGCGCAGCTTGCTACACAAGCCATTTGCAGCCAAGTGCTATTGTAACACACAGGCCCGGGCGTTGCAAGGCTTTTTTGTAAAAAAGTTAGAATTTTTTTGGCACTTTTCTCTGTTTTGCTCAAAAGCGCCGCCCGCTGATTTTTCAGCGCCGCGGGGCGCCAAAAGCCCCCTCCGGCCCTGGCCGGAAGGGGCGGCATCCGTGTTTTTTCAGAAATAATATCCCGTGCCCACACCCACCAGCGCAATGATAAGCACAAGGATGTAGAACGCCACGGCCGCGGCGCTGAAAATCAGCATGGCCCGCGCCCAGTTGCGCTTGCCGATCTTGGTGTTCCCCCCAAACGCCCACACGAGCAGCAGAACCAGCCCCACCAGCGGGATCACGCTCACAAGGATGGTCCACACCCATTCCCCGGTTCCCACCGGCTCCTCCGGGGGCGGCGGCGCGTAGGCGTGGCGCGCATAGGCAGGCGCCTGGTAGCCCTGCGGCGGGTAAGCGCCCTGCTGGTAGACCGGCGGCTGGCCGGCGGGCGCGGGGCCCGGCCGCTGCTGGTACGCCGGTCCGGCGCCCTGGGGCGGCGCACCGGCCGGGGGCTGCGGGGCGGGCGGCGGCGCTGCCTCGGGCGCAGTGGGCGGCGGCGGGGCCGCCGGGGCCGGCGCGTGGCCCGCAAAGGGGTCGCCGGGGGCAGCCGCAGGCGGGGCGGCGGGCGGCACAGCCGCCCCCTCCCCGGGCCGCGCGGCGGGGGCGCTCACGGGTGCGCCGCAGGCGGTGCACACCAGGGCGTCGTCGGGTAAGTACGCGCCGCATTTTTTACAGTACATACTGCTTCACTCCTCTTTTGGGGCGGCTTTCTCCCCTTTTTTTCAGTATACCAGATGAAGGGGCGGTTTGTCACCCGCTATTTGAGCCGCAGCTTTTCCTGCAGGCCCTCCTCCGGGGTCACGTAAGCGGTCTCATAGCTGTCATATAAAACCATGCCGGGTTTCAGATCGCCGGTTTTGCGGATGTTCTTCACGATCGTGTAGTCCACCGGCACCTTCACCCCGCCCGCAAGGCTGGAGTGCAGCACCGCCAGCTGCGCCGCCTCGTTCCGGGTGGCCAGCGGGATTTCCTTCCCCTCGCTCATCACCACCGTGTGGCTGCCGGGGGCGTTCTTCACATGAAACCACAAATCCCTGCCCCGCGCGGTATGCAGGGTGAGCTTTTCGTTTTGCAGGTTGTTGCGGCCCACCAGGATCAAAAACCCCTCGGTGGAGCGGTAGCGGTAAAAATCGGCGGGCTTTTGCTTTTTGTCCCGCAGTTTATAGTATTTCAGGTACCCCTGGCTCTTGAGCTCGGCCCGGATTTCGCCCAGCGCCTGTTCCCCGGGCGCCGACTCCACCTCGTACAGCACGGTGGCCAGGTACTCGATCTCCTGCTCGCCCTGCTCCAGCAGCTTTACCAGCATCTTTGCGGCGGTCTGCTTTTTCTTGTATTCCTTAAAGTATTTCTGGGCGTTGGCATTGGCCGACAGGCGCGGGTCCAGCCGGATCTCCAGGGGCTGGCCGTCGTAATAATTGGTCACGGTGACGCTGCGCGCGCCCTTTTCCACCGCCCACAGGTTTGCCTGCAGCAGCTCTCCGCACAGGCGCAGCTGATCCGCTCTGCCGCTTTGGGCCAGTTCTTCTTTGCGGGCGGCCTGCTTGCGGATGGCGCGCTCGTGCAGGTTCTTCACGGTTTTCTGCAGATCCTTGCTTTTTTGCCGCAGCCGTTCCGCCCGGTCCTTCTGGCAATAGTAAGCCTCCAGCATGCCGCTGAAAGAATCGAAGCTGTGCAGCCGCTCCTGCCCGTACTGGGTCAGGGGGGTAAAGCTGAACTCCACCGGGCGGCCGGTGTCATCCACCGCAAGGCAGGGTCTGCCGCCGGCCTCGTAATCGGCCCGGATCGCCCGCAGCGCCGCGATCAGTACCTCCCGCTGGCCTTCGCTCAGTGCGTCGGCCTGATGCGCGCCTTCTCCCAATGCCCGGTAGGCCGCCTCGCGGCAGACCACCGGCCCCACCCCGGCGCAGCTGCGCATCAGCGCGTCGGCCACGGGCAGGTCCTTTTGGCAGGCCGCTGCCGTGAGAGTTTCGGGGCTCACGGCAAAAAAATCGGGCTTCGCCGGCTTTTGCGGCAGGGTATACGCCAGCCCCGGCAGCAGCTGCCGGATCTCTGAATCCTCAAAGTCCACCCGTTTCAGCGCGTCGATAATCCGCCCCTCCCGGGTGAGCACCAGATTGGAATAGCGGCCCATCAGCTCCACCGCCAGCACGTTCTGCACCAGGTCGCCCATCTCGTTGGTGCACTGGAACCTGAAAAACAGCAGCCGGTCGCCCGGCTCCACCCACAGGTCCATCAGCCGCCCGCCGGTAAGGTGTTTGCGCAGCAGCATGCAAAAGCTCGGCGGTGTTTGCGGGTTTTCAAAGCTCTCGCCGGTCAGGCACGCCCGGGCCGACCCGCTGCGGGCCGAAAGCAGCAGCTTATGGGTGTCGGTGCGGGTGCGCAGGGTCAGCACCACCTCGTCCCGGGTGGGCTCGAAGATCTTGTCGATCCTGGAATCCAAAAGCGCATTTTTCAGCTCCCCGGCACACAGGGCCAAAAGCGCGGCGTCCAGCGCCATAAAAACCACCTCTCTATATAATAAGGTAGAAAAGCCCGCCCGGGCGCTTTTCCAGCAGCCCCGGCGGCAAAAACGGAAAGCGCCGTGCCGGACAAGGGCACGGCGCTGAAATTATGGAACCATAAGCTGGCTGCGCAGGGCGGCCTCGGCCGCATCCACATCCGCCAGGCCCAAAAAATCCATGGTCACGCTGTGGGTGTAAGAACGGCCGTCGTCCCAGGTGGTGCGGGTCTGGCCGTTCCCCAGCACCAGATCCCCGGTGCCGTCCTTGTAATAGCGCTTTTCCACGCCCTCAACGCTGCTCAGCGGCCAGGCGGTCACCCGCCCCCTGGCCACCGCCAGCACCCGCCGGTTCGTGATGGCATAAGCCATGCCCGCCCTGCGCCGCCCGCCCAAAAGGTTGGGGAACACCAGGTTCAGGCCGATCAGGACAAACGGCACGCCGAACAGCGGAAAAACCAGGCCGAACACGCCGCCATGCCGCGCGGCTGTAAGGGCCATCAGCTCCCAAAAGCAGGAAAAGCCCAGCCAAACAAAGCCGAACAGCCTGCCGAACGCGCCCGCCGGCCCGTGCAGCCTCTGCGGCCGCCCCTGCCAGATCACCGTTTCACCGGGCGCAAGCTGCCGGGCCAGCAGGCCTTCGCCCTGCAGCGCCCGCGTCGGCCCTCCCTCCGCGGGGATTTGCCCTTCGCCGGGCCGGGGCTCGTCGAACATTTCCTCATTGTAGCCTGCCCCGCCGTCTTTTTTATCCCACAGCATACATGGCCCCCCGTTATAAATAGGCGAACGGTTCCTTGTTTCGGCGGCTGCACAGCACCCGCACACCGCCAAAGCGCTTGGCCAGCTTGTCGGCCAGCACCGGCACGATGGGAAATTCCGTGGAATAATGCCCTGCGGCAATCAGGCTCACACCCAGGCGCTTTGCCTCCAGCGCGTCATGATGCTTCGCCTCGCCGGTGAGCAGCGCGTCCGCCCCTGCCGCCGCCGCGTCGGCCAGCATGCCGCCGCCGCTGCCGCCCACCACCGCCAGGGTGGCGATGGGCCGGCCGGTATCCACCAGCTTTACGCCGGGCGCGTTCAGGGTTGCTTTGCACTGGGCCGCCAGCTGGGCCGCGCCGACGGTGCGCACCTGGCCCACCCGGCCCAGATTCCCCTCGCCAAAGGGGCGCGCGGAACCCACGCCGAACAGCTTGCACAGGATATCGTTCACGCCGCCCTCAGCCGCGTCCAGATTCGTGTGGGCGCACAGGGCGGAAATATTTTTTTTGATCATGCGGAAGGGCACGTCGCCCCGGCCGATGCGGCTCATGGGCTTAAAGATAACCGGGTGGTGCGCCACGATCAACTGGCAGCCCTGGATCTCCGCCTCGGCCACCACCTCGTCGGTGATGTCCAGCGAAACCAGGATGCTGGTCACATCGGCCGCGCAGTCCACCAGCACCCCCACGTTGTCCCAGGGCGCGGCAAGGCTTGCCGGGGCAAGCTGCTGCAGGAATTGCTGCACTTCTTCGATTTTTGCCATCGCTCTATTTCTCTCCTTGCTCTTGCTGCTGCAGCGCGCGCAGCAGTGCGTCCACCGCAGCCGCCCCCGCCGGGTCCTCCGAAAGGCCCCTGCGGTACTTTTGCAGCTTTTCCGCTGTCTGCCGCAGATACCCGGCCGCGCCGGGCTGGCCGTATGTAAGCCCCAGCAGGCATTCCATTCCGTCTGGCTCGCGGGGCACGCCGCAGTATTCGGCGCACATGGCGGTGTACCAACGGCCCGCCGCGCGGGCCAGGGTTTCCTGCCGCAGCGCGAACCCCTGCCGCCACAGCCAGCCGCGCAGCACGGGCGCCTTGGTAGCGGGCACGCACACCAGCCGAACGGCCGCGCTGCGCACCCAAGGGGCCGCCTGCAGAATCTCGATGGTGGTCTGTGCACTGATGCCGGCCAGCACCACCGTGCCCACCTCGCCGGGGCGCACCACCTCCAGCCCGCTGCCCAGCCGCAGTTCCACCCTGTCGGCGCAGCCGCAGCCCTCGCAGGTGGCTTTTGCCGCCGCAAGGGGCCCCGGGCGCAAATCGCAGGCGATCACTTTCGGGCAGGTCCCGGTGCAGGCCAGCCACGCCGCCAGCTTGCCGTGGTCACAGCCCACGTCCGCCGCGGGCAGCCCCGGCTTTACCAGCCGGGCGGCCGCCAGCAGGCGCGCGTCCAGCCGAGGGGCTTCAGGCATTGCCAAAATGGGCGTTCAGCCGGGCCACCAGCTCGTCCGGGTCGGTGCCGTGCACCGCGCAGGCCTGTTCAATGGTTTCGCCCCGGCTGGCAGGGCAGCCCAGGCAGTGCATCCCAATGGCCAGGAACAGCGGGGCCACCGAATTGTCGGTATCCAGAATATCGCCGATGATGGTCTGTTTGGTAATGGTCATGGTACTTATCTCTCTTTCTCTCAAAAGCTGATCCGGCGGCCCGTTTCAGGGCCTCGGGGCGCCTGTTCCAGGCGCGTCCCGTTCTTATTACTATAGCCGATTTGCGCTGTTTTTGCAACCTCACGCAGTGGCAAATAAAACCAGGCTATCCAGCGCCGTGGCCGCCGCCAGCGCCGCGCTGCAAAAGCGCAGTCCGCGCGAGGAATCCCGTTTCAGGCAAACGGTGTCGCACTCGCCCAGCAGCAGCAGCGCCAGCGGCAGCACGGGCAGCAGATACCGCCCCTGAATCCCAAAAACGGTCGCGCTGTTGATGGGGGTCCAGCTCACATTCGCCAGCACCATCAGCGCCGTCACCCCCAGGCACACCCCGCCCAGCAGCCAGCGGCCCCGGCCGTGCAGCCGGGGGGGCTGGCCCTGCCGCCGCAGGCAGCTGGCCAGCAGTACCAGCAGCAGCCCCAGCGTCAGGGTCCAGCTGATCTCCAGGCCGTACACAATGGGTTCGCCCGGCAGCGCCCCCACCAACCCCTGAAGGTAGGTGGGCAGCTCCCTGCCCAGGGTGTTTGCCAGCAGCTTGAAGGTCTGCGGCAGGTGTGAAATGATGTAGCCCGCGCTGAACACGTAGACCGATTCGCCGTTGGGCTGGATGCCGGCGGCATACTCCTCGGGGGTGAGCGCCTCGCCGCTGTTGCCCGCGACCCACACGGCCACCGCCGCCAGCACAGCCGCCAGCACAGCGCCGCCGATCACCGCGCCCCGGCGAAAGGCCGGGCTTTTTCTCCATCGCAGCCAGGCCATCGCAGCCAAGGCAGCCAGCACGGCCAGGGGCGCCAGGGCCAGTGTCAGCCGCTCCACATCCACGCTTCGGAACATATACGCCACGGTGGAGCCGTTCGCCAGCACCCACCCCCCCAGGGCCGCCGCACACACCAGGCCCTTGTACGCCCGGCTGCGCGCCCGCCCCCCCAGGTTTTCGGGCCGGATGAAAAAGCACAGGCCCACCAGCAGGATATAAATCGCCTTGGCCGGTGCCAGCAGCGCCGCCAGCACCAGCACGCACGCCTGCGCCCCAAGGCTCATCGCCCGCTGTTCACAAGCCCCCCGCAGGCACAGAGCGCTCAGCAAGAACGCCAGGCCCAGCACCGCCGTGTCCGCCGAAAGGCTGCCCGCCAGCGCCAGGCACATGGGCAGCAGCCCCACCGCAAAGAAAATGTTCTTGCCCGCCGGGGCAAAGCGCACGGCCAGCGCCGCCAGCGCCACATAAACCGCCAGGTTGGCAAGCCGCCCCAGCAGCAGCATGGCATAAAAGCCCAGCCCCAGCGCCCGCGCCAGCAGCATCCCCAGCGCCTGCGGCAGATACTGCACCGGCTGCACATTGTAGGGCGCCCGCACCGAAACGGCCGCGGTCAGCGCGCCGCTGTTGCCGGCGCTGAACAGGCCGTCCGCCATTTCCTTGTAGGCAATGGCGCCGATCTCGCCCGAAACCGCGCGCATGTGGGGCGCATCGCAGGCCCGCATGGCCAGCTGGGAACGGTAGACGCCGTTTTCATCGTACGCGCTCTCCACCCCGGCCTGGCCGGTCAGCTGGCTGGCCAGAGCGTAGGCTCCCGCCGCGTGCACATATTCGTCCGGCCCTGCCAGCGGCGGCGTGACCAGTGCAAAGGCCAGCCCCAGCAGCGCGGCCAGGTACGCAAAGCTCCAATGGGCCTTGGCCCGTTTCACGAACAGCAGCCACCAGCCGCCCCCCACCGCCAGCAGCACCAGGGCCGCCAGGGGCGCGAAGGCTTTCAGGGCAAAGCGCGTACCGGTGTAGTTGGTGATATACTGCAGTGCCGCTGTGCGGCCCGGCTGGTCGGGGGAAAGCGCGTCCGCAAGGGGCAGCGCCGGGTCGGCCATGGCCCCCTCGCCGTATACCAGCCCCACCGCATCCTCCGGCGCTGCGGGCGCCGCGGTAATGGCAAGGCGGTAGGCCTGCCCCTGCTGCATCACCACCGGCCGGTCAAACAGAATGTCCACAAACGCGCCGTCCAGCAGCGCGGTCATGTCGCTCACGCTCGTGGCCAGCAGCGTTTCTCCGCTCAGCAGCTGCACGGTCAGGCTGCCTTGCGCCACCCGGCCCCCTGTCACGAACATCAGCCGCACCCCGTACAGGGTCACCCCCGGCTCGGTGCGCAGTACCTGGGTAAGGCCCGCCGCCGGGTCTGTGGGGTACAGGCCCTGCTTTTCCACATAGGCGTCGTGCACGATCTCATACTGGCTCACGTTCTTGCAGGCGTGGTGCAGGCTGTACCCCACCCACGCCAGGCACAGGGCGGCCGCCAGGGTCACAGCGGCCCCGGCAAGCAGGCGGCGGTGCGCCCGGATCCAATCGTGAACAGGCTGTTTCATCGCGTCAGGCTCCCTTTTTTGAAAGAGTTTGGTCTGGTTTATTGTACCGCAAAGCACACAAAAACACAAGAAAAGAGCGCCCCCTGGCGGGAGCGCTCTTTTTGCTTGCAAAGATTACTGCTCTTCCTTCATCTTGGCGAAGCACTCGCTGCAATACACAGGACGGTCTTCACGGGGCTGGAAGGGCACGCGGGCAACCTTGCCGCAGGCGGCACAGGTGGCTTCGTACATCTCACGGGTACCGCGGGTGGCGTTCTTGCGGGCGTCGCGGCAGCTCTTGCAGCGCTGAGGCTCATTCTCAAAGCCACGGCTGGCGTAGAATTCCTGCTCACCGGCGGTGAACACAAACTCGTTGCCGCACTCTTTGCATACCAGGGTCTTGTCTTCGAACATGCTAGATATCTCCTCTGCATTTTGTTTTTTTGCCCGCGGAAGGATTTCAACCGTCACCTTTGGTCAGGACCAATGCTCTAAATGTTAAGCTACAGGGGCATATATGGTAAACCCGGAACCGGGTTTACAGCTTGGAAGCAGGTTGTTCCTGGCGCAGCTTGCGGCGCAGCCGGAACAGAGCGTTTTCCACCGCCTTGGGGGTGCGGCCCAACTGCCGGGCGATCTGCTCGTAGCTGTTGCCGTCTATAAATAGGGCGAGCACTTCCTGCTCAAAACCGGAAAGGCGGGTGTGAATGGCCTGAAAGGTGGCGTTCATCTGCTCGTTGCGGATGGCGATCTCCTCGGGACCGGGGGCGGGATGGTTTTCTTCCAGGGGCACGCTTTGATTCAGGGGACCGTGCTTTTTGCGGCCCGCGGCCCGCTGCGCGGCAATGACCGCGTTTTGAATGCAGGTGGAGGCATAGGTCTCGAAGGCAGCGCCCCTGGAGGCGTCGAACATTTTGACCGCGCTGAACAGGCCGATGATCCCCTCCTGCACCGCGTCGTCGTACTCAAGGCCAGGGCATACCCCTTGGGCGGCACAGCGGCGGAGCATGGGCATCATGTGGGCCAGCACCGCCGCAATGGCGGTTTCCTGCCCGGCCTGGGCCTGCTGCAAAAGCAAAGGCGTGAGATGCGGCATAAAGAAAACTCCGGCAAACGGCGCCTCAAAACAGCGCTCGCTGCAAAACCTTTATATTCCTTTATAGTTTACCCCCGAAAGTTCGGTTTGTCAACAGAAACTTGCCCGATCTTTCGCAAAAAACAGGCAAAATCACAGTGCCCGCCCCTTTCGGCCCCTGCGCCGCCCCTCCCGGGCCCATGGGTAAAAAGGCGTCTGTGCGCCCCGCAAAAGCGAACGCTGCAGGCGGCGGCGTGCCACAAACAAATTCCCACTTGATTTTGCAGGGCGTCCATATTATAATAATACCGTTACACACGCCGGTGTGATGGAATTGGCAGACGTAGTGGACTCAAAATCCACCGGTGGCGACACCGTGCCGGTTCGAGTCCGGCCACCGGCACCACCAAGGCTCATCCGTTCGCTTTTTGGCGAGCTGGTGAGCCTTTTTGTGCTTTTTAAAAACTGTTGCCACGAACACCCTATGTTTTTGGATTGTATCTCTCATTAAGCTCATTGCACCCACAAGTTTGGTCCTCCCCATTCCAGCGATGGAAAGACGCTTTACCCTTCCTGTCAGGCATAATTCACAAAAACCCTTGAAACAACTTTATCGTTGTTTCAAGGGCTTTTGGCTTTTTCCGCCCACAGGGCCTTCCGGCGCGCCTCACAGGCTTTCTTTTCCCAGGCCCTGCCCCTCCAAAAAGGCCCGCAGCTTTTGCAGGGCGCGGTGCTGTAAAAAGCGGGCGTTGGCATAGCTCACGCCCGTGCGCCGGGCCGCCTCGGCGGGGGTGAGGCGGTAAAAGAACCGCAGGATAACAATGTCCCGCTCCCGCTGGGGCAGCGCCGCCAATCCGGCCGCCAGGGCCTCCAGCAGTTCCCCCCGCAGCAGCCGCCCGTCCGGCAGCGGGTCCAGGTCCGCACACCGCTCCAGCGCTTCCTCGCCGCAGTGTTCGCCCCGGGTTCCCCGGGCACGGAAATAATCCACCACCGCGTTGCGGGCGATCGCGTACAGCCAGGTCCCCGGCGCCGCCCTGTCCGGGTCGTACTGCCCAAGCCGGGCGCAGGCCTTCACAAAAACATCCTCCACCAGATCCTCGGCGTCCTGCCGGTCGGCCACCCTGCTTTTAACATAGCGGTCCACCTTTTCCCTGTAATCGCGGTAAAGCGTCTCAGGAAGCAGCGCGGCGGTCATAGCGGCTTATCCCTGCCGCTTTCCCGCAGGGTGTCGGCATCGCCGGCGGCGTATAGGTCCAGCGCTTCGTCCTCCAGCAGGCAGGGCCCGCCGGTGCGTTTCCCCGTTTCCTGCACCAATCCGGCCAGCCTCGGGTTGCCTGCAAACCGCTGAAAGTCGAACAGGGCCGCCAGCACGCGCTCCATTTGTTCCATGGCACAGCCTCCTTCCGCCTTTTGATACGCCGCCCGGCGCGTTTTGTTAGGCCGCGCCCCGCCGTTTGCTTTACCGATCACATTATAAAGGAAAAACAAAGGCCCCGCGCACCAACAGCCCAAAAGCGACGAGCCAGTGATTTTGCCCCCTCAAAAATCACTGGCTCGTCGCTTTTTTCGCTTCTCTTTTCATCCATCCCATATTTTTTTATAATGAAAACGGAAGCCGAAAGTTTTCCATCGCCGGGGCCGCCTGCCCCGGCGATACGTTTTTCTGTCAACAGGGGAGGTTGAAACAGATGGCTCAAAACGGCTCGATCTTCCGCAAAAGCAGCCTGGAGCGGATCTCGTCGCCCGAACAGTTGAACGACTATATCCGGGTCGCAAGCCCCAGCGTGTGGGTGGTGCTGGCGGCGCTGCTGGCACTGGCCGCGGCAGGGCTGGTGTGGGGGTTTGCCGGGGCCCTTCCCAGCTCTGTATCCGCCGTGGGGTTCGCCGAAAACGGGCGGGTCGTCTGCTACCTTACCCAGGAGCAGGCGGCGGGCGTGGCCCCCGGCATGGAGGTGCGCGCCGGCGAGCTCACCGGTGCCGTTGCGGCGGTGGAGCCGATCCCCTTGTCGGCGAGAGAGGTGTCGCAGCAGCTCGGCAGCGACTACCTCACCCAGCTGCTGGCCCTTTCCGACTGGAACGTGCCGGTGACCGTCTCGCTGCCCGGGGCGCCGGAGGGCGCGGTGCAGCTGTCCATTATCACCCGGTCCATCCGGCCCATTGACTTTCTGCTGAACTGAGGGGGCGCGGTATGAAGGAAAAAGCCATTAAGGTACCGGTCGTGATGCAGATGGAGGCGCTGGAATGCGGCGCGGCCTCCCTGTGCATGGTCCTGGCCTATTATGGAAAATGGCTCCCCCTGGAACAGGTGCGGGCCGACTGCGGCGTCTCACGGGACGGCTCCTCGGCCAAAAACGTGCTCAAAGCGGCCCGCAGCTACGGCCTCAAGGCCCAGGGCTATCGCTACGAGCCGGAACAGCTGCGCCGCCAGGCGCGCTTTCCCTGCATCATCCACTGGAATTTCAATCATTTTGTGGTGCTGTGCGGCTTTCACAAAAACCGGGTCCGCCTGAACGACCCCGCCCGCGGCGCCGTGACGGTGACCCTGGAGGAATTTGACCAGGCCTTCACCGGCATCGTGCTGCAGTTCGAGCCCACACAGGCCTTCCAGCCCGGGGGCAAGCCCAGCAGTGTGTTGGCCTTTGCCCGGGCCCGGCTGCGGGGCGCGGGCGCCGCGTTCGCCTTCGTGTTTCTCACCGGCGCGCTCAGCTCGGTGCTGGGCGTGGTGTCTCCCGCTTTCTCCCGGGTGTTTTTGGACCGCATCCTCACCGGCGCCGACCCCGGCTGGCTGTACCCCTTTCTTCTGCTTTTGGGCGGCGTCGCCGCCGCCCAGATCATTCTGTCCCTGCTCAAAGTGACCTATCTGCTGAAGCTGCAGGGCAAATTCGCCATCGTGGCAAACTCCACCTTTTTGTGGCACGTGCTGCGCCTGCCCATGGAGTTTTTCTCACAGCGGATGGCCGGCGACATCGCCGCCCGGCAGAATTCCAACGAGGGCATCGCCGCCACGCTGATCCAGCAGCTGGCCCCGGTGCTGCTGAACTTCATCATGCTGGTGGTCTATTTCGTGGTCATGCTTCGCTACAGCCCGCTCCTCACCCTGGTGGGCCTGGCATCGGTGGCAGCCAACCTGGTGCTTGCCCGCGTGATCTCGCAAAAGCGGACCAACATCACCCGGGTGCAGATGCGGGACGCGGGCAAGCTGACCGGCAGCACAATGTCGGGCATCGAGATGATCGAGACCATCAAGGCCAGCGGCGCCGAAAACGGCTTTTTCCAGCGCTGGGCGGGCTATCAGGCGGCGGTAAACGCCCAGGGCGTAAAGTTCGCGCGGCTGAACCAATACCTGGGCGCCCTGCCCGGGCTGGTGCAGCAGCTGTGCTCCGGCCTGGTGCTGCTGCTGGGCGTATTTTTGGTGATACAGGGCGAATTTACGCCCGGCATGATCCTGGCGTTCCAGGGCTTCCTCAGCTCGTTTCTGGCCCCGGCCGGTTCCCTGATCTCGGTGGGGCAAAGCATGCAGGAGATGCGCACCTCGATGGAGCGCATCGAGGACGTGATGCACTATCAGCCGGATGTGGACTACAGCCCCGAGCCCGCCGAGAGCGGCTGGGGCAAGCTCTCCGGCCGGTTGGAGCTGCGCCACGTCACCTTTGGCTACTCCCGCCTGGCCGACCCGCTGATCCGGGATTTTTCCCTCACCCTGGAGCCGGGGCAGCGGGTGGCCTTTATCGGCCCCTCCGGGTGCGGAAAATCCACCCTGTCCAAGCTGATCTCCGGGCTTTACAAGCCCTGGAGCGGGGAGATCCTGTTCGACGGCAAGCCGATCGCGCAGATCCCCCGCAGCGTTTTCACCGGCTCGCTGGCGGTGGTGGATCAGGACATCATCCTGTTTGAAGACACCGTGGCCGCCAACATCAAAATGTGGGACAGCTCCATCGAGGACTTCGAGATGATCCTGGCCGCCCGGGATGCCCACATCCACGAGGACATCATGCTGCGCGAGGGCGGGTACCAGCGCCGCATCCTGGAGGGCGGCAAGGACCTGTCGGGCGGCCAGCGCCAGCGGCTGGAGATCGCCCGCGTGCTGGCGCAGGACCCCACCATCCTGATCATGGACGAGGCCACCTCGGCCCTGGACGCCAGGACCGAGTACGAGGTGGTGCGCTCCATCCGGGACCGGGGCGTCACCTGCATCGTGGTGGCCCACCGCCTTTCCACCGTCCGCGACTGCGACGAGATCGTGGTGCTGGAGCGGGGCAGGGTGGTGGAGCGGGGCACGCACGAAACGCTGTATCGGGCCGGGGGGCTGTATGCCAGCCTGGTGTCCAATGAATAGGGGGAAGGGCGTATGAGCTGGTTTGACGAACAGCTTCGGAATCGGGCGCGCAACGACAGCGACGCTTTTTCAGATAGCTTTGCCCGCATGGCCCGCGTGGTCATGGGCCGTAAGGCGGCGCCGCCGGGCGCCAACGACCGAAGGCGCTCCCAGGACGCCATCGGCGAGATCTTAAAGTATTATCATGTCCGGGAAGCGCAGCTGCCCGGGGGCGTCACCGGGCTGGACGATCAGCTGGAATACCTGCTGCGCCCCTCCGGCGTCATGCGCCGCCCGGTGCGGCTGGAGGGGAAATGGTACGCGGAAGCGATCGGCCCCCTGCTGGGCCGCACCAAAGCGGGCGCGCCGGTGGCCCTGCTGCCCCACGGCTGGAAGGGCTATACCTTTTTTGATTGGGAGCGCGGCGTGCGCGTGCGCGTGGACCGCCGCACCGCCGCCGGCCTGGACGCCTCGGCCATCCAGTTTTACAGGCCCCTTCCGGCGGGCAAGCTGGGCATTGCCGATCTGCTGCGCTTTATTGCAGGCACCCTTTCCGCCGGGGACGTGGCACTGGCCGCGCTGGCCGTGCTGGCGGTAACGCTGGTGGGGCTTTGCCTGCCCATGGTGAACAGGGTCATCTTTGCCCAGGTCATTCCCGCCGGCGACCCGGGGTTGCTGCTGCCGGTAGCAGTCCTGCTGCTGGGCGTCACGGTGTCCGCCGCACTGCTGCAGATCACCCGCAGCCTTACGCTGGAGCGCATCCAGGTCAAAATGGACGCCACCGTCCAGGCTGCGTCCATGATGCGCTTGCTGGCCCTGCCCACCGACTTTTTCAAGCAGTACAGCGCCGGAGAGCTTGCCAGCCGGGTGCAGAACATCCAAAGCCTGTGCGGCATGTTCGGCAGCGCGATCTTCTCCACTGGGTTCACCGCGCTGTTTTCCCTGGTGTATGTGGGGCAGATCGCCCGGTATGCCGCGCCGCTGGCCGTCCCCGCGCTGGCAATCATCGCGCTCACGGCGGCGGCCAGCGTGGCGGCGGCGCTAGTGGGGATCGGCGTGACCCGCCGGATGATGCAGTGCAAAGCGAAGGAATCCGGCCTGGTGTTCTCACTGTTTTCCGGCGTGCAGAAGATCAAGCTTTCCGGCGCGGAGCGGCGGGCCTTTGCCAAATGGGCCGGCCAGTACTGCAAAACGGCCGCGCTGCAATATGACCCGCCCCTTCTTTTAAAGCTCACCCCCGTCATTTCCATGGCGATTTCGCTGCTGGGCGGCATCGTGCTTTACTGGGCGGCCGCCTCCAGCGGGATCGCCTTGGCGGACTACATGGCCTTCAACGCCTCCTACGGCATGGTGTCCGGCGCCTTTCTGTCGCTGGCGTCCATCGTCTCCACCGTCGCCTCCATCCGCCCCACGCTGGACATGGCGCGCCCCCTTTTGAACGCTGAGCCCGAGGTGGCCACCGGTAAGCAGGTGGTCACCCGGCTCAGCGGCGGCATCGAGCTGAACAACGTCTCCTTCCGCTACGAAACCCCCGGCGGGGAGGCTTCGCCCCTCATCCTCGACAATCTTTCCCTGAAGATCCGGCCCGGGCAGTACATCGCCATCGTGGGGCCCACCGGCTGCGGCAAATCCACCCTCATGCGGCTGCTGCTGGGCTTTGAGCGACCCCAAAAGGGCGCCGTGTACTACGACGGGAAGGATCTTTCCTCCATGGATCTGCGCAGCCTGCGGCGGCACATCGGGGTGGTGATGCAGAACGGCAAGCTGTTCCAGGGGGATATTTTTTCCAACATCGTCATCTCCGCGCCCTGGCTCACGTTGGACGACGCCTGGGAGGCCGCCGAGCGGGCGGGCATTGCCGAAGACATCCGCAGCATGCCAATGGGCATGCACACCATCATCTCGGAGGGCGCGGGCGGGGTGTCGGGCGGGCAGCGCCAGCGGCTCATGATCGCCCGGGCCATCGCGCCCAAGCCCAAGGTCTTGATGTTCGACGAGGCCACCTCCGCGCTCGACAACCTGACCCAAAAAACCGTGTCCCAGTCGCTGGACAGCCTCAAGTGCACCCGCATCGTCATTGCCCACCGCCTGTCCACCATCCGCCAGTGCGACCGCATTTTGGTGCTGGACAAAGGTCGCATCATCGAAGACGGCTCTTATGACGAGCTGATCGCCCAGGGGGGCTTTTTCTCCGGGCTCGTGGCCCGCCAGCGGCTGGACGACGAGGCCTTTGTGGGCAAGACCACCCTGTTTTAATTTTTTTTGCAAAAAGCCCCTAACAGCCGGGTGCGGCGCCCGTATCAATGGATGAAGACCGGGACCGGAAGCCGCAAAGCGGCTCGTCGGTTTCAGCTCGAACAGAAAGGAGAAACAAATCATGAAAGAATTTTTTGGCAGCGGCAAGAGCAGCTTTTCCGCAGGCGGGCTTCTAGCCGACGACGCGCTGGACGCCGTCTCGGGCGGGGCCCTGGGCGGCGATGACTGCAAGCAGGCCATGCTGGACGTGAGCAATCTGCGCTGCCCCAGCTGCGGCAAACACATGGAGCCTCTTGAGGTCGACGAGATGATCAAGCTTCTCAACAAGGGCAGGCCGGCCGAATGCCCTGCCTGCCATTACCAGGGCACGCTCCCCGATTTCGGTGCGCGCTAAAGCTAAAAAAGAAAAAGGAGAAACTGTGATGATGAAAGAATTTTTGGAAGCCCTGGAGCAGAACCCCGAACTGAAAGAGCGGGCAGCGGCGCTGGACGCCGCCGGTTCCACCCCCGCGCAGTACATCGCCCTGGCAGCGGAGTATGGCTTTGCCCTCACGGCCGCCGACTTCGCCCCCGCCGCGGCGGGCGGCCCGGTCTCCGACGACGAGCTGGACGCCGTGGCGGGCGGCGGCGCGACGGTGTGCATGATGAACAACGTCACGTATCAGCAGTACACGCAAGGGCAGATCGACAACATGTTGGAAATGCTTAAAGGCAGGGCAGGGCTGCGCTGCCCGCAATGCGGTAAATTCGTAACGCCGCAAGTAGCTGAAATGGGCACTTATTATACCTGCCCCAGCTGCGGGCATACCGGCACAGACTTCGTTATGTGTTCTGCTCCCCGATAAAGATTCCCCGGCCGGCAAGGCCCTGCCGGCTGGGGCGTTTTGCTCCCAGGCCCCGGTGAAAAGAGGTTTTCCCTGATGTATTTGAAACTTGAAAGTGCCTATGTGCTGCGCGGCTGGCAGCGGCTGCCTTATGTGCTGATCCGCCGCCCGGAAAACACGGTGCGCCTGCTCACGGAGGACGAGTTCAACGCGCTGCGCCTGTGCAACGGCCTGTGCGACTGCGGCCGGGCGCTGGTTCCGGCGCATCTGCGGGCCATCCTGCGCCGGGAGGCGGCGCGGGGCGTGGTGCGGGAATGCGCCTACGGCGACACGCTCGCACCGGAGCAGGAATACCGCCGGTACGAAAACCGCTTTATCCGCTCCGTGCATTGGTCCATTACCGGGCGTTGCAATTACCGCTGCAAGCACTGCTACCTGTCCGCCCCCAGCGCCAAGCTGGGGGAGCTGCCCCACGAGACCATGCTGGAGATCATCGAGCAGCTGGCCGCCTGCGGCGTGCAGCAGGTGTCGCTCACGGGCGGCGAACCGCTGGTGCGCGGCGACTGGTGGCAGCTTGTGGACGCGCTGACGCGGCACAGGATCGCCATCACCGCCATCTACTCCAACGGGGCGCTGGTGAACGCGGCGCTGCTGGACGGGCTGGAGCAGCGGGGCCTGCGCCCCGCGTTCAGCATGAGCTACGACGGCGACGCGGGCTGGCACGACTGGCTGCGCGGGATCCCCGGCGCGGGCGAGGCCGCGCTGCGCGCGTTCGATCTGTGCCGCGACAGAGGCTTTGCCACCGAGGCGGAGCTGTGCCTGCACCGGGGCAACTGTCCCTTGCTGCGCCAGAGCGTGAACACCCTGGCCGCCCACCACTGCGCTGCGTTAAAGGTCAACCCCGTGTCCGACACCGAGCTTTGGCGCAAGTACGGCGGCGACTACGCCCTTTCCATGGAGGATGCGTACCAAACGTACCTGAATTATATCCCCGCTTTTTTTGCCGACGGCGCGCCGCTGTCGCTGATGATGGGGGGCTTTTTCTACTGCCAAAAGGGCGGCGGGCACGTGAGCGTGCCCATGAAAAAATACAGTGGCGGGCCCGGCTGCCTGCGCCATGCCGTGTGCGGCCACGCCCGGCAGAGCTTGTATCTCTCCCCAGAGGGGCGCCTGCTGCCCTGCCTGCCCCTGGCCGCCTACGACCTGCAGGCCCAGTACCCCCGCATCACCGAGATCGGCCTGCGCCAGGGCTTGACCGACTCGAAGTATCTGGCGCTCATCGACACCCGCGTGGAGGATCTTTTCGCCCACACAAAGGAGTGCAGGGCGTGCTCGCATGCCCTGGTGTGCGCCGGGGGCTGCCGGGCACGGGCACTGGCCGACGCGCCCACGGATATCCTGGCCCCGGACCGCGCCTGCTGCCTGTTTTTCAAGGGCGGCTGGGCCGGGCGGCTGGAGGCTGTGTTGAACGAGTGCGCTGCCGGGCCGCAGGCGAAGTAAAAGGCGGCAAACGCGGCGCTCCGGGGGGTGCCCCGCCGCCCGGGTTTTGCTTTTCCGCCGGGAAGATGGTAAAATAAATTTGCCGCGGTTTCTGCCGCCCGCGCCGGGCGGCGCGATCCATTCAGCAGGGGAGGTCTTGCGATGTACCGGGTCCTTTTGGTGGACGACGACACGGAAGTGCTCGCGCTCAACGCGGATTATCTGCAAAAGGCCGGCTATCAGGTGGCGTGTTCCGAAACCGCCGAGGCCGCCCTTGCCGTTGCCTCCTGCGCAGCGCTGGACGCCATTGTGCTGGATGTGCACCTGCCGGGCATGGACGGCGTGGCCTTCTGCCGCACCCTGCGCGAAGTATCCCGCGTGCCCATCCTGTTTCTGTCGGCCTACGCCGAAGAGGACGACCGTGTGCGGGGCCTGCTGGCGGGCGGCGACGATTATATCCCCAAGCCCTACAGCCTGCGGGAGCTGGAGCTGCGCATCCGCCTGCGCATCGAGCGGCGGCTGCAGATCGAAACGGCCGACGTTTTGACCTTCGGCGGCCTCGAGATCGACCTTGGCCTGCGCGAGGTGCGCTTTCAGGGTGTTGCCGTGCGGGAGTTTTCCTCGCTGGAATTCGACCTGCTGGCCTACCTGGCGCAGCATCCCGGCCAGGTGTTCTCGTACGAGCAGCTTTACGACCGGGTGTGGAAAGCCCCCCTCAACAGGGGCGTGCACAACCTGCAGGCCTGCATGGCCCGGGTGCGGCAGCGGCTGGCCGCCCTGTGCCCCGGGCAGCAGTACATCGAAACGATCCGCCGCAAGGGCTACCGTTTCACCTGCCGCCCGGCAGAATAGCAAAATTTTCTGCTTCCACCCCTTCTTCTCTGCGCCTTTACAAGCTTGCAGGGCGCGCCCCTTGCAACAAATGATACAAAAAAACGAGCCCGGGGAGCGGCCTATGCAGGCTGTCCCCCGGGCTCATTTTCTGTGTGGAACACGACTGGGGCAAGTTACCGCTGCAAAACGCCTCTCAAGCCACCTCTTTCCGGCTCACATTTCCCGCTCGAACACCAGCGGGCCTTCCGGGGCGGCAAAGCTGCGCCTTGCGCCGCCCTCAATTCTCTCGCCATCCAATTTCCAAGCGCCCCGGGGCAGCCAGACCTCCCGCTCCCGCGCGCCCTTTTGCAGAAGGGGTGCCACCAGCAGCCCTTCGCCCAGCATAAACTGATCCATGGCCGCCGCGCACGGTTCCCCGCCAAATTCATAGGCCATGGGCCGCAGGATGGGTTCACCCGTGCGGGCACAGTGCTCCCACGCCGCGCGCAGCGCGGGCAAAAAGCGCGCGCGGGTTTCCACCGCCCTGCGCACCGCCGCAAAGTCCCGCTCCCCCAGCACCCGCCAGGGCGCGGCGGAAAACTGCATCACCGGCATCAGGCACGCCGCCTCGGCCCAGCGCACGAACAGCTCCCCGTCCAGGGCCCCCTGGCCGTAAAAATTGCGGTATTCCCCGCCGCCGATCATGTCCGGGCACAGGAACGGGTGCCCGGTAAGGCCCTGCACCAGCGCATCGGGCACCAGCGCTGCAAGCCCGGTTTCGCCCCAGCTGTGGTCCTTGTCGCACAGCCGCTGCAAAAGCGGCCGGCCCCCCGCGCCGGCGGTCACCCGGAATTCATTCAGGGCATATTGTTCTCCGAAGTGCGCCCAGGCCCGCGAATGCGCGTCAGGGCTCACCTCGCCGCCCTCGGGGTAGTACAGGCTGTCGCCCCCATCAAATTTGAACCCCTCCACGCCCAGCGCCGTCAGGGTGTCCAGCCGGGTTTTCAACCAGGCGCAGGCCTTTGGCCGGGTCATGTCCAGCAGGGCGGACCAGCCGTTCCACCAGTGGGCAATGTGCACCTCGCCCCTGCCGTTTTTCACCAAAAGGCCTTTCTGCTCCAGCTCCCGGTATTCCTGCGTGTCCGGCGTGACAAAGGGGCAGACCCAAAGCATCACCGCAAACCCCAGCCGCCGCAGCTCGGCCAGCAGGGCGCCGGGGCTGGGGAACCTTTCGGCCGAAAAGCTCCATTTTCCATAATAATCGCTCCAGCCGTCGTCGATCATCAGCACCCCGGCGGGCAGGCCGTGGGCCAGAATGTCCCCGGCATACCGCAGCACCGCCTGCTGGGTCTGGTGGAAGGTCAGCTCGATCCAGGTGTTGTACACCGGGGCCTCCCTCAGCTTTTCCGAGGGGCCCGCCCCGCAGAAGGGGAAAAACCGCCGCATTGCGCCAAGGTACGCCCCGCGCAGGCCCCCCTCCTCCTGCCCCTCCAGGGTGCCGGCGCTGCACCAAATGTGCCCGCTGCCCAACCGCACCAGCATCCCCCCGCCGTTCCACAGCCACCGCCCTTTGGTCGAGACCAGCAGCGGCATGGTCTGGTTCGGCGTTGCGTTGCGCCGCAGTTCCAGGGTGCGGCAGCAGTCCGCGGTATAGGGCTGGCAAAGGCCGTCGGTCACTGCGCCGCCGAACCACGCTTCCCCGGGCAAAAAATCCAGCGCGGTTCCGGCGCTTGTTTCCTTCTTATCCCACATGATACACTTCCAGCTCGTTCACCGCAAAGTGCTTCCAGGTCAGGTTGGCCGCGTACACCTTCATGCGCAGATAGCGCACGCCCTGCACCGGCGCCAGATCAAAGGTCTTCTGCTCCACCTCTGTCCCTGTGGTCTGCCAGCTCAGAGCGGTCTGGGGAACCACCTCGGTCCAGGTTTCACCCTCTGCCGACACCTCAAAAGAAACGCTGGTGGGGGCCTGGTCCCGGGCGTACCAGCAGTGCAGCTGGATCTGGTTAAAATCCACCGGCTGCGCCCACGCCAACGTGATCTCCTGCGGGAAGCCCGGCCTGTCCCTGCTCTGGGCGGCGGTGGCGCGGTCCCCATCCACCAGCAGCCCGCCGTTTTCGCTGTTCAGCACCGGGGTGCTCTCGGCGGCAAGGTTCACGTTCACCGGGGCCGCAGTGGAATCTTTTACAATGACCTCGTTGATGGCGTAATGCTTCCATTGCAGGTTTGCGCTGTTGACCTTGATGCGCAGCGCCCTGCCCTGCGCCTGCGGAAAGGTGAGGACCCGCTCTTCCACCTGCCAGTCGTTCCCGTTCCAGTTCACATCGCCCGAGGCCGCCACCGGGGTCCACCCCGTTTGCCCGTCCTCCGATACCTCCAGCTCCCAGTTGGTGGGGCCCTGGCCCTGGCCGTAAGCCGCCTTCAGAATAAATGTGTCAAAGGTCTGCGTGTCCGCCCAATCCAGATAATAATACTGGGGGAAGGTGGGGTTGTCCTTGCTCTGCAATGCGGAATACGGGTCGCAGTCGATCATGTTGCTGGGCGGGCTGGTCCATTTCCAGTCCTGCCCGCCGCCCGCAACGGCAAAGGGCGCCAGGTTTTGCCCCTCTGCGGGGGCAGCGGCCTCCGCGGCCTCCTGGGCCAGCATCTCATCCGTTTTGTATACCCTGAAATAGTCCACCTCAAACCGCTTGGGGTACACCCCATTCGGGTCGATGGTGCCGCTCCAAAGTGGGGCGTTGTTCTCGTAGATCCCCAAAAAGGTGGCCATTTTATAGTTCGGCGATTGGGCCGTTTCCTTCACCAGCTGCCCGTCAAAATAAAATTTCATTCCGGTGGGCAGCCACTCAAACCCATACACATGAAAGTCCTGCGAAACATCGCAGGCAGGGTAATAGTCCAGGCTCTGCTCCTTCAGGTTGGGGTCATCCCAGGGATGCACCGACACCCGCACCCGGCTCTTTTTGCTGCCGCAGTCCGGGCCGCAGATCTCGAACAGGTCCAGCTCCGCGTTCCGGCCCGGGTGCTCCTCGTTGCCGATCATCCACCAGGCGCTGTGCAGCCCACCGTCGTGCGGCACCCGGGCGCGCAGTTCAAAATAGCCGTACTTTGTTTCAAAATTCGTGACCGCCCGGTGATGCCCGGTGATATAGCAGCTGTCCCAAAAGAGATGCATCCCGTCGCGCATGCCGGTCTGGATGCTGGACACCTTTTGAATGTCGCTGCCGTGCCACCAGGGCCCCTGGGTATCCTTTTCGATCTTGAGGGAAAGAATGCCGTCGGTCACATCGTAATGCGCCAGGCTCTGCTCCTGGGTGGTCCAGTGGGGCAGATACGAGTCGGAAAAGAGCGTGGGGTTCAGCACCGGGTCGCTGAACTCCTCGCTCAGCACCAGGTTCCAGCCCGCTTTTTCCAGGGGGCTGGGCGGTGTGTCGGCCGCAAGCGCCGCGCTCGGCCCCACAGTGCAGGCCAGCAGGCCGGCGCAGACCGCCGCGGAAACCGCGCGCTTTGTAATGTTTGCCTTAAAAAACATGTGTAAACTCCTTTCGTTTTATGGTTCTCTTCGCGCCCCGGGCGCGTTTTTACAATTCCTCCACGGTGTGGCAAAGGCGTGAGCGCTCGGCTGCAAAACAGATCAGGTGCCCTTGCAGCGAAGCCTGCGCCGAAGAAAGCGTCTGCGCTCCCCCCTGCCGCACGGCCCGCACAAAATCCCGCATCAGGTAATAATCGCCGCCGCCATGGCCGTAATTGTTGGTCTCGGGCGGCGCTTCCACGGGGATCACCTGCGGATCAGCCTGCCCAAAGCGGTGCAGGCTGATCCGCCCGGTGTTCATATCCGCCGTGATCTGCCCCCCGGTGCCCGTGATTTTCAGCTGGCGCGCCATATCGGTGGTAAACGCGGTCATGGCAAAGCTGGCCACGGCCCCGCCCTCAAACTCCAGGTTCACCACCTGCCGGTCCACCACGTCGTTGTCGCACCGGTACACGCACCGGCCGTACGGCCCCTCCCGCAGCGCCTTTTCCCTGCCCTCGCGGCTCAGGTCGGTGGTGAGCATGTCCGTGGGCCAGCCCACGTTTTCGGTCAAATAGATGCGCGGCGCGTAATAAGGGCAGCTGCCGCTGGCCGGGCAGCCGTCCAGGCAGCGGGCGGGCGCGCCCTTGGGGGCGTGGGCCGCGTCGAAGTGCCGCAGGCTGCCAAAGCTCGCCACCCGCTCACAGCGCCGCCCCACCAGCCACAGCAGAATGTCCATGTCGTGGCAGCTCTTTTGCAGGATCATGGGCGAAACCGCCCCGCTGCGCCAGTTGCCCCGCACAAAGCTGTGGGCGTGGTGCCAATACCCCACGTTCTCGATCTGCGCCAGGGCCGCCACCTCGCCCACCGCCCCTTCGTCCACCAGGCGTTTCAGTGTGGCATAAAACGGGGTATAGCGCAGCACATGGCACACGCACAGCACCCGGCCCCCCCGCTCGGCCGCGGCGGCAATGGCCCTGCACTCCGCCTCGGAATTGCTCATGGGCTTTTCCAGCAAAACGTGGTAGCCTTTTTCCAGCGCCGCCAGGGCCGGGGCGGTGTGCAGCCCGTCCAGGGTGCAGATCAGCGCCGCGTCCGCCATACGGGGCTTTTCCAGCAGGGGCTCCCAGCTGGAAAAGCTGCGCTCCGGCCCAACACCGTGCGCCCGGCACGCCAGCTCCCGCCGGTCCTGCCGCGGTTCGGCCACCGCCACGATCCTGAGCTCCTCCGGGTGCTGCCGGGCATATTCGGCATAGACCTGCCCCCGCGCCCCCGCGCCGACCAGCACCGCCGTTACCTGCTTCATGCCCCAGCCTCCTGTTTTTCCAGCGCCCGCAGCAGCTCCTCGTACACCTGCTCAAACACCGCCGGGTCGTCGTTGTATTGGTGGTTGTTCACAAACACCCGGGCTGCCAGCGCGTCGTGCGCCGCCGGGTCCCGCCCGCGCAGCAGCGCCAGCAGGGCTGCGTCCTCCGCGCCCCGCCGGGCCGCCTCCATGCGCATGCCCGGCCAGGGTCCGTCCGTGCCCGGATACACCACAAAGGCGTCCCCGCACGGGAAATTCGTGCCGATGCCCGTGGGGTTTGGGCAGCTGGTGCCCCGGAAGGGGTCCATGCCCGGGGCGAACTGGTTGAAGCCCCAGTGCAGAAAGCCCCCCAGGCGGTTCGCCGCGCAGCCCCAGAACAGCAGCCGCCCCTTGAGCAGCGCAAAATCCAAAAAGCGGTTCAGCCAGTTCCCCTCGGGCCCGCAGCACACATACCCCCAGACCTCCTCGCCCAGCGCGGCCAGCCCGTCGAAGGCGGCCTGGTTCTCCTCGTAGCCGGGGGTGCCCGGCACCCAAATGTCCACCCCGCCCCGGAATTCGGCCGAGCCCACCGCCTCGATCACCCGCACCCCGGGCAGATACTTGCGCAGAATGCCTGCCGCCAGATAATACTGCCGCTTGCGGGCGTTCAGGGTGTGCTGATCCTTAAAGTGGATGTCCGGCTCGTCGTGGATGTGAAAGAGCACCTTGTCCTGCCAGCCGTGCCGGGTCAAAAACTCCGCCAGCGCCTGCACGAACCGCACGGTCACCGCATAGCCCTCGGGGCTGTCGATGGGCAGCTCGGGCGCCATGGCGCATTTGAACGAGTCGGTGTACATGTCCGGCGCGCCGCCCGGCAAAAAGCCGCGGCTCAACAGGGTTCCCAGCTCCATGCGCTGCATCCCCTCGGCAAAAAAGCTCTCGATCATGGGGCACAGGTACTCAAAGTCGAACTGGTACGGCTCCCGCGCGGCAACGCAGGCGTCGTCCAGCTCAATGTAAAACATGGTTTGGTGCATCCGCCGCATGGCCCGGGCGTATTGCCGCACCATGTCGTAAAAGGCCGGGGTGCCCTTTTCCACCCCATGGAAGCGGCAGATCGCCTCCTGGCTGAACCAGTTGGTCACGGGGAACGCGTCCTGCGGGATCGCCGTCCCGTACACCCGCACGCGCAGGGTGCACCGGTATTCCCCAAGGCGCAGCACCGCCGTGTGTTCCCCCGCCGCAAGCCCCGGCTTGGGGCACAGGCAAACATACAGCGCCGCAAGCCCGTTTTCAGTCTCGATCTCCCCTGTTGGCGCGGGCTTCAGGCAGTCGTACACCCAAAAAGGCGCCAGCCGGGTGGCATAGGCCGGTTTTTCGCCGGGGCGCTCGGCCAGCACCATGGCGCCCCCCTGCTGGGTGCCGTCGCCGGTATTATACTCCACGGGAACGGCCTTCATCGCAAAAAACTCCGGCGTAAAGCTGTCGCTTTCCAGCGCGGCTTTCACCGCGCTCTTGCCGGCCGCCAGCAAAAGCTGCACCCCCGGCCGGCCGTTCAGGGGCATGGCCAGCCGCAGCCCGGCCGGCAGCGGGCCTCGGGCGGTGTCCGGGTAAAAAAACTCCTCCCGGGCGCTGATCGCGCCCTCAAACACGGTTTGTTCCATACGCGTTTCTCTCCATAAAACAAGCGTGGGCAGGGCCGGCAGCCCTGCCCACGCTCTCATTCTTTTTTGGTGGTGGGTTTTAAAGGATATCCTTTTTACTTCGCCTTGATCCCCAATTCGGCGGCCTTGGCGTTCACCTCGTCCAGCATGGCGGACAGGCCCTTGCCCTCATAAGAGGCCAGCAGATCGTCCACCATCTTTTCCACAGGGTCGGTGCCCATCATGATCTGCAGCAGGTCGTCGTTGGTGCTGTAGGTAAAGGCGTCCTTCAGCGGGGTCGAAAGGAACAGCACGCCGTCGTAATAGGCGGGCAGGGTGCCGTTCTTCACCGCGTCTTCGTGGCGCGCCTCGTTCAGGGCGCGGTACGCGGGCGAAATGGCCGAGGGGAAGCTGGTATCCCAAGATTCCGGGTTCCACATGGCCAAGCTGGTCAGGTTGGAGTTCGAGTTGCAGTAGGTATACTTCTCGGTGGGGTTCACGCCCTCGCGCATGACCACCTTGCCGTCCTTCACATCGTAGTCCTCGCCCTCAAAGCCGCAGAACACAAGGCGGCTGCCCTCTTCGGAATACAGGTAGTCGAACAAACGGCAGATCGCGGCCATCTTTTCGTCGTCCACCTTGGCGGAGATATAGCTTTCGGACCAGGATTCGGTGTCCACAAAGTAGTAGCGGTTGCCGTCGGCCGAGGGGTACAGCTTGGCAATGCGGTTGTTTTCCAAAAAGCTGCCCGCGCCGTAAAGCTCATCGTAATCGCGGCCGATGTTGCTCTCCAGGCCGGCGGGGCCGGACCAGGCGAACACCATGGCGGCGCTTTGGCCCTGCAGGTACTTCTCCTTGCTGGTTTCCAGCTTCGCCAGGGCGATGTCCTTCTCGATCACGCCCTCGGTGTACAGATCCCGGGCAAACTGCATGGCGCTCACCAAAGCGTCCCGGTCTGCAAAATAGCTGGGGGCAAATTTGCCGCTCGCGTCGGCCACCCATTTTTTGTCGATGATGCCGGCATACGGATACACAAACCCGCCGATCAGCTCGGGCAGGGCCTGGGTCATGCCGGAAATGTGCTTGCCCTCGGGGTCGGCGGCCACGATCCGTTTGATCATGTCGGCAAACTCCTCATAGGTCTCGGGCTCCTTGGTCACGCCGGCGGCCTGGGCCAGGTCCCAGCGATACACCACGTTGCGGTCCAGCACGCTGTAGCTGATGTCGCCGTAGGTGGTGCGGGGGATCATGTACAGCTTGCCGTCACGGGCGGCGGCCTGGGCGCGCTCCATCTGCATGTGCTCGGCCAGGTTGGGGTAGGCCGAAAGATCCTCCGGCAGCGCGCGGATCACGCCCTGCTCGATCCAGTTGCCATAGAAGGATTTTGCCACAAAGTCGCCGGCAAAAATGTCGGGCAGCTGGCCGTTGGTGGCCCACAGCTGGATCTTTTGCTCCGAGTCGTCCCAGGTAACATTCTGGGGCACCAGCTTCACGCCGGTCTTCTCCTCGATCTGCTTGAGCACGGGGTCGTCCGGGTTGGAAAGTGCTTCCTCCACGCCCCAAATGGCGATGGACACCTCAACAGGCGCTTTGCTTCCGGCATCTGTGCCGGAAGCAGGGTCTGCCGCAGACCCTGCGGGGGTCGAGCCGGCGCCGCCGCAGCCGGCCAGCAGCCCGGCAGCCATGGCCACGCTCAGGCCAAGCGCAAGAAAACGATTTGCTTTTTTCATGGTTCTTCTCCTTTTCTTATGGTCAGTATATCACACCGCCGCGCTGGTGTGCGCGGCGAAAGCCGTTGAAAACCGCCCGCACCGGGCGTTACTCCTTCACCGAGCCGATCATCACCCCTTTTACAAAATATTTCTGCAGGAAAGGGTACACGCAGATGATGGGCACCATGGTCACAATAATGGCCGCCATCTGCACCGACTGCACGAACACCTTGGTGCCGCTCAGCATGGACTGCGCCTGGCTGCCCAGCTGGGTATTAAAGCTCACCAGCACATCCCGCAGATAAATTTGCAGGGGCTTGATGTTCTTGTCGTTGATGTAAAGGAAGGCCTCCCACCAGCCGTTCCACCGCTCCACCGCGTAAAACAGCGCAAAGGTGGCCATGAAAGGCTTCGAGATGGGCACATAAATGCGCGCCAGCACCGTGAATTCGTTGGCCCCGTCAATGCGGGCCGCCTCCTCCAGGCTGGGGGGCAGGCTTGCAAAGTAGTTTTTCATAATAATCAGGTAATAGGTGCTGATCATGGTGGGCAGGATCATGCACCACACCGTGTTGTCCAGGTGCAGCTGGCACACCACCAGGTAGGTGGGGATCAGCCCGCCCGAGAACAGCATGGTAAACAGGATCATGCTTAAAAAGAAGTTCCGCCCCGCCAGCCGCTTTTTGCTCAGCACATAGGCGGCCACCACCGAAAAGGTCATGTTCAGCGCAACGCCCACAACGGTCACGAACACGGTGGTGCCCAGCGATTTGAAAAAGTACATGTCTTTTATAATGGCCTTGTAGCCGGTAAAGTCGAGCACATGGGGGTATAAGTAGGGGGAGTACCGGGCGCTGGTCACCGTGTTGGAAAGCGACACGATCAGCACGTTGTAAAACGGGTACAGGGTCACAAGGGCCAGCACCCCAAACACCGCGTATAACACGACCTCAAAGGCCGAAAGCTTTTTCTTCTTTTTTATCATGGATCTTTGCGGCCTCCTTTCAGAACAACCCGTCCTCGCCCATTTTGGTGGTGATTTTGTTGGCGCCCCAGATCATCCCCACCCCGATCACCGATTTCAGCAGCCCCACCGCAGTGGTGTAGCCAAAGTTTGTGCCCAGCATAAACGACTTGCGGTACACAAAGGTGTCGATGGTGTCGGCCACCGGGTACACCGGCGCGCTGTAAAGGTTGAACACCTGGTCAAACGAGGCCCCGCTCATAATGCCGCCGACCTGCAGGATCAGCATGATGCAAACGGTGCTGCGGATGCCCGGCCAGGTGATATGCAGCATTTTTTGCAGCCGGTTCGCGCCGTCGATGCCCGCCGCCTCGTAAAGCTGGGGGTCAATGCCGGTGAGCGCCGCCATGTAGATGATCGAGTCCCAGCCGAACTCCTTCCAGATATTCGACACCCAGATGAACGGCCGGAAGGAGCTCAGGCTCATCAGCGGCGCCACCTGCTCCAGCCCCAGCGTGCCCAAAAGCTGATTCACAATGCCGTTGCTGGCAAACATGTTGATCAAAATGCCGGACAGCACCACCCAGGAGATAAAGTGCGGAAAGGTAAACACCGTCTGAAAAAACTTCTTCACCCGCGGGTGGCGGATCTCGTTCAGCAAAATCGCCACAAGAATGGGCACCGGAAAATGGAACGCCAGCTTGCCCAGGCTGAAAACAATGGTATTTTTGAAGGCCCGCCAGAACTCCGCGTCGCCGAACATGGTTTTAAAATGGTCAAAGCCCACCCAGGGGCTGTGCCACAGGCCGGTGTCATAGCGGTAGTTGCGGAACGCCAGGGTAATGCCCCCCATGGGCAGATAACAAAAGATCAGGTACCACGCCAATATGGGGATCAGCATTAAATACAACAGTCGATCGTTTTTGATCCGCTTCCACAGCTGTGCGCGGCGCAGCTTTCTTTCCAGTGTCTGTTCTCTCATTGCGACCCGGCCCTTTCGTTGTTCTCACAATTGCAGTATACCTGCCCGGCCGCAGAATTGGTATGGACGAAACCAAACACTTTGCCCTGTTTATTTTTCATTTCGATCACAATTTATGTTCAAAAATTATATTTTCCCTGCATTTATGGAGAATTTTTAGGTGGCGCACCGGCTTTTTCCATATTCCCGGCCCCAGTCCTGTGTTATACTTTTTACCAGAGCGAAAGGGGTGTGCCCATGAAAAAGATCTTTCAGCAATCCATCCTCAAGCAGTTCAAGCTGGTGCTGTATTGCCTGCTCACCCTTACCCTGGTGCTCGCGGTGATCTGCTACGGCTTCATCTACCGGCTCATGATCAAAAGCGCCGCCTCCTACGCGCAGGACACCGCAGGCCGTTTCGAGTCCGAGATCCAGTACATCCTGCGCCGGGCCGACTCTATTTTTGTAAACCTGATGTTCGACCCCAACATTGAGCGGCTGCTGCTCTCGCCCTATTCCGAAAACACTCCCGAATACATCAACTCCCTGCTGGTGCAGTTTTCCTCCTACTCCATCATGAACGAGGACATTGCCGACATCGCCCTCGTCTCGCCCGAGATCAGCTGGTCCAACTACTTTGACCCCGCCACCCTGCGCGGCTTCTGCGCCCAGATGGAAAACACCTACGACACCCGCTGTTTTGGCCTGCAGCCCTCGCCCCTTACCTCGCTGAAAAGGAATGACGAGGTGCGCCTGGTCTTTGCTCGCAACATGTACGGCATGCACAACAACCGCTCCTACGGGCGCTTTCTAGGCACGATCTTTCTTTCGCTGGACCTGCGCAAATCCCCGGTCACCCTGCCCACAGATGAAACGCTGGGCACATATTTTATCCTGAAAAGCGCCAGCGGCGCTTCCTTTTCCTTCAACTGCCCGCAGGCCCAGTGCCGGGAGATCCTGTCCCAATGGCATGATGGCGGCCCCGCCGCAGGCGGCGCCTACCTGCAAAAGCTCCAGGGCTACGACGTATACACCACCCGCATCGAGGGCACCGACCTGTACATCATCAGCGCGCTGGACCAGGCCCTGCTCACCCGCGATGTGAACCGGGCCATCACCGTGTTTCTGGCCATTGCCATCGCCGTGTTCTTTCTGCTGGCGCTGCTTATGCGCTTTCTGCTCAAAAGCATGGTCACCCCGCTTCAAAAGCTGGCCGATTACATCGTGCGCATCCGCAACAGCCCCCCCGCCGCCCCCAAAGAGGCGCTTGCGCTGCAGGGCTGCGAGGAAGTGCAGAACCTCAACCGCTCGTTTTACGAGCTGCTCCAGCGCCAGGCCCAGCTCTCCCAGGAGCTGCACGAAACCACCGTGACCCTGTACGAAACCGAGCTGGGCAAAAAGCAGGCCGAACTGGATTTTCTGCGCAGCCAGATCAACCCCCACTTTTTGTACAACGCACTGGAATCCATCAACGCACTGGCCGCCGAGCGGGGCGTCGGCGAGATCAGCGACGCGGTGAACGCCCTGGGCAAGCTGTTCCGGTATAACGTAAAGGGCGGCGCCATTGTGCCGCTGCGCCAGGAACTGGAAACGGTAAAAGCCTACCTCACGGTGCAGCAGCTGCGTTTTGCCGACCGGCTGAACGTGATCTGCAGCGCCCGTGAAAACGCCCTGGCCGTGCCGGTCATGAAGCTGCTGGTGCAGCCGCTTGTGGAAAACGCGGTCCGCCACGGCATCGAGCCAAAAGCCGGTGCGGGCACCCTGTACATCGGCGCCCGCATCGAGGGTGCCGCCCTGGTGGTAAGCGTATACGACGACGGCGTGGGCATCCCCCCGGCCGAGCTGGCCCGGCTGCAGGCGCTCCTGCAAAACCCGCCCGCCGGCGCCCAGGGCGATCACATCGGCCTTTTGAACGTGGCCTGCCGGGTTCGGCTTCGCTATGGCGCGGGCTACGGGCTGCGGATCGAGAGCAAACCGGGCGATGGCACGCGGCAGATCCTCACCCTGCCCGCGGCCCTGCCGGAAAAGGAGGAACCACTGTGCTGAAAGTATTGCTTGCCGACGACGAGGCCAAGGTGCTGCGCCACCTGCAAACGGCGATTCCCTGGCTGCAGCTGGGGCTCGAGATTGCGGGCACCGCCCAAACCGGGGCCGAGGCCCTCAGCCTTGCCCGCCGCCTTCCGGTGGACGTGGTCATCACCGACATCCGCATGCCCGGCATGGACGGCCTGGCCCTCTGCCAAAAGCTGCGCGAACAAAACCCCCGCACCCAACTCATCATTCTCAGCGGCTACCAGGATTTCGCCTATGCCAAAAAGGCCATCGAGCTCCAGGTGCTGGGCTACTGCTTAAAGCCCATCGACACCGGTGATCTGATCGGCCTTTTGCGCGCCGCGGTGCGCAGCGCGCTGCAAAGCAAAGCCTCGGACGGCGACGCGCTGCTGGATTTGATCGAGGACGGCGCCCCGCACGAGGTCCGCGCCGCGTTCCGCGAGCTGGGGCTCTGCTCCGCCGGGGTCCATGTGGCCGCCTCGGTGGGGGTGCACAACATCGAAAAACCGCTTGCCGCCCAGCTGAGCTACAAGCTCGGCAAGCACAAGTACCTCTATTTTTCCTCCCGCCCCTTCGACCGGGCAGCCGCCGAGCGCATCATCGCCTATGCCGAAGGGCGCGGCGGGATCGGCATGCCGCCGGAGCCTTGCGGGTTTGAGCGCCTGAACGGCGCGGTGGAAAACGCGCTGGCCATGGCCTTTCAGTTTTTTGTCAGCGGGCGCCCCACCCTGTGCGGCTCCCTGGTCGCCGGCCCCCTGGCGGACGAGGCCTTTGCCCGGCTGGAAAGCGCTTCCCAGCACCCGGGGCAGCTCAAAGCCCTGCTGGAAGAGCTTGCCCATGCCGATTGCAGCCTGATTTTCAACATCCAGTCTGCGTTCGTTTTCTGCAACCGGGTGGCCGCCTGCCCCGCCTTCGGCGGCGCGGCCGAGCACGGCGAGCGCATGCTCTACGGCTTTGAACAGCTGGCGGCCGACCACGAAAACCTCTCCTGCCTGCTGCAAAGCCTTGCGGCCGAGATCTCCCCCGCGGCGCTGCCCCGCCCGGAACCGGCCCCCTCCGGCGCCTCGGGCAGCTTTCTGCCCATCCTGCGGTATCTCGAGGAAAATTACGAAAAGGATCTCTCGCTGAAAAAAATCGCGGAACACTTTCATCTGAACGCCTGTTACGTCAGCCAGCTCATCCGCGGCGAAACCGGCCTCACCTATACCCAATACGTCACCGAATTGCGCATCAACAAGGCCAAAGAGCTGCTCAAGACCACCTCCCTCAGCCTTGCCGAGATCAGCGAAGCGGTGGGCTTCAACGACTATTTCTACTTCATCAAAAAGTTCAAAAAGGAAGTGGGCGTGACCCCCGGCAAATACCTGCCCTGAACGCCCATCTTCCCCGCTTTTTCTATTACAACCGGAAGGCCGGCCCCTTTTCAGGGGCCGGCCTTCCGGTTGTGTTCGCAGGCACTTTTTCGTCCAGGCGGGTTTTATTCGGGCAGCACATTGCGTTTCGATCCCTTTCTGCGCCCTCCTTGGGCCGCAGAGAAGGGAAAGGCTTCCCGGCTTAGCCGCCGGGCTTTGTGTGCTTAAACTGGTAGGCTGCACCAAGGGCGGCCAGTGCAAGGCCCGCCGCCAGCCACGCCGCGCCCAAAGCGATTTCCGGCAAAAACGCGTCTGCTATCTCCGCCAGCGCGCGCGCCGCCGAAAGGCCGCCGCCCAGCGCCGTGGCCAAGATCAGCACCGGCCTGGCAAATTTGATTCCCAACACTCCCAGCGTCAGACCGGCAGCCACACATACCAGGGCGCCCCACCCTCCGTACAATTTGAGAAACGGCAGGGTGATGACCCAGCCCAGCATAAAGCACAGCACAAAAATGCCGCCCAGATACAGCTTAAAAGAAAGGCAGGCGAACACTACGCCCAGCAGCAAGGCCACGCCCGTCCAAGCCAGCGGATTTCCCTGAAACAGCAGCGCCCCCAAACCGGCCCCAAGCGCGCCGCCCAGCGCAAAACACCCCAGGGCGATCCACACCTTTTTAATTGATAGCCAAAAAAACAATTGAGTAAGGCAAGCGCGATGCCAAAGGTTCCCCCCGCCGCCGCGCCCAGAATGGGCGAGGCCTGCCCAAAACCGCTCATGGCTCGCTCTCCCTTTTTTGCGGGCGGGCCGCTTCTTCCCGCTGCGCCTCATACGCCAGCCGCTTTTGAATGTAAACCTTGTCCGCATAGGCCTGGGCCACCCGCACCACCAGCAGCGCACCCTCGTCCTGCGGGGCCTGCTGGGCGGGCGCGCCCTCAATGGCCAGGCGCAGTGCGCGCTCCAGCTGCTCGCAAAAATAGTCGTAGGCCTGCTCCACCGGGCAGTGGTCGATCTGGCTGCGGATCAGCTGCGCGATCTCGGGGATGCTGAATACCTGCTTGAGCGCGCAGATCGCCACCAGATACGCCACATGTGCCTTGCTGTACTTTTTATTCAGAGGCGGGCCCATCACCCGCTGCTTCACATAATTGTTCACCATTGCCTTGGTGAGCATCTTTTCCTGCGGGTCGGGGCACAGGGGGGCAAATATCTCGTTGATATAGCCCGTCACCTGGTCCATATACAGTTCAATGCCGGGCAGCTGCGCCCAGCGGGGGCAGCGAAATGCAAGCACCTGCCGGGCCTGCTCGCTGTTTTGAAAGCCTTGTTTCATCGTATATCGTACCTCAGCGGTTGGTTTTGCACATTGGATGCCGTAATTGTACCACGTTTTCCTTTTTATTTCAAATTCCTTGACTGCCCTTTCCCGCGTGCTATAATGCTATACGTGTGTTCACGAAAACTTCATATTTAAGGGGTGCAATCTGCTTTGACCGAGTATCGGAACAAAATACGGCAAAACTTTGCCGAGGCGCTGTTTCCCTACAGCGAAACATTTTTGCGCTGGGTCGTCTGCTCCAGCCTGATGGGCTTTTTGTGCGGCCTGGTGGGGGCGGTGTTTTTCCACATGGTGCGCTGGGCCACGAACATGCGCCTGGCCCACCCCTGGCTTTTATACCTGCTGCCGGTGGGCGGGCTTGTGATCGTTTTTGTATACGAGATCTGCCGCATGAGCACCGACCGGGGCACCAACGCCGTGATCGAGAGCGCCCGCGAGGGCAAGCGCGCCCCGCTGCGCCTGACCCCTCTCATTATTATGGCCACCTTTATCACCCATCTGTTGGGCGGCAGTGCAGGCCGCGAGGGCGCGGCCCTTCAGATCGGGGGCAGCATGGGCGGCTGGCTGGGCGAAAAGCTGCGGCTCAACCAGGCAAGCCAGCACTTCATGGTGCTGGCGGGCATGAGCGGCGTGTTCAGCGCGCTGTTCGGCACCCCGCTCACCGCCTCCATCTTCAGCATCGAGGTCATCTGCGTGGGGGTGATCTATCATGCGGCCCTGCTGCCCTGCACCCTTTCAAGCCTGGTGGCCTACGGCACCGCGCTTTTGCTGGGCACCACGCCCGAGCGCTTTGTGATCCACGCCCCGGCCGCCCTGAGCTGGGGCAACTCCTGGCGGGCCATGCTGCTGGGCGTGGGCTGCGCGCTGGTGGGGATCCTGTTCTGCACGGTAATGCATCTGTCCAGCCAGCTGTACCAGACCCACCTGAAAAACCAGTACGCCCGCATTCTGGTGGGCGCGGGGCTCATCATCCTGCTCACCCTTGTGTTCGGCACCCGGGATTACAACGGCGCAGGCATGAGCGTGATCGAAGCCGCCATCACCGAGGGGGTGCTGGCCCACCCCCTGGCGTTTGTGTTCAAGCTGCTGCTCACCGGCGTGACCCTGGGCTGCGGCTTCCGCGGCGGCGAAATCGTGCCCACCTTCTTCATCGGCTCCACCTTCGGCTGCCTGGTCGGCCCGCTGCTGGGCCTCGACCCGGGCCTTGCCGCCGCCCTGGCGCTGGTGGCCACCTTCTGCGCGGTCACCAACTGCCCCTTTGCCAGCATTGCCCTAGGCATCGAGCTGTTCGGCGCAGAGCCTCTTCTGCTTTACCTGCTGGTGTGCGCGGTGAGTTACCTGCTCAGCGGTTATTCCAGCCTATATTCCAGTCAGACCATCATGTTCTCCAAGCTCGACCACCAGCCGCGGGAGGGCTGACCCTTCCCCCCCTTTTACTTCCTATCCAAGACCGCCCGCACAGGGCGGTCTTTTTTTGTAACGCGGCCCTTTTTGTGCCCGGCATAAATGCGGTTCCCCCTTTTTCCTGATCTTATTTTATTTTTCATCAAAAATTCCCATTATTTTTATTTATTTCTTTTAATTCCACCAAAGCCTTTTATTTCCACAAAATATACGATATATTTATTATATAGTAAAAAATTTGTGGGGCCTTCCGCCATTTTTTCGCATACCGGGATACAGGCCCTTCACTTGCCTGAAACAATTTTTATAAAAGGGGGCATTTCCATGTCTGCCATGCAGCGCAAACCTGTATTTTTCGCCGCTGCCGCCTTGTGCAGCTTTGGGCTGGGGGCCGCGGCCTCGCTGGCATTGGGCGGGGCGCTGCAAAAGGGCGCCGCCGCAGGGCCGGGCGCCGTGTGGGGGGCCGCCCTTTTCCTGTTCGCGCTCTGGGGGCTTTTGTGGGCTCTCGCATCTTACCTTGCGCGCTCCTGGGCGGCGCTGCGGGCCCTGGCTGGCGCCGCTTCGTTTCTGGCCTGCCTCGCGCTGTACGGGCTGCTGTACTTCGGGTTCCTGCTGGCGGTGCCGCCGCTGCTTTTAACCCTGGACGGCCAGGCCGCCGGCCTGAGCCTCACCCACTGGCTGGGGCTTGGGGTGCAGGCGCTGTTTTTCCCTTTGCCGTGGGTCGCGGCGCTGGCCTGGGCCGCACCGCAGGGGATGGTGCGCGGGCTCGGCGTTCTTTTGATCCATTTTTATGGGTGGATGGCGGGCCTTGCCGTGCTGGAGGCGCTTGCGGCGCCCCTGTGCGCCCGGGTTCCGGGGCTGCCGGGGCTCCTGCTTCAGGGCTTTGTGTCCGGTGCCGTGTATCTGGCGGGCGCGCTGCTTGCGGCTGCGCGCCTGCGCCGCGGGCTTTCCCCGCTGCCCCCCGCCCCCTTGGCGGCGGCAGCCGAAAGCGCTGCGTCTTCGCAAGAACCGTCCCTGGTGTAAATTCGCCCCCGCAAAGTGTGTGAGGAGGGAGCCTTTATGTCAAAAAAAACAGTTCAACGGCTTTTCAGCGCGCTGCTTGCAGCAATCTTTTTATGTTCCATCCCCGTTCCTGCGTTTGCCGCTTATCAGGCGGGCGTCGGCCTTCGGGGGGTAAATTCCGGCAGCATTGAACCGCAGGTGCCGCTCACCGAGGCGGAAATGGACGCGCTGCTGGCGCGCCTTTCCGAACCCTACCGCATGCAGCCGCCCACCGCGGGCGAACCGGCGCCCGCCGCGTTTGCTCCCCGTGCCGCCGCGGTGCAGGCGGCGGCCGCCCCCCAAACAGACGCCCGCTTCCGCCTTTATCCCCTGGCCCAGATGCAGGGCGGCACGGTGGCGGTGAACGGATTGTTTGTGGGCGGCGATGTGCGCGACCAGACCGACCCTGCCACCGGCGCGGTGACCGGGCGCTTTGCCCGGCTGGATTACACGCTGGAGGGCGGCGCGCCCGCCCTTCAAAAAAGCCTCACCGCCGTGGGCTCCTACCAATACCCCAACAGCGCCGGCTTTGGCTCAGACCAATATGCCGCCGCCACCGACAACTGGCAGAGCGAGCTTTTTACCGGCTTTCAGGACGGCGTACTCTATCACTTTACGCTGAACTGGCAGTACCAGCCCTCTGCACAAAACGATCTGCCTGCTGCAATGCCTCCACAGGCTTCCGGGTCCCCTGAACCCGAAAGCCCGCCGGCGCCCGGCCCGCTTCCCGATCCCGAGGTTTCGCCTGAGCCCGGGCCTTCCCCGGAGCCGGAAGCTTCTTCTGCGCCGGAAACTTCGCCTGAGCCCGATGTTCCCCCGGAACCGGCCGCTGCGCTGCAGGCGCAGCCCGGCGGGCCCGAGCCGTCCCTGGAACCCGAGCCCTCCCCGGAGGCCGAGCCTTCCCCGGAACCCGAACCCTCCCTGGAACCCGAGCCCTCTCCGGAACCCGAGCCCTCTCCGGAACCCGGGCCCTCCTCGGAACCCGGGCCCTCCCCGGAACCCGAGCCCTCCCCGGAACCCGAGCCCTCTCCAACGCCCCAGGCTCCGCCCGCGCCCCAAAACGCGGCCCTGCCGCAGGCGGCGGCGCAGCCCCAGGCCAGCCAGGCCTTCGCCTTCTATACCGTGCAGCCGGGCGACGACCTTGTGGCCCTCTGCGCCCATTTTGGGGTGGACGCGGGCGATTTGATCCTCGATAACCGGCTTTCGGCCCACGGTATGCTCAAAGCCGGGGACCGTTTGTTCCTGCGCGCCCCTCTTACCGTGCAGGCTCCCGTGCCGGCCTTCACCGCGGAGCAGCTTCCCGCAGCGGCCCTGCTGGGCCGCAGGCCCGGCGCCGAGTTTGCCCAAAACAGCGTGGACCTGGCGACCGGCGGCCTTCTGTGGCAGCAGACCGACCTTACCCTGGAAGAATACACCGGCTTTTCGCTCACCCGCACCTGGAACAGCGGGGCGCTGGGCCTTCCGGGCCTGTTTGGCAAGGGGGTCGCCTCCCCGCTGGACGTGCGCCTCCTTGCTCTTTCCTCGGGCTCTTATCTGGCCCTTCTGCCGGACGGCCGCGCCCTCACCCTCGCCCCCTCCGGCGGCATTTTTACCCATGCCGCAAGCGGCTATGTGCTGCGGCCCGAAACCGGGGGCTTCCGCTTAACGAACCGCGCGCAGGAAACCTGGCGTTTCGACGCTTTCGGCCGCCTGCTCTCGGCAGCCGACCGGTATGGCCCCCTGTACACCCTCGCCTACTCGCCCGCCGGCGCGCTCACCGGCTTTACCACCCGGGGCGGCCGCACCATTGCCCTGTCGCTGGATCGCCGGGGCCGCGCTGTGGAGCTTTCCCTGCCGGGCGGCGCCTCGCTGTCTTATTCCTACACGCCGGAAGGCTATCCCGCCTCCTTTACCGACCAGACCGGCGCCGTTACCGCCTATGCCTATACGGATGGCCGCCTAAGCGGTGTGACCAGCGCGCTGGGCAAGGCCGCGTTCTCGGCCCGCTACGCCGCCGACGGCCGCGTTTCCAGCTTCACCGATGCGGACGGCGCGGTCTGCGGCTTCACCTACGAAACCGGCCGCACGGTCTGCACCCTTTCCGGCCCCGGCTTTGACCCCCTCGCCACCCTCTACACGGTGGACGCCCGGGGCTTCGTGACCGGCATTTTGTACGCGGATTCCACCGCCGAGACCCGCGAGTGGAGCGACGCCGGTCAGCTGCTGGCCGAGGCCGGCCCCGCCGTTCAGACCGACCTCGCCGGTCAGACCACCCGCCACACCTACGACGCCGCGGGCCGGCTGCTCACCACCACCTACCCCGGCGGCAGCAGCGTGATCAACGCCTACAATGCCTCCGGCGACCTTGTAAGCGTCACGGATGAACAGGGCGGCGTGACCCGCTACGAATACGACGCTGCCCACAACAATACCCGGATCATCTATGCGGACGGCAGCGCCGAAATCATGGCCTACGACGGCCTGGGCCGCCTGGTGGCCCAGCAAAGCGCCTCCGGCGCCGTTATGTCGTACACCTATGCGGATTCCGGCGATTCCCCCGCGTCCGTCACCGGCGCGGACGGCGCGGTCACCCTCAACTCCTACGACCCGATGGGCCGCCTGGTTGCCAGCGAGATCGACAGGGCCGTTACCGCCTACACCCGCGACGCTGCGGGCCGGGTCCTGCGCGTGGACCGGCCCGACGGCAGCTTCACCGCCCTGGAATACGACGCCCTGGGCCGCATTGTAAAGGAGACCGACGCCAAGGGCGGCGTGACCGAGACCCAATACACCCCGGGCGGAAAGATCGCGGTAAAAATCACCGCCGACGGCGCGCGGCACGAATACACCTACAACGCCGCGGGCAGCATCCTCACCTACACCGACCCCACCGGCAGCACCAAGCGCTATTCCTACGATTGCCACGGCCGCGAGACCGGCGTGACCGACGCCGCGGGCCGCACCGCAAGCGTGGTGCGGGACGCCCGGGGCAACATCCTGCGCGAGACCGACCCGGACGGCCAGACCGCCACCTATGAATACGACGCCAAGCTGAACAAGCTCACCAAAAAGGTGGACAAGCTGGGCCGCACCACCCTGTACACCTACGACACGGCGGGCAATCTGCTCACCCAGACCCTGGAGGACGGCACAGTCCTCACCTATACCTACGACGACCGCAAGCGCCTGCTCTCGGCCACCGACGAGCGCGGCGTCACCACCACCTACACCTACGACGGCAGCGGCAATATTTTAACCAAATCCCTCAGCACCGGCCAAACCACCGTTTATACCTATACCCCGGACGGCAGCCTGCTCACCGAAACCGACGCCCTGGGCGGCAAAACCAGCTACAGCTACGACCAGTGGGGCCGCCTTTCCTCGGTCACCGACCCCCTGGGCCGCAAGACCACCTTCTCCTACGACCTGCTGGGCCAGACCACCGCCGAGACCGGGCGCACCGGCGCCACCCGCCGCTATGAATACGACGGCAACAGCAACCTGACCAAGGTCACCGACGGCGCGGGCTTTGCCACCACCTTCCAGTACGACGGCATGAACCGCCCCGTGAAGGAGATCCACGCCAACGGCGCGGTCTACGGCGTGGTGTACGACAAAGCGGGCCGCGTGGCGCAGGAGGTGGACCCCTTTGGCGGGATCACCGCCTATGAATACGACGCCGACGGCAACCTGACCCAAAAGACCGACGCGCTGGGCGGCGTGACCCGCTACGAGTACGACAACGACGACAACAACACCCGTATCACCTACCCGGACGGCTCCTCCATTTATTACACCTACAACAAGGCGGGCTGGCTCACCAGCATCACCCAGCCCGGCGGGCTGGTGCTGCACTTCGAGTACGACCTGCTGGGCCGCATGACCCACGCCTACAACAGCGCCGGCCAGCACGAACACTACGAATACGACGCCAGGGGCAGCCTGGTGCGCTATACCGACGCCCTGGGCCGGGCCACCCTTTATACCTACGATCAGGCCCTGAACCTGGCCGGCGTCACCACCCCCGCGGGCGATACCACCCGCTACGAATACGACCTGCTGGGCCGTGTGACCGCCGAAACCGACCCCCAGGGCCGCACCACCCGCTACACCTACGACAAAGCGGGCTTCCTCATCGCCGCCACCCGGTGGGACGGCAAGACCACCACCTACCAAAACGACGGCGACGGCAACCCCGTCCAGATCACCGACCTGCTGGGCCAGGTTACCAAATACGCCTACGACGGCGCCGGCAGGCTGGTGTCCATCACCGATCCGCTGGGCGCGGTCACAAAGCGCGCCTACAACTGCGACGGCGAGCTGATTTCCGAGACCGACCCCAACGGCGGCGTTACCACTTATACGCTGGACCTTATGAGCCGGCTGAGCCGTTCCGCCACGCCCGAGGGGGTCGCCCGCGCCTGTGAGTACGACGCCCTGGGCCGCCTTGTAAAAGAGGCCGACGGCGCGGGTAACCTGACCACCCACGCCTACGATGCAAACGGCCGGCTCCTCAGCACCACCGACCCCTACGGCGCCGTCACCCAATACGCCTACACCCTTGCGGGCCAGGTGGCCTCCGTCACCGCGCCGGACGGCGGCGTTCTGCGCTATGAATACGACCTGCTGGGCAACCTGCTGTCCACCACCTATCCCAGCGGCGCAAAAACCACCGCCGAATACGACCTGGGCGGCCGCGTTTTGGCCTCCACCACCCTGCGCGGGCTCGAGACCCGCTTCACCTACGACGAGCGGGATAACCTGCTGCGCACCGAGACCTCCGCCGGCGCGGTGACCGGCTGGGAATACGACCCGTTCGGCCGCCTCACCAAACAGACCGCCCCCGGCGGCGGCTTCACCGCCTACACCTACGACGCCTACGACCGGGTTTCCACCGAAACCACCGAGACCGGCCTTTCCACCCGCTATGAATACGACGCCGCGGGCCGCGTGACCCTGCGCGAAAACAACCTGGGCCGCAGCATCGCCTACACCTACGACCCGGCGGGCCGCATCCTCACCCTGAACGACACCGGCCGCCTGTATTCCTATACCTACGACCCGGCAGGCAACCAGCTCACCGTCACCGACCCCCTGGGCGGCCTGCGCGCCTGGACCTATAACAAGGACGGCCAGCCCCTCACCGAAACCGACCCCCTGGCCCGCCAAACCGCCTATACCTACAACGCCCTGGGCCTTACCGCCTCCATCACCCAGCCCGGCGGCGGTGTGACCCGCTATGAATACGACGCCTACGGCAGCGAGACCAAGGTCACCGATCCCCTGGGGCAGGCCACCCTTTACGAATACGACACCATGGCCCGGCTCGCCAAGGTCATCGCGCCGGACGGGCGCACCACCCGCTACACCTACAGCCAAATGGGCGGCCTGCTCACCGCGGCCTATACCGCCACCGACCGGCCCGCCCAGCTGGGCGCGGACCCCGCGGGGCAAAAGCTCACCGAATACCGCTACTCCGCCGCCGGCGACCTTTTGGGCGTGGGCGGCAGCGCCTCCGGCGGCGGGGAGACCTTCTCCTACACCCCCGAGGGCTGGCTTGCCGCGCGCACTTCGCCCAGCGGCAAACAGGTAAGCTATACCTACGACCCCGCGGGCAACCGCATTGGGGTCGATTTCGGCACGGCCCAGGCCAGCCGCGCCCAATACGACCCCTCCGGCCGCGTGACCCAGCTGGTCGATAAGCTGGGCTCCGCGGGCTACACCTACACCGAGACCGGCGCCCTCGCGGCGGTCAGGTCCACCGCGGGCTACCAGCTGGAATACGAATACGACGTATTCGGCAACGTTACAAAACTCACCTATCCCGACGGATCTGTGGTAGAATATGAATATGATCTGCTGGACCGGCTGGTAAAGCTCACCGCCGCCGCGGGCGTTACCACCTACGAATACGACGCTGCCGGCCAGCTGGTGCGTGAGCAGCGGCCGGACGGCGCCGTCACCGAAACCTCCTACACCCCCCTGGGCAAGGTGGAGCGCACCGAAACCCGCACCGCGGCGGGCGCGCTTGTTTCCCGCTGCGAATACACCTACGACGCGGCGGGCCAGGCTCTCACCGAGCTGCGGCAGGGCGCGGGCGGCGCCGGCGAAACCCGCTATTCCTATACCCCGGCTGGCGAGATCGCCAGCGAGGAAAGAACCCAGGCGGGCTCCACCACCCTCACCCGCTACAGCTTCGACGCCTTCGGCAACAAAAGCGGCGAGCAGACCCTTGTAAACGGCGTTGTCGCCTCCACCACCCGCTATTACTACAACCAGAAGGATCAGCTCACCCGCAAAACCGTGAACGGCGTCACCGCCGCCACCTATGCCTACGACCCGGACGGAAATCTGGCGAGCAAGCGCGAGGGCGGCGTTACCACCACCTACACCTACACCCAGGACAACAAGCTGGAAACCGTGCGGGCAAACGGCGAGCTGCAGGCCGCCTATACCTACGACGCAAACGGCCTGAAAGCCTTTGAGCTGCTGCGCAAAGAGCGCCCGGGCACAGAGCAGGTCACGGAATACAAGCTGCAAAGCAGCAAGCGCCGGGTGCTGCAAAAATACACCGCTCAGGGCGCCAGCGCCCTGTTCACCGCCCCCTGGCAGACCAGCGAAACCCGCAGCGAGCCCAACCTCTGGGCCTACGTGGCCGCCTACACGGCCAGCGGCTTCTCCCCCATCCACCGCGAGGGCTTTTTGCAGGCTGCCCGCGCCCTGTGGCAAAGCATTACCGAGCTTTCGCCCTTCTCCCGCCCCGTCACCGACCTGCTGCCCGTGACGCAGCAGGAGCTTGCGCCCCGCACCGTCACCCGCACCTCGGCCACCGGCGAAACCCATGATCAGGACATCGTGGTGGTCTACTACGAGCCCACCCTCTATGCCTACGACCTCACCAAGGAAAACCCGCAGGTGCTGGCCGAGCAGGCCGCCGCAAACCAAGTGCGCGATCTCTACCTGTACGGCGCGGCGGGCCGCGAAAGCCGGGTTTCCGCGGGTGCAAAGCAGCCGGAATATTATGTCTACGACGGCCGCGGCAGCGTGAGCGAGGTCCTTTCCATGGGCAAGGTGACCGCCGCCCTGCGCTACAACGCCTACGGCAGCCTGCTGCAGGGCGAACCGGAGCAGGATCGGGTCTTCGCCTACAACGGCGAGCAGTACACCCCGCAGACCGGCCTGCAATACCTGCGCGCAAGGCACTACGACCCCCAGCTCGGCGCCTTCACCACCCGCGACACCTACCTGGGCGATCTGAAAACGCCCATCTCGCAAAACCGCTACACCTACGCCCACAACAACCCCGTGCGCTATGCCGACCCCAGCGGCCACCGCCTGGATGTGGACGGCCCACGCGGCCCCGGCACCACCAGCCCCAGCAACATCCGCGACAGCTACAAGCCCGCCCCCAGCAGGCCAACGCCCAGCGGCGGCGGCTCCAGCTCCGGCGGCAGCGCCGCGCCCTCGGGCGGCGGCGGTGGAGGCGGGGATGGAGGCGGCCACGAGGAGCCCCCTTACGATCCGTATCAGTTCATTCGCCTTTATTACAAAAGCATGCTGCAAAGGCCGAGCGCTGCCAGCGGGACCTTTGCAAAGACCACCCAGCAATACAAAACGCTGTTGGCAAATGCCGCAAAACAGTCGGTAAAACAAAAAGAGACCTCCAAGGGCAGCTGGTGGGACAGCACAAAGAACATCCTGTCCGGCGCGGCGTTTGTGACCAAAGCCGTGATCTACACGGTAGCGCAGCCTCTTTTGGACGCCGCCTCTTTTGTGAGCGGAGCCCTCAGCGCAGCAGCGGACGATCTGGGTTTCACCGCCTCCCAGCGGTCTTCTTCCGGCTCGCTGCCCGCGTATGCCGCGCCTTTCGGCAAGCAGAACGCCTTTGCCGCCGGGCGCATCGTGGGGCATGGCGCGGCGCTGGTGGCCGGATTCCTTGGAATCATTGGCGGCTCCGCGATCGTCACCGGCGGCGCTGCTGTAACCACGACCGGTGTTCTTGCGCCCGCCGGCGCGGTCGCCCTTGTCGGCGGCGCCGTGGTTGCCACCGCCGGTGTAACGGTGGTAGCTTCCGCTACAGCCAATATTACTGCCGGTGATCCCAACATTCAGTTTAGTACAGCGCAGGGGGGCGGTAGTGGAAATTCGGGAACCAGAAAGACGAAAGGGGAAGACGTCAAATTTGGCAGTGATGTCAAACCCGAACCAAAATTAGCTAATCAGATGAAGTCTAGAGGGTGGACCGAACAAAGTGTAAGAGATACTGTAGATTCACCATATACAACAAGAACCAGTACAAATAAAGCTACAGGAAATCCTTGTACTGTATACTATACAAAAGATGGTTCATATGTAATAGTAGATGATGTAACGAAAGAAGTAGTTCAAGTTAGTAATAATATAAATCCGTCAGCTTGGATACCGGATGCTAGTATTGTAGATCCTTATATTCCTTAATGGAGGTGTACTATGAAAAACATGCAAAATATTATAAAATCATTAAATGTAGCAGAACGTTTTAATAGTGAAGTACTTTATAGTTTTATAGAATTTCAGAAAGTAATACAAAGAATGGGCGACGATTATATAGAAACTGACGATTGTATAATAACGCCATATTATATTTTTGATGGAAAACAAATGGAATTATATGAGTATGAGTTAAATATTCACTTAGTCAATACTCCTAACTTTGAAAAATATTTGCTTAGAAAAACAGGTAGATTTAAAGTGAGTGATATCCCAAAAGATGTGATAATACTACAAAAGAATTGTTATTTTGAAATATTGAAAACGGAGCGCAAAATATCCAGCAAGAAAATCCAGCAATACCTGGATTTTCTATTAGGGAATAATTGTCTAAAAGCCCAAGTTGAACAAGCGCTGGGTGAGTTTAGTGTCAATAATCTATTGTTTGAATTTTATTAAAACAATCCTGTCAGATTTTCAATTGTTATAAGTAAACAATTGTGCCGTGCGCAAAGGGACAGTTTTGTTGTGCTGTTTCCTTTTTAGTCGCTAAAAATTCTATCTAGCCAAACAAGGATGCCGCGTTCCAATGCGGCATCCTTGTTTTTATATTTTTGTTCAAATGCCTCAGTCCATTGCGGTCTACCAATTTGAATACATCCTCCGCGATAACATAAGAAAACTCACCTATCCGGTCAGCAATATGGTAAAATACAAATAACATTTTACTTCCAGCCGCTTGCTGCCGGGCGCATCGTGGGGCATGGCGCGGCACTGGTGGCCGGGTTCCTTGGAATCATGGGCGGCTCCGCGATCGCCAGCGGCGGCGCTGCTGTAACCACGACCGGTGTTCTTATACCCGTCGGCGCGGTCGCCCTCGTTGGCGGCGCCGTGGTTGCCACCGCCGGGGTAGCGGTGGTAGCTTCCGCTACAGCCAATATCACTGCCGGTGATCCCAACATTCAATTCAGCACGGCGCAAGGGAGCGGTGTAGCTCAGGGGAATTCTGAAACTAATCCAAAAGTAACCAGTCCTAATCAAATGAATAAGCAAGTGGAAAAAGGGCAAGCACCACGCGGGGTTCAAAGAGTAGACAACCCTGACGCACAATATTCAGAGCCACATATACATTTTGATGATGGAACTTCAATTACACAAAGTGGCAAGATTCATGATGCAAGCCATGGAACCCCCAATTTGACAAAACCAATTCTTGAATGGTTACACAACAATGGTTGGTGCCTGGACATAAACTAAAGTGCTAGAAAGGAGTTATAGTATATGGTACAAAAATATGATTTAGTAACATTACCAGTTTTAAATTCTATGCACGATCAAAGAATAAAACAATTGGAACTGAAAGACAAAATGTTCATATTGCACTATCGTGACTTACATTGCAACACGAATATGAAATTCAGTTCGTGTGATGTGATTTTTTCAGGCATTGAAGATGCAGATATAGTTGCAGAGATAAGAGTAAAAGATGGATTAGTTGTTGAGGGCACTAAATATTATGATACGGAGTTTTTAGCATTTATAAATCAGCATCAGTATAGCATCGAAACTATTAGCTTCTATTATGGATATAAAACAGTAATTATTGAAGCAGCACTTGTAAATAAGGAAGGTGCATATAGTGAAGATTGTATAATTAAAATTTCAGCACCTAAAGTAGAGTATCAGTGGAGTTAATAGTATTTAATGTAGGCTTATGTCGCCCGGCTTTGCCGGGCGACATCCCAAGAGGTTATGCCGCCTTAGGGCATAACCTCTTTAACCAGCTTGCATTTCGACCTTACCTAATTCAGCTGATTTGGGGAGAAATACCGTTGTTTCATATCGGGCCAACGAGGCAAAATACTTGTCTCTATGAACAATTCAAGGTGGCCCGGCTTGGAAGGGTGGGTTAAAATGCAATCCGTTATTGAAACTTCAGATGGAACTAAAATTGTAATACATTTTGACTATAATAAACTAACAGGCCTATTCGATGATTTTAAATTTGTGAGCTAGGAGAGCTATAGATTGAAAGAAAACATTCAAATTAAAAAAGCATGGGAAGACGGCGATTTAATACAACTCGAAATAATTTGTTGGTCCGAATTTATAACCGCCCGTCAAGGTTGTTATATTCAGATGCAGGATTTAATCAGGTTGTCCGAAAAAATCCAGAATTTCATTCAAAATCCCCATCAACAATGTTACTTAGAATTTGGGAATAAAAAAGGCAATTACACTCCCGCTTTTTCAATGGAACTTTCAAGTATTGATAAATTAGGGCACATAAATATTGAAGTAGATGTGGAAATTGATGATAACGATTCACGAAAGCATAGAAGTTGCTTTTTTGTCAAAAGTGAACTGGGACGCGTCGAACAATTCGGAAATGAGATTCAATTGATCCACAAAGCCCCTCTTGGGTATAAAATAAGTTTAAATATCTAACCCAATATATGCAAAGGACGATCCGCAACCACTAAAAAGTTCTCCATCCATCGTCTAAGATACAAAAGGATAACTTCTATAGTGCTGTTTATTTTTGAGTCGCTAAAAGTCCTATCTAGCCACCCCAGGATGCCGCGTTCTAATGCGGCATCCTGGGGTTTATATTCTTTTTCAAACATCCCCGTGGCATTCAAATCCCCTGCGGTCTAACAATTTGACTACATCCTTCGCAATAACCTGGGAAAGTTCACCTATCCGGCCAACAATATGGTAAAATACAAATAACATGTTACTTCCGTCAACTTGTTGCAGGGTGAACCTGGGCAAAGCCGGGTCTTCGCCTACAACGGTGAGCAGTACACCCCGCAGACCGGCCTGCAATACCTGCGCGCAAGGCACTACGACCCCCAGCTCGGCGCCTTCACCACCCGCGACACCTACCTGGGCGATCTGAAAACGCCCATCTCGCAAAACCGCTACACCTATGCCCACAACAACCCCGTGCGCTATGCCGACCCCAGCGGCCACCGCCTGGATGTGGACGGCCCACGCGGCCCCGGCACCACCAGCCCCGGCAACATCCGCGACAGCTACAAGCCTGCCCCCAGCCGCCCAAAGCCCAGCGGCGGCGGCTCCAGCTCCGGCGGCAGCGCCGCGCCCTCGGGCGGCGGCGGTGGAGGCGGGGATGGCGGCGGTGGCCACGAGGAGCCCCCTTACGACCCGTATCAGTTTGTAAGGCTGTATTATAAAAGCCTTGTAGCTAAAAAGACCGCGCATACGGGCCAAAACTCTATGACCCTGCAGCAATACAAAACCGCTCTCAAAACCACAGCCAGCCAAACTGTGAAGCAAAAAGAAACTGCTAAGGGCAGCTGGTGGGACAGTACTATCAACTCGGCAAAGGGCCTTGTGGAAAGTGCGGTTCAGCAGGCCAGTAGTTTTTATCAGAAACACAAAGTGGGGATCAATATCGCGCTTGGCGCCGCAACCATCATTGGTGCTACCGCTCTCACTATTGCAACGGCGGGTTCTGCGGCGCCGGTAATTGCGCTGACAGCAAAACTAGCACTTGTTGGAAGTGTTGCCGGTGGTAGTGCTGGTGCAATTGTTGGCGGCGTTTCTGCCGCTATATCAGGGAAGAATGTGGGTGAAGCAGTAGCAGAAGGCTTTGGTTCGGGTGCTGTTTCCGGTGCTGTCAGCGGTGCATTAGCCGCAACTGCCGTAGGGCGCGGCGGTCAAATAATTGGGAACGCTGCCATTAGCACTACAAGCTATGCCACACAAACAACTTTGAATGGCGGTCAAATATCGGCCGCAGGTGTAACCGTAGCTTTTATTGGCGGTGTAGTTGCAGGAGCAGTCGGTGGTCCCGGCGCCACCAGTGCTGGTCGGCCCTATAACCAAGTCATCGACCATACTGTACAGAGCATCGCCCGCGAAGCACGAAGAGCAAATGTTGAGTATGCTGCCAAACAAGTGGCAAGAACTACAGAGTATTTTGTAGAAAAAACGGTTGAACTTGTTGCCAAAGAAACTCAAAGTATTCTACAAGGTGCTTTAGTCGGTGGTTTTGCAAATGAAATGGCCGGAAAAGTATAAGGAGAACATGAAATTGAATTATACAGTATTACTTGGCTACGCTTTTTTAACATTTTTTTATCTTGGTTCTGGTTTCCTTGGTTGTTTATTTGCGGGATACCACTTTGATCGGGAAAACAGAATGACAAATTACGGAATTTTCAAAGCTATCGTTTTACCTAAGCGCTGGCGCAAGTTTTTCTTTTACTCGGACAAAAAAACGGAATATTTTCTGCAGCGCTCGTAATCGAAGTTTTAGGTTACATAAACCTTTTCATGCTTTTATTTGCAAAAATATTTTTTATTCGCAACTTTCAAACATTCCGCCTTTTGTGGGCGATAAGTCATTTAATTATATTTGCTTTACTCGGCGTAATGGATATAATCATACACATTCACAAAAGAAAGCATAGGTCTGCTAAATGAGAGGTATGCGGTAACGGTTCTGCCGTGCTGTTTCCTTTTGAATTGATGAAACCCCTTTTCCTCCAACCAAGTATGCCGCATTCAAATGCGGCATACTTGGTTTTACATTTTTGTTCAAATGCCCTCTCTTGCGGTGGTCAAGTTCACTGCGGTCTACCAATTTGAATACATCCTCCGCGATAACATGGGAAAGCTCACCTATCCGGCCAATAATATGGTAAAATATAAATAACATCAGGAAATAACCCAAACGAGCACAGTTGCTTTCGGCAGCTTGGTGCAGGGTGAACCTGAGCAAAGCCGGGGCTTCGCCTACAACGGCGAGCAGTACACCCCGCAGACCGGCCTGCAATACCTGCGTGCAAGGCACTACGACCCCCAGCTCGGCGCCTTCACCACCCGCGACACCTACCTGGGCGATCTGAAAACGCCCATCTCGCAAAACTGCTACACCTACGCCCACAACAACCCCGTGCGCTATGCCGACCCCAGCGGCCACCGTAGGCACCCCCGTGATCCGTAAAGGCGCTGTAGATGTCGTTGTCAGCACCCAGGCGCTTGCTGCTGTGCAGGGAGTAGAAATTAAAGAAGTTCGTGTACAAAAAGATGAAGAAGATGCTTATGCGCAAAGGGAACGCATAGGTAAACAAAAAGGAAAAGCGCCAAGAAGTAACCATGCCCAAAATCAACAATTTGATGCTGTAGAAAAAGAATTAAACTTAACAAAAGAGCAATCAAGAAAGTTACATGAAGCAATCAGTGGCAAAGGATATAATTATAAAGAGTTACTCGAAATAGCCGAAGATATGTTTGGTAATTGACTCCTACGGGAAAGGGGAAAAGATGGATTTTTTGAATGAATTACTAAATCAGCCTTTGTTGAAAATTGGCAGGGCAAGCGATTTGTTTTGGATGTTGTTTGGAAACTCTATACTTGATAGCTTTCAAGAAAACAAAACAACAGAAAAATTTGAATATGCTCTCCATTTACAATGTCCCTGGAGAATACGAAGTAAAGGCGACAGTCAAATCCAGTTAGCCTCAGATGATATTTATCAACCTACTTCCCTAATAAAGTGGAGCCCCGAATTCGACTGGGATGTACAAGGCAACAATCTATTCGATGAAAAAGCCCAAAAATTGTTTTCAGATAATAATCTTGTTTTCGTCAAGAGGGTATCTATATCAAAAAACAATGATCTTCAACTAGAATTTTCCAATCACTTAATTTTAGAATGTTTTGTGAACACTTCAACGTTTGAAGAATGCTGGAGATTTTTTCGGCAGAATGGAGATAGACATTTAGTTGCAAAGGGAAGCATTTTAGAATTTCAATAAATGACCGCACAACCACAACCGGAAAACGGCGATCTGCAGGCGGCGTACAGCTACGATGCAAACATGTTGAAGGTGTTCGAGCTGCTGCGCAAGGAGCGGCCGGGCGCATCGTGGGGCATGGCGCAGCACTGGTGGCCGGGTTCCTTGGAATCATAGGCGGCTCCGCGATCGTCACCGGCGGCGCTGCTGTAACCACGACCGGTGTTCTTGCACCTGCCGGCGCGGTCGCCCTTGTCGGCGGCGCCGCAGTTGCCACCGCCGGTGTAGCGGTGGTAGCTTCCGCTACAGCCAATATCACTGCCGGTGATCCCAACATTCAGTTTAGTACGGCGCAGGGGAGCGGTGGTTCCGAAAGAGGAACCGAAACTGTAGATGATATTTTAGAAGGTGCTAAGCCCGGGCGATCGACCAAAGGAAAAACCACTCAATATGAAAAACCCGGGGCATTTGATCAAACATTTGAAGATTTTGATTCTCTTAATCCTTCAAATGTTAAAGACATTAGCACAAAATACGGTCCAGGTAAAACAGGAACCTTGCCTGATGGGAGAATAGTTACCGCTCGGCCTGGCAGTTCAGATGGTCGTCCAACACTCGAAATCAGGAGTCCTAATGGAAGGGGAATAGAAATTAGATATGGAGAATAGAGCAATAGACATGCGGGAAGACTGGGTAAAATTAAAACAATATAATATTCCAGAGGGACAGTTCATCGTAACCAACTTCACCCAAAATTCGGAAGGAACAAAAATTATCCTGGACAATGAAAAGGTTATGGTAGAAGTGTTTTTTGATGGGATACCAATACTGATAAGAAATTCTGTAGAAAATATAAGAATGCGCACTTGGAGTGAAGTTCAGTTAAAGTATCAAGATAAGTTTATATTTCGGAAAGCTTTTTTCTTTGAAGTAAAAAATTCCGAATTAATAAAGTGGGCTGTTGAAGAAAGCTGTGGATTTTATGAAGAAAGTCAATTAAAGCATTATTCTATTGTAACAAGCGAAGAAGTAATTGACGTGCTGGCAACTTTTGAACCAACGGTGCATGTCAATACTTTATAGTAATTAATGAAGCGATAAAATTTTTGTGGAATGACATTAAGTACGCAGGAGTAGCCAAAGACAATTCTATTGTGCTGTTTCCTTTTGAGTCGCTAAAAGTCTTATCTATCCAACCAAGGATGCCGCATTCAAATGCGGCATCCTTGGTTGGATATTCTTTTTCAAACGTCCCCTCGGCGTTCAAATCCCCCGCGGTCTAGCAATTTGACTACATCCTCCGCGATAACATAAGAAAACTCACCTATCCGGTCAGTAATATGGTAAAATACAAATAACATGTTATTCCCGTCAACTTGTTGCAGGGTGAACCTGGGCAAAGCCGGGTCTTCGCCTGCAACAGCGAGCAGTACAGCAGACCGGCCTGCAATACCTGCGCGCAAGGCACTACGACCCCCAGCTCGGCGCCTTCACCACCCGCGACACCTACCTGGGCGATCTGAAAACGCCCATCTCGCAAAACCGCTGCACCTACGCCCACAACAACCCCGTGCGCTATGCCGACCCCAGCGGCCACCGCCTGGATGTGGACGGCCCACGCGGCCCCGGCACCACCAGCCCCCGCAACCGTTCCATGATCGGTACCGGGGCGGGAGCTTTAACAAACCCGCCTGGGCTTGCTGCCTTGTTGCGCACCTTGGGTGGAATCACCGATGCGGTGAGCGGATGAAGGCTCTCCCCCTCCAATTGTAAACTATCCTGGAAATGATTCTGCCGTCCCTCCTGGGGAAGGCTGGGGGTGGCGGGGTCCTGAAGATAAAGGATCCTGGTGCAATCCTAAAACCGGTGAAAATCCACATCCGGATTTAGGGCATCCAGCTCCAGTGGGTCCGCATTGGGATTATAATTTCAGCGGATATATCCTGATGGCAGTATAGTTCCCAAACTATAAATGGAGGTAGGCATGCAAGAAAAAGATTGGCGAATTATGAGCCAAGATTCTTATTTGCAAAACAAAACTTTATATTTGCACAGTTTTGATCAATGGTCTACTCTGTGGGATCATGAGCATTGTGCGTTTTGCTCTGCGAAATTCGGCAAAACCAAAGGCGACTTTCACGAGGGGTATTCCACTCTGGATGATTATTACTGGGTTTGTGTTGAATGTTACAGAGATTTCAAAACAATGTTTTCCTGGCAGGAATTCCAGCCTGATCATTACCCTCTCCACGATTTTAAAGGGATATTAAAAAAAGAGATTGGTTTGCTTCAGGGAAAAGAAATCTATCCAGCCAAACGAGTTGCCCATTTGCTGCAAAAGTTCACTTTGGATTTTCAATTTATAACTCCCATAGAAATGGTACCCACAATAGTAACATTATCCCCAAGCAAAGGTCACAACCATAAAATTATTTCGAAAGAGAGTGCCGCTGGCAGGGCCCAAAATGTGCGCGAAGCACTACAAATCATAAAAAGTTACGGCCAAAAATCAGCAGAAAGAATCATCAGCGAGAATTCCATGTTATGCATTGAACTAGCACAATCGGATTCCAACCACCAGCAAGCTTATAAAACTCCCCACTAAACAAAGCTGCTGCATTTTAATGCAGCATAGAGTTTCATAAGAAGGGAGAACTATATGAAAAGTATTTCTATCGCCGCTAATTCTGGACTACACGACTATGAAATAGCAGATATATATATATATAAATTACAACCAAGCGAATATTTTTTTAAAGATGAAAACTCCCCAGGGGGAACAATTTTTATTACCTGTTCAAAATTTTATTGATTTTAAAATTACCCATACAGAGAAATGGGGCAAAGGAAAATATATCTGTTCGTCTGGCATTACACAAAGCCAGGAATCTGATAAGAGCAAATTAGAAATACAATTAAACTCCGGTGATGAAATAGAAATATGTTTTTCGACAAAGAACATTGAGAGAAATGAATAGGCATAAAAGTGCGCATGGAATCTCTCTCACTCAATATAACAAAATCCATAGCGGAAGCCCCACTATTATTTCCCCTCTGGCTGTGGCCTTTCGCAGAAAGGTTGCCCATAAATGAGTAATATAAAATGGCTTGAAAACTGGTATAAACATCATTGCAATGGTCAGTGGGAACATTTATATGGAATTAAAATTGAAACATTGGATAATCCAGGCTGGCATGTCGAAATCAATTTAAACGAAACTGAATACGTTAATTTGAAACAAAAAAATTCAATCCGAGATATGGGGAGTAATGACTGGATCAACTGTTCAATTGTTGATGGAACCTTTAATGGGTATGGAGATTGTATGAAATTAGAAGAAATCATTGAAACCTTTAAAGAATGGGTTGGTAATTAGAAGCCAAGGCAAAAGCGGAAACCGGGAGCGATGGTTCTATTTGGTATACGAACGATCACTATTTTAGTCAAACAAATGAAATAAAAGGATTTTTATTATGTATGAAAAAGTCATATGTATTTTGCGCCATAAAAATGTAGATTTGACTTCCGGATTAACGCAAGAAGAATTTTCAAAAATAGAAGAATTGTATCATTTTAGATTTCCGCTCCCATTACAACTTTTTCTTAAAGAAGTCCTTCCGATAGAGAAAGGATTTTATAATTGGAGAGATTTTAGCCCAGGCAATATATCACGCATTACTAACGCTATCGAGTCCCCAAAACGTTTTCTCTATCAGAGAACAAATGAAATTGATTGGTGCGATGATTGGGGAAAAGAGCCCAAAAATCTTGAAAACAAAACTAAACTAATAAAGAATAAAATCATTGCCGCTCCTGATTTGATCCCGATATTCGCTCACCGCTATATGCCTGTTTGCGCTCTGCAAAATCCCCCTGTACTTTCTGTACATGGAGCAGATGTAATTTATTATGGTGAAAATTTAGAGAATTATTTGGAAATTGAATTTGGGGATAAAAAGCAAGCTTCTATAAACCTCGAAAATATAGAATATGTTCCTTTTTGGGCAGACTTGATGTGACCCTTTCATCAGCAAACTTCCACAAGTGAAATAGTATGGCAGGCAGCATGCCCCGCAGACCGGCCTGCAATACCTGCGCGCAAGGTGCCCACCCCAGCGGCCACCGTAGGCATCCCCATGATCCTTAAAGGCGCTGTAGAGGTCGTTGTCAGCATCCATGTGCTTGCTGCCGCCCTGCAGGAATATGAAGCCAAAAGGACCAATTCTCAAACTGAAAAAATATTGGAAATCGCTAAAGACCTGTTTGGTTAATTACTTAAAGGAAGGTTCATATGCAAAACGCCAAAATAGATAATTACTTAAAACTTTTATTGAATCAGCCCCTGCTTGCAATAGGCCGCGCTTCTAATATGCTCTGGGTTGGCTTTGGAAAAGAAATCGAATGCACTAATTTTCGAGGACAAAAAGTAAAAAAAAGCTCAATTGCTTTACACGTACAATCGTCATGGAGAATTATCGACACCAAACGGAAAGAAATAATAGTTGCACAATCTGATTTTTATTTTCCCAATCGTTTATTAAAAGAAATGGTCGAGTTTAATTGGGACGTTCAAGGCAACAATTTATTTGATGAAAAGTCAAGTAACTGGTTCAAGCGTACATCGGGAATTTATATATCAAATTACAAAATAAACACCTGGGGAGATTTGCTGTTAATCTTTTCAAACAGTGACGCTCTCGAAGTTTTAATTAATTCATCCGATGATGCAGAATGTTGGAGACTATTCGAATGTAATAGTGATAAACCTCATTTGGTTGTAACTGGAAAAGGGGTCGGTTTCGAATAATCGCCAAGTATACAGAGGAAACAGCCCAAGCGAATATGCTCACCGCTTCACCCACCGCAGTTGTGGCCAAGGCCCGTGATCTGCATGGTGGCTCAGCCTTTTTTGAATGTGCCCTCTTTTAGACGTAGAGCCTTGACTAAAGGTGATGATACGGGGACAGGGAATATCTCGCTCCAGGTATAAGGCACCCAGCAAATTTGTAAAATTTTTGGTCAAACAAGGATGCCGCGTTCCAATGTGACCTGCCTGTTATGATAGCCGTGGCACCTGCTATAGTGAAATGGAATTAGTATGGCTTATATAAAAAATTCAGATGGAAACCTGAAATTGGAAATAGAATTTTTAAGCAATGACATGCTTAATTATAATCCCCAAAAAAGCAATTGCGAAAATTGGATTCCATTTACTCTTGGTTTATTTTTGCCGAAGCGACATAAAAAAATTGAGGAAGCTGCTAAGGCGACAATGACAGTTTATGAAATACAAGAATTCCTTCAAAAATTAGAAGAAGCCCTTGAACAACTAAATAGACAAAATCATTTTTCTAACAGCTTTTGTAGCAGTGAAGCATTTTTTGAAATAAAATTAGAAACGCTTCCAGAAGATTCAGTGGTTGAAATCGAGGTATGGATAAATGTAGGAAATCAGACAAAAGGTGAAATTTATGGTTACGATGAAGGAGTAAGGTTTGTTTGTGGTACAAAGGAATTGTTTGAATTTATCGCTCAGCTCAAAAATGATTTTTCTGATATTATAAATTCTGTAATTTCAAAAACGCAAAAATAGTGCATCAGAAAGCCAATTCTATCGTGCTGTTTCCTTAGAACCTGTGGTGCCAATTGGGTAAGAATAGAAGATTACCATGATTAAATATCGTATTTCAAAATACAATCCTTCTTTCCGAGGACCAGCCGGAAAATATTTGGAAGATACTTGGACTTCTTATAATGATATTGGCAAAATATATGAAGGGAAAGTATTTTCAAAAAAAGATTACTTAATTACAGAAAATCAATATATAAAAGTGTTATTGTTTTTATTAAATTATTTCAATATCAAAAGCATTAAAATAAAGCACTTGGAAAACTATTTTTCTATAAACGAAATAGAAAGGTTGCTTAAAAAGAAGGGGCTAACTTTAACATCACAGGATAAAATTATAATTTCATCGTTAGCAGATGAGAAAATGGTAGGCATTTCCCAATTAGATAATTATTTAAAATTAATATTGCGTGAATGTTTTTGGTGTAAATTAGAGGACGATCTCTCGTTGGTTTCAATTGAGTTTGGGTACGATTTTTACGTTTATATAACCTGCAACGCTATCGCTAACAATATAATCACTAAATTTTCAAAAGAAAATATATATATTGAGAAATGCATTTCTTAATGTGCATAACGCACAGATGCAAGGGGCCGGCCCTGTAGCAGATGCCAGTGCAAACAAAGAGGTTTCTACAAAGGACCTTAAGCCAGGTCAATGTTACATAAGGCAGAGTGATATCTCCCACTTAATCATTGAGTATACAGCAGCTGGCGTTAAATGCAGGCTCATAAATGTTAGAACTCATTGTCCGGTTCAATAGGAGGATGAATGAAAATAGAAAACAACGAAATAAACGCTCTTGAAAAGCTTTGGTTGAAAACTATTTTATCCCAAGACTTCGATCACAGAGATGAGATCATCAATCAAATAAACCACTCCAAAATTGAAAGAGAGTATACGGATTTTTATTTATTGTTAAAGTTTAAAGTGGATAGCAAAATACATCCTATACAAACTGATATCAGCGTTCCCGTTGAAATGCGTTTGCACGAACCGAATCAGGTGCCTGTACAGTTTTTATTGCATATCGTCCAAGGCTATGTTTCAGAATTGGAAATATTTAATGCCGACTCTTCTAAAATCGCCGAACATATAAATTTAAAAAATGCAAAAATAGAAGTATTGGTTAATTGCAATTCTAAAAATTAATATTGATTCAGCAAAAGAATACACTATGCCCCTCAATAACGGAAGCTTAAACGCCCATGATGAAGCCATTGCTAAAACCATAGTTCGTCATATTGCTAATACTGTCGCTGGAAAGTAGATGACTGTGTGAATTATAAAAATATAACAGCTCTTTTATTAATGGAGTTTCCTGATCTGCAAGAAACATTGGATGAGAACAATTATTTAAGTGATCTTCCGCACTGCATTTTTGAAATAATTTTGATCCCTTATGTCAAAAAGCTATGTGAAAATAAGAACAGCAAAAATTTAGAAAAGCTGGGAGCTTTTCTTGAAAAAATGGCAATATGCAGCGATAAAAAAGTGAATGAGTTATTAAATGTATCATTTTTAGAACCGATCGTATTAGCGGATAAAGAATTGCTACTATCTTTACAGCGTTATCTTGGAAAAAAGTCTTTAGAAGAATTAAATTATTGGTTAGTAAGGTATAAACAGTAGCGCACAAAAGCACGACGCACAACATAATGGGGCGCCCCTATGCTATTCCCTCTTGAGTGGCTGGAATCTTTATTTCCGAAACGGGTGCCGGCGCGGTAGTCCTTATAGGCGGCGCTATGGAGGTATCTTATGAAAAGCATGCAAAACATTATACAATCATTAAATGTAGCAGAACGTTTTAATAGTGAAGTACTTTATAGTTTTATAGAATTTCAAAAAGTAATACAAAGAATGGGCGACGATTATATAGAAACTGACGATTGTATAATAACGCCATATTATGTTTTTGATGGAAAACGAATGGAATTGTATGAGTACAAGTTATATATTCACTTAGTCAATACTCCTAACTTTGAAAAATATTTGCTTAGAAAAACAGGTAGATTTAAAGTGAGTGATATTCCAAAAGATGTGATAATATTACAAAAGAATTGTTATTTTGAAATATTGAAAACAGAGCGTAAAATATCCAGCAAAAAAATTCAGCAATACCTGGATTTTTTATTAGGGAATAATTGTCTAAAAGCTCAAGTTGAACAAGCGCTTGGTGAGTTTAGTGTCAATAACCTATTGTTTGAATTTTATTAAAACGATCCTGCCAGATTTTTCGTTACCACAAGAGGGCAGTTCTGTTCCAGGAAGTCACTTCCGCATCCTCTAATCTTGTTGAAGCGGGTAAGTACACAGAGGAGATAATAAAAACGATGCCTTCCTTTTTAACTCTTAAAGAGCCTGATCTGCTAAAGGTCATATTATTTTTAGGTGCAGTATGTTTAGGTATGCCGCGCCTCTCAAAAAGCAAAGTTTTCATAAACCGAACATTCCAAAAAGTTTTTCACCACTTATGTATTTTTGTCTTTGTGATTTCTTTAGGTCTTTTATTTAATATTTTGCTTTTAGTTCTGTTTGCTCCTGATGCATACAATTTTTTGGAAATAGCTTTTACCTTCTCTGTAATTTTATTCTTTTTTCTTGCAGCCATCGCTTGCGCTACAGTGATCATTACCTTTTTAGAAGAAATTAAGGGTTCACGGCAATACTACAGATCTCAAGAAAAAATCAGCCTTCATGGGAACTGGTCTTTTCTGAACAATATTGCAAAAGAAGATATTCCTGCCTTGCTTTTTGCTATAAAGGAGATCTTGTCAAATAACGCTATGCTAACTTCCGCAGAAGCAAAAGCTCTATCTGATTTTACAGAGACCATGATCGCCCAAAACAGAAAGCAAATACAATTCAATCTTTTACATTGTGCTTCAGGTGATGAAGACGCTTCACTTTCTATGCAATTCAAATGCATTCGAAAAATATTCGTCTGGAATTTATGTGGCCTTGTTCTTTTACAAATCGTTTTGATGACGTCTCTTGTACTTTTTCAAGATTTTCTTTCCGTATTACTTACATCCACTTTTTTATATTTGGTATTATTACTTTTTATGTTGAAAGCTTGCTTTCGCTCTCAAAAAAAGTTGCATAAACTTCAAAATGAATATGTACAAAAACACATATTAAACTACTTTTCAAACATGTCCGAGCCTTTGGAGAAAAATGAAAAGCCAAATTAGGCACAAGAAGATAGTTTCAAACACACAGGGATGGTTCTGCTATACTATTTTCCTTTGAGTTGCCACCCCCACCCCCTCCCCCTCCCCCTCCGGTCTAGTTATGTTGATTCGCTGGTCGTACAAGGTTCGCAGCGGACGCCCTATTTCCATAAAGCAGGTGACAACCAATGAACAAGGAAACCATGTTGTTTGGATTAATCATATTCCAATCCGGAATGACTTTCGGCATGTTGACCAGGCGATGGAATGGTGATAAAAGCTGTAAAGCGTCTACAATCGGAATGAAAATCTACAAATTATTTGGCGTATTGTGGGCTATATTACTTATTTGCACGCTCATTTCTTCTTTTTTGAATATCTATGATCTTATTAAAACAATTTCAATTATCAATTTGCTGCTTTTTCTTCTAACTGGGATCTTTGTATCGAGCCTTGCAGTTATTGAAATCTTTTCCTGTCGACATCCCACAAAAAAGCCTTATTACAAAAAGTTTAAGCCGATAAAGCTTACGCCTTCCAGTTTAATCCGCAATTTTGCGGCCTATGTGCTTTTACTTGCCCTTATTTATTTTGCACTACCTTATCTTATTTTCAGGCTAATTATTCTGTTGTTATTTGGAATAAACTCTATAACACTTATATTTTTATTGTTAAGGATCTCCAAAAACCGTCTCACCGATAAAGATCGTGCATCCTACATTGTCATTTCAAGCAGCACTGTTTCATTTATACTCTGTTGTTTATGGATCTATAGTTTTCTTGCGTTTCTTTCCCCATTTTTTACAGCGATCTGTATTTTTACTTTTTCTTTGCTGGTTTTCATTGTTTCCCATCGATCAGCTTGGCAATTAGCTTATGCGAAAGACCAACTGCCGGCTGCCAAAATTGTAATCCGCCGTTTGCTGTGGATTATCTGCGCAGAAAGCGTCGTTGCCCTTGTCATTGCACTTTTCTTTTCAAACATCCCTTCCAATGGATTATTCATTTTATTAAACATAACCTCCTTTTTCGGATATACCTTTATGTTTCATATCGCTGTCGAGGTAACTATTAACCAAATATTCCAATCTAACACCTAACACAATATGCGATATCCAAGGATGGCCTGCAGCTACCAATCCCCCCTTTAAAGTCGCACTCGCTCATTCTCTGTGGCGAAGGAAGTCAGCCAGCAGCGAAAACGTCGTCAATGGCAGTCTCCAAATACTAACTATTCATGTGCTTCTTACTGCCCTGCTGAGTACCATTTTACGACACACGAGAAAATTGGTGATTTTACAATGAAATTTGCAATAAAAGTTTTATCTTTTTTCCTTCTCCTTTGCTTTATTCCGTTTATTACATATAGTAAAAGTGAAATTTCATCCGAAACGCTTCCTTACGAAATTTCTGTCCAAGATTCAGAATATTGCTCTACGGGAAATATTCGCACTTTTGATTTTTCAAGCACAGGAGAGCTACTTATCACCGTCGCATCTACTGCTAATATATTTAGCTCTAAACGTACTTACTATGTTAATTTTTACGATTCCAATAATATTTGGCGCACTACTTTCCGAATTGAGGCAATGGGCTATTTGGCCGCTCATTTTAACGAACAAGATGAAATTGAATTATATTTAGATCGCAATAGTCAAATGTTTGTTATTGACAGTTCGGGAGCACTAATAAGTAAAAAAAATCGCGATATTGATGTCATGGAAGTGCAAAAGAGCTTTATTGAAAAGGATGGCATTGCATATTATCGGGATGCCATCGGAAAAGAAATTTCTTACACTGTTAGTGGTAATAAGTATAGTCTTTTCAAACTTTCCGTATCTTGGTTGAATAATTTATTAGTGATTCTTCCACTACTTTTACTTTTTTTCGTAAGTGGACTTTTTATCATTTTTGTCCATAAAAAAAACAATCCCAAATAAGTACCATATGATCCCAATACTGGTTTACCAAGCCCTGCTAAACCATACAAAGCTGTGGAGGGAACAAGTGTTAACAGAAATAGAGGCATATCGTGCAATTATCAAATTTCTTGATGGATATTATCAAAGGGGGAAATCTGATGATATTGCTGTTTTATTGGGAAGTATGTCTTTGCTAAAAAATGGCCGCACCGCTGATTCTGCAATGTGGGAGGATTGGCTAGAGGCCGTAGAAAACATCCAAAGTCATGATAATACATAGCGCACAAACTGATATCAGAGTTCCCGTTGAAATGCATTTGCACCAACCGAATCAGGTGCCAGCGCAGTTTTTATTGCATATCTTCCAAGGCTATGTTTCAGAATTGGAAATATTTAATGCCGACTCTTCTAAAATCGCCGAACATATAAATTTAAAAAATGCAAAAGAGGACAAACAACTTTGTTAATTACAGATTTGGGTGAAATTATAGTAACTGTAGATGGCGTAACGCAGCAGCTCCAGCCCCTTAAACTAAAAAATGTTGAAAAAAGATATGCAGTCGACGGCCGCTATAAAATTATTGTTAATTTAGGTGAAGCTTCCGCCAACGTATCCATTGCGTGCACATTATCCAATCACCCCTTTATAAATCTTACTAGAATTATTGAGTCAGGTGAACGGCTTGCTTTAATTAGCTTTTACCACCAAAAAACCAAGCTAAGCATAGGAGTAGAAGAAGGAAGACCTAAAACCGTTTGTGAATACCTTGATAATGGAATCAACATCACTATTAACGGTAATGCGGGTATTCCCCAAATTGAGTTCTATATTGCATGGCTAACAATGCAAGATGAAGAAAAAGAAGATATCTTTACATGGTTTGCCGCAGATCCTACATTATCTTAAATTTCATGTGATGTTGCCTTTTGAGTCGCTAAAAGTCCTATTTAACCAACCAGGGATGCCTCGTTCCAATCCGGCCTCCCTGGTTTTATATTTTCGTTCCAACGCTCCCCTGGCGGCGGTCAAGTCTCCTGCGCACTGGAAGGAGGAATATAACCTGTTCGGAAGTATCAGAAAACTCACCTATCCATACAAAACTATGGTAAAATATGAATAACAAGAGGAAAGCGGAAAAGTATAAGGAGAACTTCGAATTGAATTATACAACATTACTTGGCTACGCTTTTTTAACATTTTACTATGTCGGTTTTGGTTTCCTTGGTTGTTTATTTGCGGGATACCACTTTGATCGGGAAAACAGAATGACAAATTACGGAATTTTCAAAGCTATCGTTTTACCTAAGCGTTGGCGCAAGTTTTTCTTTTACTCGGACAAAAAAAACGGAATATTTTCTGCAGCGCTCGCAATCGAAGTTTTAGGTTACATAAACCTTTTCATGCTTTTATTTGCAAAAATATTTTTTATTCGCAGCTTCCAAACATTCCGTCTTTTGTGGGCGATAAGTCATTTAATTATATTTGCTTTACTCGGCGTAATGGATATAATCATACACGTCCACAAAAGAACACAGAGGCCTTCTAGATAAGATCAAGCGTAGCCGGAACAACCCCTTTCCCCTATCGGTTCAGAACTGCCAACCCGCCAAAAAGCGAGGAAGAACCATCGAATGATAAGTAACATTTTAAAACATTACGACTACCTCATATTGGGCGCAATTCTTTTAGTTTATATCTTTCAAGTTAAAAGAAAAGCGTTTGAAACCGCCAAAAGGAAGCAAGTCATTATTGCGTTAAAGCTGTGTTTTTACAGTTCAGTAATACTATATGTATTGCAAATATTATCCATTTTTTTAAATACTACTCTCTCAATCGATCCACTAACAATAACATTTTGGATAAACTTACTTGTTGCAGGTACTGTTGCAATAATTGATTTAGCTTTATTTCGTGGAAATTTTATTAAACAAAAGAGGAATCGCTCTCAAACCATAAATACTCGTTCAAAAAGCCCTGATTGGGAATTTGTTGAACTTCTTTCAGACGATCAAAAAAAATCTATTATTCAATATGATTTTTCCAAACATCAAGATTCAACGATTGCAAAAAAGATCTATTATGAGTACCACACACAAATATTTTACAATTTCAAATTTTGTAAAATGGATGCTCATGGCATCGCCATTTATCAAAAGCAACGTACTCTTTTAACCAAATCATGGGTAGTATTAGGTGCTGCGTTAATTGCACTTATTTTCGCAATATATTTAATGGAAATTTCAATGGAGATATTTTTTGTACTGATTGGCGTCTCACTCTTTTTTACAGCTATTGGCGGCATTTTTATATTTAAAGCGGCACAAAAGCCTCTGGAATACTTTGTATACATAGTTTCCGGCTTATATAACGAATCTTTGAAATAAAGCATGCAGGAACAAGGCCGCAGATGGGTAAGTTCTTCGGATTTTTATCCACAGTCGCCACTCCCCCCTCAAAGAGGAATGATCTATGAAGAAAAACTATAAGAAAGCAAACCAATGCAGATCACATCTTCCATTTTGATCTGCAATTTTTTGGCTGTGTATTTTCACTTATGATTTACACCTCATAAATGTGTTCAGGAGGAAACATGAGTCAAATTAATATGTTAATAAATCAGCCCTTGCTTAAAATGGGAAGAGCAAGTGACCTATGCTGGATATTATTCGGGAAACGTATTTTAGACAAAGATAAAAAAGGAAACACAATAGAAAAAGGCGAATATTCATTGCATTTGCAATGTCCGTGGCGTTTACGAAGCAAAGCAGATTCTCAAATTAAGTTGGCCTCAGGTGACATATATGAGCCAAATTCCAAAACAACCTGGAGCCCAGACTTTAATTGGGATATATTAGGGAATAATTTATTTGATGAAAAAGTCCAGCATTTTTTTGCTGGCAACAAAATTATTTCAGTGAAGAGTGTACTTATAACACAAACCAATGATCTCCAAATAGAATTCTCCAATGAATTTATTTTAGAATGCTTTGTGAATATGTCGACTAATACAGAGTGCTGGAGATTTTTTCGGTACAACTCGGATGCACACATGGTAGCATATAGTAATTGTGCAGAGTTTCAATAAAAGGTTTCAGTATAGAAAATTTAATTAAATGCGGAAATTTAGCTAGTTTACCCCTATAAGAAACCTGGGCTCCGGAAACTATTGAAATAATTTGGATTTTTTAAATCTAAGGGCGGTTCTCTGTTATGCCGTTTCCCCTTGAGTTGCCCCCCAAATCATCGAACCAAACCAGGATGCCACGTTTTAATGCGGCGTTGAGGAGCAAACCATGAGTTATTTTGTATTTGGAAGTTTTGATTCCCCCAACAACGAAAGCTTATTCGATAAAATAAAAAAGTATGGACAAAACAAAGGTGTTTATTTTTGGTTCAATAGCGAAATCACCTTTTATCCCGAAATATTTAAAATGTGCAAGGAGCAAGCCTCACAAAAACAAGTCACGTTTGCTCTCACTTCATCGAAGCAACCCTCCAACAGCAGTGATTTATTGTTTCCCTACGACAAATTCACGAATCACGAGCTTTTTTCAACTGGCAGCCGCCTCTTTTTTAATCGCTGCTGCGAAAGCAATATCCGTCCCCTTTTTGATTGTCTGAAAAAATTATTGGACTTATTCAAACTGAAAAACCTTGAAATTTTCACGGTCGAAGGGTACGACACGGGCTTTATAAAGAAAAAATGCACTTTGGAAGAAATGGAGCAAGATTTACTTGCACAAATCAAAACAACCTCTATTATTGAATCATGTATTTATTCTATAGAAAACAATTTTATTTAATAGATCGAGCTCATAAGTTTCTGTATCCTTCTGGGTAAAATGAAAACAAAAATCTCCTTAGCCAATAAAAAAGGAGTTCAAGAATATGCACGATAATATAATAACCTCATATCAAGTCGATCTTGCAGAAAAGACATTAATTTTGCATTCATATAACCCATATAGCAATCAAACAGAAAGCTTCCTCGCCTCTGGCGTTCTTACTCACTCTTTTGAAAATATTTTGCCAAATAGTATTATTCTCTGCGTTGAAGATCTGGCAATTGAAGCTTTTATAAAGGACAATAGAGAAGAATTGGAAGCCAAAAAGCAATATTGTTGGCCAATATATTTTGAAGACATCCAAAGTCTTCAGCTGTTCCTCATCAGAAACTCTTATCGATATATTCGGATTAGTTCTTCCTATGGATTATGTGGTTGGATCCTGGCTAAAAATTTCAAAAACAGCCCGTTATGACCCGGCGGTCTTATAAACATTGTCATATGCAAAATGCAGAAAGAGGCCCTTATGCAGCTCCAAAATATTTTCATGATAATGTTTAAAATCTTGGATGATCTATATTGTAACTATAACCAAAATGAATGTTTGGCTTCTCTTCTAAGTGATATGGATACCAGCTTTTTTGATGACGGCAAGCCTGCCGACGCAGCAACCTACAACGATTGGCTCAAAATTGTAAAGCCCCGACTTCACAGCGGAACAATTACTGGTTCAGAAATACTTCTTGCTCTGATTGAATTTTTAGAGTTCTATCAAAAGGAATATGGATATACATTCCAAGATATTATTCAATATCTTAAAGAGCATTCCAAAGAAGTGATTGACGAAGCGGTACAATTTACGATCTGAAATGGTGAGCGAAGTGAAAAAAAGCCTGGCTTTTTGTGCACTAATGATTTTACTTACCGGAACATTATATATTTCAGCAGCGGGAGATCATATAGGTGCATATAGTTGCATTTTGGAAAATAACGAATATACCGGTCCTGGTGAGATTACATCTTTTGATGTTGATGAGAACGGAAAAATTTTAGTAAATATACGTGCGTTTAAAACCGAATTTGAGGAGATTTATTATATTCAACTTTATGATTCAAATTTTAATTATTTAAATAGCATTCGTTATAAAGCATTTCAATACACCACAGCTTGCTTTAGCTCCGACGGAAATATTGAAATTTGGGGATATCGTACCAAGTATGTATATGTCTATAATCTAAGTGGAGATTTTTTATATAAGCAAAAAGAGGAGGGCCCCAATAACGCAGCTTCCAAGTCTTTCCGGCAATTAGAAACAGCAGAAGGCTGCTATACCAGAAATCCCATAAAAGATACACTACTATTTACAGATGTAGAAGGAACCGAAACAGTGATTGTAAAACTTCATAATGCTTTCTTTTCTTCTATGCTTAGATATTTATTTAAAGAAATACTGACTTGCGTGATTATTTTTGGAATTGTCGCTGTTGTCGTTCGTAAACAAAGGCGAAAAAAGAGCTCATAAGGAAGACTGCAAATCGAATTTTAAAGAGGTAATCCATTATGGATTCAAATGATCCATCTTTAAAGCTGATGGAAATCACACCATATCTGCTAATCCGTAATTTTCTAGTTTCCGAAGTTATGCTCACTTATATTTATATTTTACTTCGTTATCCACTTTTTCGCATTTTAATCTTAGCTGCTTCAGCAATACAAATCATCGTTTATTTACTGCTTTTCATAAAAATTTTCAAACGTACTCTTGGGGACAAAGATCGTACTCTTTATACGATAATTTCCAACTGTACTTTAGCTTTTATCTTTAGCTTTTCCCTTTTATATAGTCTATTACGTACTTTTTCGTTCGTTTTTTCAATGATATTTATTATTTCTTCTTACTTAGCAACATTAACGCTTTCCTCCATCCTCGCACGTAAAATAATCTCTTCAAATAATTTAGTATTCGCCACTCGAAGGGCGGTTCGCCATTTAGCGCTGTTAGCCGGGGCGGAAATCGTTTTTCTTCTAATGGTCACTTTTGGCCTTTCTATAAAATTTGATTTTTTATTATTCATATTGAGCATATCCTCTCTTTTTGTATATACTTTCACGTTCTATTCCGCTGTCTATACTGTAGTCTATTGCCTTGCCTCTCGACCATCATCCTAAACTTTGCACATCCATGTACATATCCAGCCAAACAAGGATGCCGCGTTCCAATGCGGCATCCTTGTTTTTATGTTTTTCTTCAAATGCCCCTTCTTGCGGTGCTCAAGTCCGCTGCGGTCTGCTAATTTGAGCGCATCCTCCGCGATAACACAAAAAAACTCGCCCATTCGGGCAAAACTATGGTAAAATATAAACACACACCAATCCGCAGCATCCCTTACAGTGCGGCACGCAAGCCCTTGGCGAGGGGCTTTATAAACCACTACTTTATAATACAAGGAGAAAATATGGAGTGGACCTTCAATGTGACGCTGAGCGTATTAAAACGTCACTTTAAATTATTGACCCGCTGCAAGGCCTCCCCCCTGTACCGTCAGACCTGCATCATGCGTGTCTGCATGCTGTTTGCAACAGCTTTCAGCGTGGCGCTCGCCTGGATGGCAGCCACGCGCGGCGGCATGCCCCCCTATATGTTGGTACCTTTTTTAGTAATTCTCGCCGCATCATTTGGGGTAGGCTTGTGGGTGGTTTCTCCCATCGTGGTGGCCAGCCAGCAAATTTCTATTCTGCGTCTGTCCGGGCAAATTCCAAGAATGCTGGGTCAACAGCGGGTCTCGATACAGGACGGAAGCTACTACAGCATTAAAACGCTGCAAGGCGGCGGAAACCTCCAGATGCATAAGCAAGCGTGCGAAGTGAAAGCGATCACGGCGGACGCCACCGGCGTTGCGCTTTATTTCACCGACAATACAACCGATTTTTTGCCTCGTGAGGCTTTGCAGCCAGGGCAGACTCCCCAGGGCTGCAAGGGCATGCTCCAGGAATTACTGAAAGCAAAGCACCCTGTGGAGGAATTCTCTGCCGCAGGGGCAGGCAGCCAGCCACAAAGCCGTATGCTCTGGGCAAAAAACAACTCTTTAATCCTTGAGTACGAAATTTCCAAAGAAGAATTGGAGCCTCTGCTCACCGAATGCTTTCGCAGCCTGTATCGCAGCAGCGCCTACTGGCGAAACCAAGCGGCCGCCGGTGTGTTGCTGGGGGTCTTGCTGGTTGCCGGCTTTCTTTTTCACATGTGGCTTTTGCTGCTGTGTGCCATTGTATTTATCCCGTGCCTGTTCCTTCAACTATTGCTTCTTCCTCACAACATACATAAGCAGCTCCAACGGGGGGATTTCGACAAATTCGCAGGGAAGCAGGGCATCTGTGTTGGCGAAAACGGCCTGACGGTCGCCACTTCAACAACAAGCAATACCATTGAATATTCGCATGTGGAGAAGGTTTGCGAAACAGAACACGCATTGTATCTGCAGCTAGAAAAGCCTTTGTCGGTCATCCCCATCCCCAAATTTGCTTTTCAGAACCTTGAAGAACGGAGCGTATTCACAAATGCGGTTCAAAGCCGGATTTTGAACCGCCATACATTTTAGTCCATATCGAACAATCGTTTCGCGGCGGTGCTCCCGGCATGATCGGTGCTGCCGAACAAAAGCGTGCCCCCCTCCCCCTATTCACGGAAAGCCGCCCCCGCTGAAAACCAACGGCCGCCGCCCCAAAGTTTTGGGGCGGCGGCCGTTTTTATATGTTTACTGTTCCTCCGGGTGGTTCTTGCGCCAGGCCAAAAAAGCGTCCAGTATCACCGCGGCGCTCACCGCATCCAGCTTGTCCTTGCGCTTTTTGCCAAAGGTGCCCGCCTCGGTAAGCTGGGCCGCCGCCGTAACCGTGGTGCGGCGCTCGTCCCAAAAGCGGATGGGCACGCCCGCGCCCAGTTCCACCAGCCCCGCCAGCTTGCGGGTCTTTTCCGCGCGGGCGCCCTCGGTGCCGTCCATGTTCCGGGGCAGGCCGATCACGATCATCCCCACATCAAACTCACGGCTGGCGTAAATGATTTTTTCGGCCACCTTGGCCATGCTTTTTTCCTCGATCTGCCCCACCGGGCTCGCCAAAAATTCCGTGCGGTCGCACACCGCAAGGCCCGTGCGGGCGTCGCCGTAGTCCACTGCCATGATCTTCATACCGGTCGCTCCTTTTTATCCCTCATAGGTGTACTGCGGGCCTGTGCACGCGGCGGCTGCCAGTTTACCTTTTGGGCAACCCTTTCACTCCACCGGCTTCATGGTCGGGAACAGCAGCACATCCCGGATGGAGGCCGAATCGGTGAGCAGCATGATGAGCCGGTCCACACCAAAGCCCAGGCCGCCCGTGGGGGGCAGGCCATATTCCAGCGCGTTTACATAGTCGTAATCCACCTGGCAGGTATCGGCGGGGTTTGCGGCCTTGCGGGCCGCCACCTGGCGCTCGAACCGCCCTTTCTGGTCAATGGGGTCGTTCAGCTCGCTGAAGGCGTTGCCGAACTCGGTGGCGTTGATGAAATACTCAAACCGCTCGGTAAAGGCCGGGTCGTCCGCCTTGCGCTTGGCAAGGGGGCTGTTCTCCACCGGGTAGTCGTAGATAAAGGTGGGTTGGATCAGATGCTCTTCCACATAGGCGTCGAAGAACTCCACCAGCACCGCGCCCTTGGTGGCGTCGGCCGGCACCTCCACATGGTGCGCCTTTGCGTCGGCGCGGGCGGCCTCGTCGCTCTCCCAGGCGTAGTAGTCCACGCCCGCATACTGCTTTACCGCCTCGGCCATGGTCAGCCGCTCCCAGTGCCCCAGGTCGATCTGCTTGCCCTGGTAGGGGATCACCAGGCTGCCGCACACCGTTTTCGCCAAATGCTTATACAGATCTTCCACCAGGTCCATAATGCCCTTGTAATCGGTATAGGCCTGGTACAGCTCGATGCTGGTGAACTCGGGGTTGTGGCGGGTGTCCATGCCCTCGTTGCGGAAAATGCGCCCCACCTCGTATACCCGGTCAAAGCCGCCCACGATCAGCCGCTTCAGGGCGAGTTCGGTTTCCACCCGCAGGTACATATCAATGTCCAGGGTGTTGTGGTGGGTCACAAAGGGCCGGGCCGCCGCACCGATCTCCAGCGGCAGAAGGATGGGGGTGTCCACCTCCAAAAAGCCCTTGCCGTCCAGGTAGGCGCGGATCTCCCGCAAAATCCGGCTGCGCCGCACAAAGGTGTCCTTCACCTCGGGGTTCACAATCAGATCCACATACCGCTGGCGGTAGCGCATCTCCTGATCCTTCAGGCCATGAAACTTTTCCGGCAGGGGCAAAAGGCTCTTGGCCAGCAGCAGCACCTCGGTGCAGCGCACGCTGATCTCGCCCATTTTGGTGCGGAACACCTCGCCCTTCACGCCGATCACGTCGCCGATGTCGCACTTTTTAAAGGCGGCGTACTCCTCTTCGCCCACCACGTCCCGGCGCACATACAGCTGGATGTCGCCCGAGTGGTCGCGCAGGTCGGCAAAGCTGGCCTTGCCCATCACCCGCTTGCTCATCATGCGGCCGGCCAGGCACACGGTTTTGCCGGTTTCCTGCTCCGGTTCCAGGTGCGCAAACTCCGCCTTGATGTCGGCCGCGTAGGAATCCTGGGGGTATTTTGTGCGCTGGAAGGGGTCGCACCCCGCTTCCTGCAAATTTTTGAGCTTGTCGCGGCGCACGGCCACCAGCTCGTTATAGGCCTTTTCGGTGAGCTCCTCAGCCACTTCGGCCGCCTTGTTCTTCACTTCATTTGGCTCCATCGTTTTATCCTCCCGCACGCCCGCCGGGGCGCCGATTTTCTATTCCAGCCGCCGGGGCGGCTTACGCCTTGCTATTATAGCACAAAAACAGGTGCCATGGCACCTGTTTTTGCATGAAAACTTCGTATTTACGCCGTTTTACAGCGTTTTTACAGCGCCGCGCGGCCGATCTCCAGGATTTTGTACTGAACGGTGCCGCCGTTGGGCAGCACCACCTCGGCCGTTTCGCCCACCTTTTTGCCGATCAGCGCGGCGCCTACCGGGCTTTCGTCGCTGATCTTGCCGTTCAGGGGGTCTGCCTCGGTGGACCCGGTCATATCGTATTCCTCGGCTTCGCCGTCCTCATCCACAATCTTTATATGGGTCCCCACCGAAACCACGCTCAGGTCCAGATCGTCGTCGTCGATCACGCGGGCGTGCTTGAGGGTGGCCTCCAGCTGAACGATGCGGCTTTCAATGAAGCCCTGCTCGTTTTTTGCCTCGTCGTACTCGCTGTTTTCCGACAGGTCGCCAAAGCCGCGGGCCACCTTTATTTTTTCCGCCACATCCTTGCGGCGGACGGTCTTGAGTTCTTCCAGTTCGTCCTCCAGGGCCTTAAGGCCCGCGCGGGTCATGACGACTTCTTTGTTGCTCATGATACTGCAATTCTCCCCAATATAATAATACGCGCGCACGCGCGCGCTTGGAACCATGTGTGGGTCATCCACTTAATTTCGATAGTATATCGGATTCCACTTTGCTTGTCAATATAAGCGCCGTTTTTTCGGCTGATTCGCCAAAAGAGCACCGTTTTTTTTGGCACCCGCCCAAAATTTGGGCCCACAGGCGGGGCGCTGTGCCCTGCCTGTGGGTCCGCCTGCGTTAGTTCAGTTTATGCCGCGGGGGGTTCTTTTATTCCTCCTCCTCCGCGCCATTGCCCAGTTTCTTTGCTTCCTCGATCACCTTGCCCTCCAGGTTGGCGGGCAGGGGCTCGTAGCGCACGAATTCCAGGGTGAAATGCCCGCGGCCCTGGGTGAGCTGCCGCATAAAGGTGGTGAAGTCCTGCATTTCGGCCATGGGGACCTCGGCCTCCACCACCTGCAGGCCGTCCTCGTCCGGGCTCATGCCCAGCACGCGGCCGCGCCGCTTGGTCACATCGCCCATGATATCGCCGGTGTTGTCGCCGGGAACGTGGGCTTTCAGGGTGCCGAAAGGCTCCAGCAGCACCGGGCCCGCCTCGGGCAGGGCCGCCTTGTAGGCGATCTTGGCCGCCATCACGAACGCCATTTCGCTGGAATCCACCGGGTGATAGCTGCCGTCCAGCAGGGTGGCCTTCAGGCCCACCACCGGGTAACCGGCCAGCACCCCGTGCTGCGCGGCCTGCCGCAGGCCTTTTTCCACCGCCGGGAAGTAGTTCCGGGGCACGCTGCCGCCGAACACCTTTTCCTCAAATACCAGTTCCTCGCTGTCGCAGGGCTCGAACTCGATCCACACATCGCCGAACTGGCCGTGGCCGCCGGTCTGTTTTTTGTGGCGGCCCTGCGCCTTGCATTTTTTGCGCACCGACTCGCGGTACGCTACACGGGGGGCGCTGAGCTCCACCTCCACGCCGAACTTTGCCTTGAGCTTGGCCACCACCACGTCCAGGTGCTGCTCGCCCAGGCCGCTGATGATCTGCTGCGCGGTCTCGGGGTCCACCCGGTAGCTCAGGGTGCGGTCCTCTTCCATCAGGCGGGCCAGCGCCGCGCCGATCTTGCCCTCGTCTCCCTTTTTCACCACCCGCAGCGCCATGGCCAGGGTGGGGTTCGGGAACGCGGCGGCCGGCAGCGCGGCCACCCGGGCGGGGTCGCACAGGGTATCGCCGGTCTGGGCGGCGGGCAGCTTGGTCACCGCGCCAATGTCGCCCGCGCCAATGCTGCCTGCGTCGGTCTGGCGCTTGCCGCGCAGCGCCAGCAGCTTGCCAAAGCGCTCGGTCTCGCCCGTGCGGGCATTCACCAGGGCGGTATCCGCCTTCAGGGTGCCGCTGAACACCTTCACATAACTCAGCTTACCCACAAAGGGGTCGGCCACCGTGCGGAACACGTAGGCCGCCGCCGGGGCGGCCGGGTCGCATGCCAGCTCCACCTCGGCGCCCTCTTTTGTGCGGGCCACCGGGGGCGTCACCTCGGCGGGGCTCGGCAGCAGCACCTTCAGGTTATACAACAGCATATCCAGCGCCTGCAGGTTCACGGCGCTGCCACAGAACACCGGGGTGATCATGCCGCTCTTGCAGCCCTTGGCCAGCCCCTGCACGATCTCTTCGGTGGTAAAGGGCTCGCCCGAGAAAAACTTCTCCATCAGCGCGTCGTCGGTCTCGGCCACCGCCTCGCTCATGGCCTCCACCAGGCCGTCCAGCCGGTGGGCCATGTCCGGCATGGCCACCTGCACCTGCTTGCCGCCCTCGTACTTAAAAGCCTTCTGGCTGAACAGGTTGATGTACAGCACCGTGCCGTCCGGCGTGCGGAAGGGCACCACGCAGGGGCAGACCGACGGGCCGAACTTGCTCTTAAGTTCTTCCAGGATCTTGTAAAAGTTGGCGTTCTCCAGGTCCATCTTGCTCACAAAGACCACCCGGCTGCGGCCGTTTTTCTCGGCCAGATGATACGCCTTCTCGGCGCCAACGGTCACACCCGACCGGGCCGACACCGTGATCAGCACGCTGCCGGCGGCCTGAATGCCCTCATATTCGCCCAGCTCAAAATCGAACAGGCCGGGAACGTCCAAAAAATTCAGCTTGATCCCGGCATACTCCACCGGAGCCACCGCCAGGTTCAGCGAAGCCTGGCGCTTTGCCTCTTCGGGGTCGTAATCGCATGTGGTATTGCCATCTTCCACACGCCCCATGCGCTCCATGGCGCCGGTGGTATAGAGCAGCGCTTCCACCAGGGTGGTTTTGCCGCAGCCGGCGTGACCGGCCACCAAAATGTTGCGGATGTCTGTGTTGGCGTAATTCATGATCGTAAACAACCTCTCTTCTGCCGCTTGTTTTTGCCCTTGTGCCGCAGCGGCAGCAACCTATACAAAAATACTACCACAAAGGCGGGCTTTTTAAAAGAACTGTCCAATCAAATTTCCCCTTTGCCCTCACAGAAAATCCCCGCCCAGCTTTGTACAAATTGCCCATTGACATTCCTCCGTTTGTACAAACAGCGCTGAGCCGGCGCCCCGGCGGCCGTTTTTTGCCGGGCAGGCGTCAAAAAAGGCGGCCCCGAACATTGGGGCCGCCCGCGCGGCACGCGGCCGCTTTTAATATTTTTTCAGCAGAGGCATGGCCAGCGCCAGCACGCCCCAGGCCGCCTGATACAGCAGCAGGGCCGGCAGCGCCAGCTGTGCAAAACCGCCGGTAAACGCCAGCAGCAGGGCCAAAGCGCAGCTGAACGCCACCCCAGCCGCCTGCACCAGGCTGGCGGCGCGCTCGCCCCAGGCAGCGCCCGCCGCGGCGGTGAGCCCCCCCACAAAGGACGAAAAGGTGCCCAGGTGGGTCATGCAGCCCTCGCTCTCGCGCAGGTAGGCGCTGGCGGGATCCAGTGCCTTGCGGTCGGCGCCGGTCAGAACCTTCACGCTGTCCTCGGGCAGGCCGTACACCCCCGCCACCAGCGCGCCGGTCAGCGAGAAGTCGTCGCTGTGCACCAGCACCGAAACGCCCTGCCGCCGCAGGGTGTCCAGCACCTCGGCCGCCTGGGGGTCCGCCCGGTAGCTCACCAGGAACATGGCGAACAGGCGGCCGCTCACCGCAAGGTAAATGGGCTCTTTGGTGCCCTTGGTATAGCGCTGCTCGTAATCCAGGCTGGGGATCTCGACCCCCTGCTTTTGCATCATGGCGCGGTTGCCCACCAGCACCCGGTTGTTGTTCACCCAGGCCGTGAACCCATAGCCCGGCAGATTTTCCAGGTTTTCCACCGGGTACAAAAAATCGGTGCGGTCCTGAATGATGGTGAGAAATACCTCCCGCAGGGTATCGCAGCCCTTGATCAGCACCGAAGCCGCATACAGAATGGCCAGGTCGATGCGCTGTTTGTCAAAGGTTTTAATGCCGTGCAGCCGCACGCTCTTGGCCGGGAACAGGTCCTTTGCGCCGGCCACCACCATGTTGGCGCGGCCCAACTCGGCCACGGCGCTCCAGCCGGGAATCACCGCGCCCACCCGGGCTGCGCTCTTCTGCATCAGCATGCCGGGCACCGCGCTCACCAGCGTGGCGGCCAGGGGGCCGCCCAGGCACAGGGTTCCCGCCAGGCTGGTCAGGGCCGCGGCCGCGCCCTTGCCGGTAAACAGGCACACCAGCGCCGCCACAAACGAAACGCCCAGCAGCAGCCACGACAGCTTTTGGGCCGTGTGGTCGCTGGCGCGCACCGAAAAGCTCTGGCGCAAAAAGCCCTTTACAAGGCCGGTGGGCCGGTTGACCAGCAGGCAGGGCTGGGGCTCGCCCAGCCCCTTTGCCACCCGGGCCGCCAGCTCCCGGTCGCGCACCAGGGCGGCCGCGGTGTGCTCGCTTCCGGCACTGGCCAGCTCAAAGCTGCGCAGCACCACGCCGCCCATCAAAAAGCGGCCAAAGGCATTGAGGCACAAAAGCCCCGCCGCCGGGGCCGCAAACAGGGTCACGGCCGCCGCGTCGAACTGTTCCGCGCCTGCCAGCTGGAATACAAGCTGGAACGCGGCCCCCAGCGCGGCCAGGGCAGGCAGCGTGTCCGGCGTGGGGGCGGCCCAGATTCCGGGAATCCCTTTAAAGAACACGCGCCAGTTGATGGCGCAGGCCGCCAGCAGCAGGATCAGCAGCACCGTAAGATAGGCCGCCGGCGCCTTGGTGGGGTCCAGCGGGCCGATGGGCGGCAGGGCACTCCCGCCCACCGCCAGGCCCAGGTAGAGCATGAGCAGCGTCACCAGGCCGGTGAGCGCCGCCCGCAGGCCAAGGCGCGCGCGCATGCCCGCCAGGTCCGCCTGCACCGCGGGCGCGTCGGCCGGATCCTCGTAATCTTCAATATATTCCTCTTCCTCCGGTTCTTCAAAGGCTTCGCCGGAGGGAGGCTCCTTTCCAAAAAGCTTCGGGAAGGTGATCCGCCCGGTGCGGCTTTCCTCTTCGCCCGGGCCTGCCTGCGGCTCCGGCTCCGCCTCCAGCCGGATGCTGCCGGTCGCTCCCGCCGGGGCGGGCGTGCCCTCGGGCAGGCCGGGCAGCTCCAGGGTGCGGGTATTGCCGGTCACCACGCCGGAAAGATCAATGCTGCCGGTGCTGCCGGCATCTTCGGAAGCGGGCGCAAACTCCGGCGCTGCGGGCGGCTCCCGCCGCGGGGGGGCCGGCGGCGGGGTGACGCCGGGGATCATTACGGTGGGCTCGTCCTCCGCGGGCGCGCCGCCCCCGGCGGGCAGGTCAAACTCGTCGTCGTACTCCTCTTCCTCGCCTTTCCGCCTCTGCAAAAAGCGGGCAAAAAAGCCGGGGTGCTGCTCGGGCTCCTCGTCCGGGATCACCGCCACGCTCTCGCTGAAAAATTTCTGGAACACATCGTCCATCTGCATGGTGGCCGAAAGGCCCGGCGGCGGCGGATTTTCATCTGCAGGCGGCGGGGCCGGGGCCTGCCGCACGGGGTAGCTGGGGGCCGGGGGCTCTGGAACCAAAACAGGTGCGGAAGCCGCCGCGCGCCGCGGCGTTTCCCGCATCGGAACAGACCCGCCCACGGCAGGCTTTTGGTCCGCACCGGCAGTGGCCCCCGTGGCCCTTTTGCGCTCTCCGGCAGGCGCCGGGGCTGCCCCCTGCGGGGCGGCGGGCGCCGGCCTCTGCGCCCGGGCGGGGGCGGGTTTTTGTTCCCGGGCCGGCACGGCTGCCGGCGCTGCCTGCCGCGCGCTGCGGGGCAGCTTCTCCTCCAGGCCAAGGCCCGCAAGGATATCCTCCACCGCCCGGTCGCTGGCCGGGTCCGGCGTTGGCTGCTGTTTCAGGTTTTCCAGGATCTCGTCTACCGAGCCGGAAAATTTGTTGTCAGGCATGGCTTTGTTTTCCTCCAACTGCAAGGCTCAGGCGCGGCGCTGGCGGGCGATCTCGTACAGGATGATCCCCGCCGCCACCGACACGTTAAAGCTGTCCACTCCCGTGCCGCGGCCCGCCATGGAAAGGCTCACCGCGCCGTCGCACAGCCTTTTCACCAGGGGGCTTACGCCCCGGCCCTCGCTGCCCATCACCAGCGCGATGGGGCCGGTCAGATTGCTGGTTTCCAGGGGCTCGCCCTCCATCTCGGCGCAATACACGAACACGCCCTGCTCCTTGAGCTTGCGCACCGCCTCGCCGATGTTGGCCACCCTTGCCACCGGCAGCCGCGCCGCGGCCCCGGCGCTGCTTTTCAGCACGGTGGGGGTCACCGCCGCGCCGCCGCGCTTGGGGATCACAACCCCGTGCGCGCCGCACAGCAGCGCCGAGCGGATCACCGCCCCCAGGTTGTGGGGGTCCTCCAGCCCGTCGGCCAGCACCAAAAAGGGCGCTTCGCCCCTTTCCTCTGCCGCGGCCAGCAGTTCCTCCAGCCCGGCGTACCGGATCTCGCTGGCCCAGGCCGCCACGCCCTGGTGGCTGTCGGTGCCGCAGGTCAGGCGCAGCTTGGCCGCGTTCACCCGTTTTGCCACCGCCCCCGCCTGTTTTGCCAGGGCGGTATAATAGGCGGCCACCTGGGGGGGCAGCCCCTCGCTGATGAGCACGGTGTCCACCCCGGCGCCGCTTTTCAGCAGCTCGGCCACCGGGTTTTTTCCATACACCAGGCTCGGGCTGCCCTCTCGTTTTTCAAATGTCTGGGCCATAGGATCTCCTTTGCGCCATAAAATTTATATACAGCTAAAAGTATAGCACCCCAGGCTCTACTTTGCCAGCATTTACCCCCAAGTTTTTACGCTTTTCGCGCGGGGGCACAGGTCAATCTCAGGTTGGCCCCCAGGGGCGCTGCTTAGACGCACATTTTCAAAAAAAATGCAAGACCCCCGCAAACCCTGCCTGGTAAAGGCAGTTATACACATCGTAGACTGATTTTCAGCTTTCCACATGTTGAAAACCCTGTTGAAAGTGTTGACAAGTGGCTTGTTTTCAAGTTCAATTCATGATTCTGACACAATTTCTCGCATGTTTTCAACATCCATATTAAAAACTTTCGACTCAACGTTCAGTTATAAATTCTTTGTCAATACCGGTATTTCGACAAAAAACCCCACCCAGGGGCTGGGCTTTTTCTCTCTATTTCCCACAAAAGACGAATCCCCCTGTTTTGTGTTATAATAGCCCCAATACGGCCAGGATCGGTCGATGCGGCGCATATGCCCGGCCGCCCCGCGGGGGGCCGGCACAAAAACGGATCATGGGCACGGAGGGTGAAACAATGCTGGTTTTGGAAGATGCACGCGGCCTGGAACTGGCCCCCACGCTGGACTGCGGCCAGGCCTTTCGCTGGCGCGAGGGCCCCGGGGGCTGGCAGGGCGTGGTGGAGGGGCGCGCGGTCACGGTGCGCCGGGCCGGGGCGGGCCTTGTGATCGAGGGCGCCGGGGAAATGGACCGGGCCTTTTGGGAACAATATCTGGCCCTGGATCTGGATTACCCCGCCCTGATCGCCCGTTTTGGCAGGGGCAGCCGCCGGCTTGCCGCCTGCTGCGCGGCCTCGCCCGGCATCCGGGTGCTGCGCCAGCCCTTCTTCGAGGTGCTGTGCGCCTTCATCATCAGCCAGAACAACAACATCGGCCGCATCAAGGGCATTGTGGAGCGGCTGTGCCAGGGGCTGGGCGAACCCTTGGGGGGCGGGCTGTACGCCTTCCCCACCCCAGCGGCACTGGCCCGGTGCACGCCGGAGGGCCTGGCCTTTCTGCGCGCGGGCTGGCGGGCGGGATACCTGGTGGACGCCGCCCAAAAAGTGGCGGGCGGCCAGGTGAGCGAGGCCGCCCTGCGCGCCCTGCCCACCGCCGGGGCCCGGGCCCTGCTCATGACCATCCGGGGGGTGGGCCCCAAGGTGGCCGACTGCGTGCTTTTATACGGCCTCTCCCGCTGGGAGGCGGTGCCCATGGACGTGTGGATGAAAAAGGCCATGAACGAGCTGTTCCCCAACGGGCTACCCGCCTGCTGCCGCGGCCGCGAGGGCATCGCCCAGCAATTTATTTTTGATTATGCCCGCCGCAATCTGCCCCGGGGCACACAAAAAGTGCAAGCAAAAGGCACGGGCGGACATTGATTTCACAAACCCGATGGGGTATACTGAAAGGCAGAACGCACCACCACACAATTGATTTTTGGAGGGCAAAGAGAATGTTAGTAAGCGCAACCGAAATGCTTCAAAAGGCCCGCGACGGCCACTATGCCGTGGGCCAGTTCAACATCAACAACCTGGAATGGACCAAGGCCGTGCTGCTGACCGCGCAGGAACTGAACAGCCCTGTGATCCTGGGCGTGTCCGAGGGCGCGGGCAAGTATATGACCGGCTATAAGACCGTGGCCGCCATGGTGAGCGCCATGGTGGGCAGCCTGGGCATCACGGTGCCGGTGGCCCTCCACCTGGATCACGGCAGCTACGAGGGCGCCAAGGCCTGCCTCGAGGCCGGCTTCTCCAGCATCATGTTCGACGGCAGCCACTACCCCATCGAAGAGAACGTGGCCAAAACCACCGAGCTGGTGGCGCTGGCCCACGCCCAGGGCGTTTCCATCGAGGCCGAGGTCGGCTCCATCGGCGGCGAGGAGGACGGCGTTGTGGGCGCCGGCGAGGTGGCCGATCCCGCCGAGTGCAAGCGCATTGCGGATCTGGGCATCGACTTTTTGGCCGCCGGCATCGGCAACATCCACGGCAAATATCCCGCCAACTGGAAAGGCCTCGACTTTGACGCGCTGGACAAGATTCATCAGGCCACCGGCGGCATCCCCCTGGTGCTGCACGGCGGCACCGGCATCCCGGCCGATATGATCCAGAAAGCCATCAGCCTGGGCGTGTCCAAGATCAACGTAAACACCGAGTGCCAGCTCAGCTTTGCCGCCGCCACCCGCGCCTACATCGAGGCCGGCAAGGACGAACAGGGCAAGGGCTTTGACCCCCGCAAGCTGCTGGCTCCCGGCTTTGAGGCCATCAAAGCCACCGTGAAGGAAAAGATGGAGCTGTTCGGCAGCGTGGGCAAGGCGTAAGCGCCTTTCACACTTTCGTGCGGAAAGCCGCCGCAACATAATCCGTCCGGAACAAAATCCAGCGCCCCGTTTGGTCCAAACCGGCCAAACGGGGCGCTGGATCTTTATTTTGCGGGTCTTTTTTGCCAGGGGCCCACGGCCTGCGGCCGTTCCCTTTGTTTTTACCAGGTCCTCATCCCCGGGAACCACTCCCGGGCGCTGCGGCGCGCGCCGTTCACGTACACCTCGAAGTGGCAGTGATTGCCGTAGGAATTGCCGGTGGAGCCCACATAGGCGATCACCTGGCCCTGGCTCACCGCCTGCCCATAGCCCACCGCCAAACGGCTGGCGTGGGCGTAAAGGGTGCGGTAGCCGTTGCCGTGGTCGATCACCACATAGTTGCCGTAGCTGTAGTGATAGCCGGCGGTCACCACCACGCCGCTGTCCGCCGCCACAATCGGGGAGCCGTAGGCTGCGCAGATGTCTGCCCCCTTGTGGTAGCTGCTCATCCAGCGGCTCACGTAGGTGTAATTGGGCACCGGCCAGCGCAAGGAGCCGCTGCCGGTCTGTGCCAGCTGGCCGTCCGGCAGCTTGGTGCCCTTGTCAATCACACGCGTCACCGGGGCTTTCAGCGTCACCCGCTCAATCTCATTTACCTCGTTGGCCGTGGCAGAGTCGCCGTAATAGACGTTTTCATACGTGACCTCGTCCAGGCCCGTTTCGCCCTCCTGCACTACCCTTGTTTTGCCAAAAGCCAAATCGTTCGCATTTCGCTCCTCTGTGGAATAAGAGATTTCCTCCTGGGTCGTCACCTTTTCGATCCGCCGCACCTCCAGGTACGGCTGGGCACGGCTGATCAGCAGCTCATCGCCGGGCCGGAAGTACTCGCTCATATCGTATTCCGGGTTCATGTTCTGCAGCTGCTGGGTGGAAAGCCCAAACTGCGAGGCCACCCCGCTGGGCGTATCCCCGCTTTTGATGCTGTAGCTCACCTGCCCCTGTTCCTCGCCGTGCAGCAGCTCCACAATGTTGTCGCAGTCCGTGATATGGCTGGTCAGGTATATCCCCTCGTCCACCCGCACCTCTTTGTTGAACTCCACCCGCAGGTTCTCGTTGCCCGGGTCCTCGTACGGCGCCTTGATCGCCTCGATCGCCTGCTCCAGCTTCTCCCCTTCCGTGGTCACCGCCACCAGCTGGTCGTTCACATACAGCGCCGTCCCCGGCACGATCTCGCTGCTCGAGGCCTGCAAAATCGCGTCCGCCATCGCATTTTCGTCCAGCGTGTAGTCCGATACCGCCAGCGTGTACGAGGGCGTGATGCTCCACTCCACCTCCTCGCCCTCCACCGGCTTGATCCGCTGCGCCACCTCCGCCTTCGCCGAGTCGAACACCTGCTCGTTCTCCACATAGCCCACCACCCGGCCGTCCACTTCCACCGCCAGGATGTAGTTGTAGCTCAGCACCGCGTTCACCGTGTACACAAACAGCGCCAGCGCGCACACCGGGATCACATACGCCACCGACGCACGCAGCAGCGGGAAATACAGCCTCACCCCGCGGCCAAAATACAGCAGCCCCTCCTTCAGGGCGTGGCCCCGGCCAGTCTGCTGCTTTTCCTGCCGGATCAGGGCATTGATATGTTTGATTCCGCTCCAAAAGCGGGTAAAGGGCGCGGTCAGCTCGCGCCAGCCCGTGAGCAGCGCGCCGCCCAGGTAGCTTCCGATCTTTTTAAGTACCGAAAGAAGCCGTGCGCCCAGGTTTTTTGTGCCGGCGCGCACCATGCGGCAGGCCCGCAGGGCGCTGTACTCGCCCCAAAAGCCCACGTTGTATAAAAATTCCCCCGCCGCTGCGGTCTGGGGCTTTTGCTTGGCCCAGCGCACCAGGGGGTCCAGCCTTTGCAAAAGCCTGCGGCACAGCGCCGCCGAGCGGCTTGGGCCCTGTTCCGGCCCCGAGACCCGGCCTTCCGCCTGGGCCTGCCGCTCGTTCACTTGTTCTTTTTCCTGGATCGGCAGCCTGTCCGCCCTCCCTTCTGGTTTTTCTTTCGCCCCGCCCTGCGGCAGGCCGGCCAAGAGGTGCCCCGGCCACGCTTGTGCGGGCGCGGCCGGGGCGGTGCTTTTCACTTGGGGGAAAAGCTTCAAAAAGCAAGTGTGGCTTGCTCTTTGCCAAAAAGTCAGCCCGCCGCCGGCCCGGCTATGGGCACTGGTGTTGGCAGGGGTTTGCCTGCGCCTGCTTCCATGTTGGGAAACCAGTCCTTCAGGCTGCGGCGCTCGCCGTCCACATAAACCTCCACATGGCATTGGTTTCCGGTGGAGTTGCCGGTGGCGCCCACGTAGCCGATCACCTGCCCCTGGGCGACCCCGTCGCCCACCGCCACGGCCAGCTCGCTCATATGGGCATACAGGGTTCTGTACCCGTTGCCGTGATCCAGGATCACATAGTTGCCGTAGCTGTAATGGTAGCCGGCGGTCACAACGGTGGCGCTGTCCATGGCATTCACCGGGCTGCCGTAGTCGGCGCAGATGTCGGCGCCCTTGTGGTAGACGCTCATCCAGCGGCTCACATATTTGTAATCCGGTACCGGCCACAGCAGCGTGCCGGTAGAAAGCGGCATATCCTCGGCCAGCGCGCTTTCACCATAGAGTGCTGCAATATGGCTGGTATTGCCCCGCATCAGCTGTTTCACGGCGGGCTGGATCACCGCGCTGCCCACCGCTTCGGTGCGCAGTGTCTTGCCGTCCTGGTCCAAAAACTCCCAGCCGCTGATCTCCCGCAGGCCGTTTGCCCCCTGCCGGTCCAGCACCTCCTGCCCCTCGGGCAGGCTCTCGTCCAGGGTGTACTCCACCAAATAGGGCACTTCCTCCTGCCAGTGCGCCCAGCGCACTTCGGCTTCCCCTTGCCCAAGGGCGGGCTTTTCGCCGGGCTGCGGCATGGGGGTGGGCACCGCCTCGCCCGGGGCGGGGGTGGAGGTCGGCTCAGGCGTGGGCACCGCAGGCACAGCCGGGGAAACGGCGGATTGCGGCGGCTGCTCCAGCAGCCTTGCCCCGCTGCCGGAACCGCTTCCGGCGTGCACCGGGGCCGCACCGTCGGCAAAGCCGGCCGCCGCACAGGCGGTCAGGGCCATGCCCGCCGCCAGCGCCAGCACCGCCGCCGCACAGGCTTTCCGGCCGCCCGGGGCCGGCGCAAACAGAGCCTCCAGCCGCGCCTTGAGCAGCTTTTTGGGGCTGCCGAACCCGGATGCCCCCGCCGGCAGCCGCTCCGGCAGCGCCGCGGTCAGCAGCACCGCACCGTAGGCCTTGCGCTGCGCCGCAGTCAGGCCCGCCACCGCCTGTTCATCACAGGCGTATTCACACACCCGGTTCAGCCGGGCCGCCTGCCAGCGGCATAGGGGGTTGAACCAGTGCAGGCGGCAGGCAAAGCGCACCAGCGCTTTCAGCCACAGATCGGCCCGGTTCAGGTGTGCCTGCTCGTGGCGCAGCGCAAGCTCCAGCGCCTCGCCCTGCAGCTGCCCGGGCAGATAGAGCACCGTGTGCCACAGGCCGGTGAGCACCGGCCCGGGCAAGCCCGGGCAGCGCCGCAATACCGGCGCCGCGGCCAGGCCCTGCCCGGCGCACATATCGTTCCACAAGGCCTGTACTGCCTCCTCGGCCGGCGCCGAAATGCGGTTCAGCCCCCGGGTAAACGCCCAGTAACGGCCCAGCTGCCAGGTTAAAAACACAAGCGCGCCCGCCAGCCACACAAAGGGCAGCGCAGCCAGCGCCCGCTCGGCCAGTGTGGCCTGCACCTGCGGCAGGGGCTGGGCCAAGGGCGCGGTCACGGGCGGCAGGCCGGCCACAGCCGCCGTTTTTTCCGCCGCGGCGGCAGCTACCCCCAGCGCCTCACCCACAGGTGCCAACGGCTGCGCAAGAGCCGGGGCGGTGGGCCGGCCGGCCAGCAGCAGTGCCAGCAGCGGCCCCACCGGAATCAGAAAAAACGCGAAGGTCGCGGCCAGCGCGGCCCGCCGCCAGCGCCAGCGCAGCCTTTTCAGCACCGGTTTCAGCGCCAGGCTCACCAGCACTGCCAGCGCCCCCGCCAGGCTGGTGGGCAGCAGCCAATTATAAAACAGATCATACACAGTGCGTCACCTCTCTTCCAGCCATCTGTGAAGCTCGTCCAGTTCCGAGGCCGAAAGGGCCTTGTCCTGATACAGGGCGGCCACCATGCTCTTCACGCTTCCGCTGTAAAATTTGCTCAGCATCTCCCGCGCTTCGCCCGCCCGGTACTCCTCGCTGGTGATGCGGGCGCTGTAAAAATTTTGCTTGCCCTGCCGCTGTGCGCTCAAGGCTCCTTTTTGCACCATGCGCGCCAAAAAGGTGAGCAGTGTAGTGGGCTTCCAGCCCTTGTCCTGCAGCGCGCCGCTCAGCGCGGCGGCGGTGACCGGGCCGTCCAGCCGCCAGATCTGCTCCATGATCTCCAGTTCAGCCGTGGAAAGTTTCACTGTGTCCCCTCCTTCTACATTTCGTAGTTCTATTTCATACTACAAGCCGTAGAAACTTATTGCAACCTTTTTCATCAAGCTTTCACACTTTTTTTACAAACCCCGAACCCCCTGTCATTCTGCGGGTCCACTGGAATAGTTGTGCAATGTGTTGCTTTTTTGATACTGTTTCTGCACATTTTACACACATTTTTGGTTTATTCTTAGAGCCGTTCCCCAAGGGAGCCCGTTCGAGGGCCAAGGGGGCAAACCGTTTTTTTGAAAAGGAGAACTTGAACATGAAACTTTCTGCAAAAATTTTGAGTCTGGCCTGTGTGGCCGCCCTGGCTGCCGGCCTGGTGGCCTGCGGCGATGATAAGAGCGCTTCCACTCCCGCCTCCACCCCTGCTTCCAGCAGCGTGAGCGAGCCCGCCAGCACCCCCGAGAGCACCCCGGCCGAAAGCGAACCCACCAGCGGCGAGGGCGAGCCTGCCGCCAGCGGCTCTGAGAGCCAGCCTGCGGAGAGCGCCGTGAGCCAGCCCGCGGGTGATTCGGGCGCCCTGATGGCCGATCCCGCCGCCGGCAGCCAGCCCGCCGGCTCTTCCTCCCAGGCGTAACCTGCCAAAAAATCCCCCGGGGCCGCTCCAAAACGGCCCCGGGGGATTTCTATTTTAAACGGCCCGTTCCAGGCGCATCACCGCCACGGTGATATCGTCCGGCCGGCCGGCGGAACCGGCGCGGGCCAGGGCCGTATCGGCCAAAATGTCCGCGATCTCCTGGGGGGTGTTGCCCACGGCGGCGCACAGCTCCAGCTGCTGGGCCACCCAGGTGCCGCCGTCCGCCAGGGCGCCGTCGCTCACCAGCACCACCAGCTGATCCTCGCTCAGGGTCAGGGCGTCCTGCTGGCCCACCACCCGGCTCAGGATCCCCACCGGCAGGCTGCTGCCCTCCACCGTCTCGGTTTTGCCGCCCCGCACCACAAACGTGGGGCACCCGCCCGCTTTAAAGAGCCTTGCCCGCCCGGTGAACAGATCCACCGTCACAAGGTCCAGGGTGGCGCCGCTCTCCTCGTCGCTCTTTAACGCCAGGGCCACGTTCACCAGGCGCGCCGCGCTCTCGGCGCCAAACCCGGCCCGCAGCAGCTGCGCCACCAGCGCCGCCGCCAGCGCCCCGTCGATCGCCGCGGGGCGCCCCACCCCCATGCCGTCGCAGAGCAGCAGGTGGGCGTTGCCGTACTGGTCGCAGAACTGCTCCACCACATCGCCGCAGGCCCCGGGCCTTGCGGCCCGGGCGGCAAGGCCGAACACCGGGCAGAAGACCGCCTGTTCCGTGAGGGTCAGGGTGGTAAGCGGCCCTCCGTGATCCACCCGGAACTGCCCCAGGGGCCGGTGGCAGATGCGCCCTGCCTCCGCCCGCAGCTCTTCCAGTTCAGGCGGCGCAAAGCTGGTGCGGTTCACGGTCACGCTGGCCCGCAGCCGGCCCGCCGGGTCGTATCCCACCTGGGTTTCCAGCGGTTCCAGCCCCACCGAGGCAAACAGCGCCGCCAGCCGCGCGGTCTTGCCCTCGTCCGACGCCACGGCCTGGCCAAGCTGGCCCGCCATCTGGCTGAGCGCCTGCGCCATGGCGGTGTACTGTTCGGTCAGCGCCTCCCGCATGGCCCCCGCCTTTACCCGGCTCTCGCGCCGGCTGCGGTACAGCGCATAGGCCCTGCCGGTGGCGCTGCACAGCTCCACCGGGTGGATGCACCGGCAGAACTGGCCGGGCAGTTGTTCCACGGCAGCCCGGCCCTGCTGCTCCAGCACCGGCTTCAGGCGGAAAAAGCCGTCCATGGTGGTGCTGTAATCCTCCACCCAGCACCGCTCCTTGCGCCCGCAGCTCCGGCACAGCTCTTCGGCCACATGGTCCGCCACCCAGTTGTAGCTCTCGCCTTTTTTGGGCAGCGCCTCATAGACCTGGTTCACGGTGTCGGCAATGCCGGTCAGGGCCTGCGCCACGCTCTCCAGCTGGTTTACCGCGCCCGCCACCCGGGGCCGCTGCCCCGCACCGCTCACCGCCTCGGCCTGGCCCGGCAGGGCCGCCAGCCAGCGCCGCGGCAGGGCAAAAAAGCCCGCCTCGCCCAAGGCGGCGCTGCCCAAAAACCCCAGCGCCGCAATGCCGTCCGGTGCGGCCAGGCTGCCGAACACGCTCAGCGCCAAAAACACCGCGCCGCTGCCCAGCTTTTCCCCGGGGGTGAAATAGGCCGCCGCCAGGCAGCCCGCCGCCAGGCCCAGGCAGGCAAAGCACAGGGCCGGGTCGGCGGCCGCCAGCACCGCGCCGCCCGCCACGGTAAGCAGCGCGCAGTCCCGCAGGCGGCCGCGGTACGCAAAGGCCAGCCCCGCAGCACCCAGCGCCGCCACCCCAAGGTTAAGCGGCCCCGCGGGCGCCGCCGCCAGGGCGGGCAGCGCCGCAAGCCCCAGCAAAAACGCCGTGCCCGAGAGCGGCCCCGCGGCCAGGGCGCGCTCCTTGCCGCTTTGGCGCAGCGCCCAGCCCGTGCCCGCAGCCAGCAGCGCGTCGCCCAGGGTGCCCATCGCGGCGGCCGGGGTCGACAGCCCGCTCACCGAGAGCATCAGCTGCACCGCCAGCAGGGTGCCGCAGCCCCCCACCGCGCCCGGCGCGAACTTTTCCTTAAAAAGCCAGCGCCCGGCCAGGGCCGCTGCCACCGCGGCCAGATACCGCAGCCCCTCGGTCAGCGGCAGCAGCGCCAGGTAGCCAACAGCCGCGCCTGCTGCGCCCGCCGCCGCAAAGCTTTGCCCGGCCCCCAGCACAAACGCCAGCCCAAAGGGGTGCAGCCCCCCGAACACGCCGCCTGCCGCCAACACAAAACCGCCCGCGCCCGCCGCCAGCTGCCACAGCGTGGGGCCGGCTGCGCCAAGCCAGCGGCGCAGCTTTGCTTCCCGCAATTTTTCCATCCAGTTCCACCTCGTTTTCACTGTTTTGGGGCGCTCCGCCGCGCTCCCATGCAAAAAGGGCGGCATGGGCCGCTCCTCGTCTGCATACAGTATAGGATGTGCCTCTGCGCGTTTTTTGCCGCAGGTCATGGAACCGACAAAAGGGGATAAAAAGGGCTCCGTGCCGCAGCATTGCGGCACGGAGCCCTCACTTTTTCTGTTTTGCGGGCATTACAGGGCGGCCAGGGCGGCGCGCAGCCGCCCCAGGGTCTCCTCCCTGCCCAGCATCGCGGCCAGGTCTGTGCCGCCGCCGGGGGTGCGCTGCTTGCCCGAAAGGGCGATTCCCAGGGGGTACAGCAGCCAGCCGTTCTTCACCTCCAGCTCCTCCGCCTTGGCCGCGCAGGCCGCAAAAATGGCGTCCCGGTCCCAGGCGTTTAGCTCCTCCAGTACCGGCAGCAGCGCCTCCAAGGCCTGTTTTGCGGTCTCCGGGGTGGTCTTCTGTTTTTTATTGGCGTACAGCTCCGGGCCGTAGGGCAGCACCGCGTCAAAGAAATCCAGCTGCTCCGGGATCTCGCCCAGCACCTCGCACCGGGGCTGCAGGTTCCGGCACAAAAGCTCCCGGTCGATGGGCCGGCGCACCGCCCGGTCGATCCAGGGGTCGGCCAGGGCGCGGAACCGTTCGGCGGGCAGGCGGCGGATGTACTCGGCGTTAATGGCCCGCAGCTTTGCCGGGTCAAAGATGGCCGGGCTCTTGCTGATGCCGCTCTCGTCGAACAGACGCACCATCTCGTCCAAGGTGAAGATCTCCTCCTCGCCCTTGGGGCTCCAGCCCAGCAGCAAAATGTAATTGAGCACCGCCTCGCTCAGGTACCCCTTGGCAATCAAATCCTGGTAGGAGGCGTCGCCGTTGCGCTTGGAAAGCTTGTTCTGCGCGTCCTTCATCACCGGCGGGCAGTGGATGTAAACCGGCAGTTCCCACCCGAACGCCTGGTACAGAAGGTTGTACTTGGGCGTGCTGGAAAGATACTCGGACCCGCGGATCACGTGGGTGATGCCCATCAGGTGATCGTCCACCACGTTGGCAAAGTTGTAGGTGGGCATGCCGTCGGTCTTGATCAGGATCTGGTCCTCCAGCTCGGCGTTGTTCACCTCAATGCGGCCGTACACCGCGTCGTCAAAGCCCGTCACACCCTCGCGGGGCATCTTCTGCCGGATCACATAGGGCAGCCCCTCGGCCAGCTTTTTCTGCACCTCGCCGGGGCTCAGGTCGCGGCAGCAGCCGTCGTAATGGCCCACCACCGCGCCCGCGGCCTTTTGCTCGGCGCGCATGGCCTCCAGCCGCTCCGGGGTGCAAAAGCAGTAATAGGCCCCGCCCTTTTCCACCAGCTCCTCGGCATACTTTTTAAACATGCCCATGCGCTGGCTCTGGATATAGGGGCCCACCGGGCCCCCGATGTCCGGGCCCTCGTCCCACACAAGGCCGGTCTGGCGCAGGGTGTCGTAAATAATGTCCACCGCGCCCTCCACATAGCGCTCCTGGTCGGTGTCCTCAATGCGCAGCAAAAAGGAACCGCCCTTGCTTTTGGCCTTCAGGTAAGCGTACAGGGCGGTGCGCAGGTTTCCCACATGCATGTAGCCTGTGGGGCTGGGCGCAAAGCGGGTGCGGACGGATTCATTCGGCATGATTTTCGGCTCCTTTATCGTTTGGCGGCCGGCGGGCGCGCGGCCGCCGCAAAATTCCTTTCCCATTCTAAACGCTGGGGCGTGGTTTGTCAATTTGGCGGTTTGCAAAAAGCCGCCTTTTTCCTTATAATAGGTACTATTGTAACCTGCGTATCGAAAAAGGAGGCTTGTATGACCTTCCTCTCGCTCTCGTTTGCTGCTTTTGCGGCCCTGGTGTTCGCCGCCTGGTGGGGCGCGCCCGCAAAGGCCCGCCCCCTGGTGCTGGCCGCGGCAAACCTTGTGTTCGCCCTCTCGCTGGGCCTGCACGCCCTGGCCGCTTTGCTGGCGGTCTCGGCCTTCAGCTGGGCGGCCGGGCTGTGGCTGGCCCGCAGCCCGCGCAAAGCGGCCCTGGCGGTGGGGTGCGCGGGCTGCCTTGCGCCCCTGCTCGCCTATAAATACCTCGCCCTGGCCGCGGCCGCCCTGGGCTGGCCCGGGCTTTTTGCAGGGCTGGCCGCCCCGGCCGGCATCAGCTTTTACACCTTCAAGGCCGTGGCCTATCTCGCCGAGGTCTATAAGGGCCGCCTGCGGCCGGAAAAAAGTGCTCTGCACTATTTCAACTACACCGGCTTTTTTGCCCAGCTGGCCAGCGGGCCGATCCAGGCCCCCGGCAGCCTGCTGCCCCAACTGGCCGCCCCGCCCCCGCGCTTTGACCGCGCGCTCGCCCTTGGCGGCTGTGTGCGCCTTTGCTGGGGCCTGTTTTTAAAAAAATGCCTGGCCGACCCGCTGGCAGGCTACCAGGGCGCCCTGGCCGACCCCGCGCACTACTACGGCCTGAGCGTGGCCTGGGCCCTGCTGGCCTTCAGCCTGCAGCTCTATTTCGACTTTGCAAGCTATTCCCAGCTGGCCATCGGCCTGGCAAACCTTCTGGGCTTTGAAACCGGGGAAAACTTTTTGAGCCCCTATTTTTCCCGCAGCATCGGCGAATTCTGGCGGCGCTGGCACATCAGCCTTTCGGCCTGGCTGCGCAATTACATCTACATCCCCCTGGGCGGCAGCCGCCGGGGCAAGGCCCGCCTGGTGCTGGCCACCATGGCCACCTTCCTGGTTTCCGGCGCGTGGCACGGCGCCGCGGGCGGGTTTCTTGTTTGGGGGGCGCTGCACGGCGTTTACCTGCTTGCAGGGCGCCTCACCCGCGCTGCGCGCGGCCGCGTTTGGGCCGCGCTGGGCCAGGGCGAACACAGCCCGCTGCGCAGCGCCGTGAGCTGGGCGTTCACCCTGCTCCTGGTGTTCGGCGCCTGGCTGTTCTTCGTCACCGGCACCCTGCCCGCCGCGCGGCAGGCCCTGGCCGCTTTGTTTTCGCCCTTCCCGTTCAGTGTGCAGTACCTCAAAGAGAGCATCACGCTGCTGGGCTTCACCCCTGCCATTTTGGTGCGGCTGGGGCTGTTCACGGCGCTGGCCGCCCTGGTGGACTGGCTGTCCCGCGGCGTGGGCTTCGGGGCATGGGCGGCGGCGCAGCGCCCCTGGGTGCAGGCGGCGCTGTGTTATGTGTGCGTGTTCGCCAGCCTGTTCTTCGGCGCGGCGGGCGCGCTGCCCAACATCTATTTTGCCTTTTGATTGAAAGGAGCGGCCCGTGAAAAAATTTTTGGCAATTGTGGCGCTGTTCCTGGCGCCGGTGGCGCTGGTGGTGGGCCTGTTTGCGGGCGCCGTGTACGCCAGCGGCGAGTGGCGCACCGAAGATGAGATCGCCGGCCGTGTGCTGGCGGGCGAACCTGCCTTTCTGGGCCTCGCCTATCGGGACAACACCCGCTATTACAAGCACCTTGTGGCCAGCGGCAAAGCCGCGGGCCTGCTGGTGCTGGGCACCAGCCGCAGCATGCAGTTCCACAGCGAGTTTTTCACTTCGCCCAGTTTTTACAACGCGGGCGGCGGCGCCAACTATGTGCACGAATACCGTTTTTTCCTGGAAAACCTGCCCGAGGCCTCTCTGCCCGATACCCTTGTGCTGGTGCTGGACCAATATTTCTTCCAGGAGGGCTGGTCCGCCGCGGAAACGCTGCCCCAGCTGGACTACAGCCACTATCCCTTTAACGCCGGCGCGGCCCTCACCCGCTCCCTGCAGGACTGGGCGGGCGGCAAATACAGCCTGCGCGCCGCCCTTGCCCCCGCGCCGAACACCTACGGCATGGCCGCCGTGGGCCGGGGCAGCGGCTTTTATGCAGACGGCAGCTACAGCTACGGCCGCCTGCTGGATCACCCTGAGGAAGGTTCCGACGTCGCCTTTCACGACAGCTTCGACCGCATCCAGCGCGGCGTGAACCGCTTTGAATGGGCGGCCGAAGTCTACGGGCCCAGCCTGGAAGAAATGGACCGGCTGCTTGCCTTCTGCAGCGGGCACGGCATCCGCGTGGCGGCGGTGATCCCGCCCTATGCGCCCAGCGTGTACCTGCGCATGGCCGAAAGCGGCAACTACGGTTATCTCTCCCTGCTGCCCGCCGCGCTGCGCGAGCGCTTCGCGCCTTATGGCTTCGAGGTGTTCGACTTTACCTACATGCCCGACACCCTGGACGCCGAGTATCTCGACGGCTACCACGGCGGCGACCGGGTCTACGCCCGGCTCACCCTGGAGCTGGCGGCCCAAAGCAGCCTTTTGGCCGGCCAGATCGACACCGGCTACCTCACCGCCGCTTTGGCCCCCAGCGGCAACCCCCTGCGCCTGGCAAGCGCCGGCTGAATCCCCGCTTGCGCCGCCTTTTGCGGCGGTATATAATAGACCATAAGACACAGCGCGCGGCCGTGACGCCGCGCCGCAGAAACGAGGCAGAAAACAATGAGTGAAACCCCTTTGCGCAAGCCGCGCATTTTATCCGGCATTCAGCCCACCGGCACCTTTACCCTGGGCAACTACGTGGGGGCGGTGCGCAACTGGGGCGCGCTGCAGCAGGAATACGAGTGCCTTTACATGGTGGCCGACCTGCACGCGCTGACCGTGCGCCAGGAGGCAGCGGCCCTGCGCCGCCAGACCCGCGAGGCCGCAGCCATGCTGCTGGCGGCCGGCATCGACCCGGAGCACAGCATCCTGTTCGTGCAGAGCCACGTGCCCGCCCACGCGCAGCTGGCATGGGTGCTGTCCTGCAACACCCAGTTCGGCGAACTGTCCCGCATGACCCAGTTCAAGGACAAAAGCGCCAAGCATGCCGACAATGTGAACGCCGGCCTGTTTACCTATCCCGCCCTTATGGCGGCGGATATCCTGGTCTACAACGCGGACCTGGTGCCGGTGGGGGTGGATCAAAAGCAACACCTGGAGCTGACCCGCAACGTGGCACAGCGCTTCAACAATCTTTACAGCCCCACCTTCACCGTGCCCGAACCCTACATCGGCAAAACCGGCGCCAAGATCATGAGCCTGCAGGAGCCGGAAAAAAAGATGAGCAAATCCGACACAAACGCGAACAGCTTTATCCTGATGACCGACGACGCCGACACCATCCTGCGCAAGTGCAGGCGCGCCGTGACCGACTCCGAAGGGGTGGTCCGCGCGGCGGACGATAAGCCCGGCGTGACCAATCTCATGAGCATTTACGGCGTGCTCACCGGCAAAAGCTTCGGGGCCATCGAGGCCGAATTTGCCGGCCAGGGTTACGGGACCTTCAAGGAGGCGATGGCCGCCTCCATCATCGACGCTTTTGCCCCCATCCAGGCCGAATATGCCCGCATCCTGGCAGACAAGGCATATCTCGACGGCGTGCTCAGCCAGGGCGCCGCGCGTGCCGCAGGGCTGGCTCAGCGCACCCTCACCAAGGTCTACAAAAAAGTCGGCCTGCTTCAGCTCTGATCGGCCGTTTTGGCCCATAACCCCTTAAAACGGGGTAAATACAAGCATTTTCACCAAATATTCTCCTCTTTTTTCGTATAAAAACTTTTTCTTGGCCCGTTTGCCATATATTGACATTTATGGTTTCATGGACTATAATAAATATGTCGAAACGCAAAAGGTCGTTTTAATTCGGCAGGAGAATCCAAAAAATTTCAATTGTTAAAGGAGTAGGGAAATTATGAAATCCACTGGCATGGTACGCAAAATCGACAGCTTGGGCCGCATTGTGCTGCCCATCGAACTCCGCCGCGTGCTGGAGATCAACGAGGACGCATCCCTGGAGATCTATGTGGACGGCGACCAGATCGTGCTGAAGAAATATCAGCCGGCCTGCGTGTTCTGCGGCGAAGCAAAAAACGTGACCCAATTTAAGGGGCGCAATGTGTGCGAGGAATGCCGCAGCGCCATCGCGGGGCTGTAAACGTTTCCTGCGCAAACGCAAACAAGAAAACCGGCCCGTACGGGCCGGTTTTCTTGTTTGTACCCTCAATGCAGGTCAGCGGGGCTTCGTTTATTCGCTCTGGCCAATGCGCCCCTCGCTGGTCTTGATCAGGTTAAACAGGCTGGTGGCATAAAGCGGGTAATCGCGGGTCAGGCTTTCGGTGGTCATGGCAAAGCAGCTGGCGTCCTTCAGCGCTGGGCCCGCGCCCATTTCCTCCCCGGCCAGCGTGGCCTCCACATTTGCCTGGGCCGTATTCATGGCAGCCGATGAGTAGCCCTGCCACCTGGCGCGGCTCACCCGGAACATGCTGGCCGCATTCTTCGGCGCGGCCGAGTAAACCAGCCGGAACATTTTATAGACCGCCAGCATCAGGTAGGCGCTCACCTCGGTCACAAGGCCCTTGTCCGGGCAGGCCGAGAGCTTGTCGAACAGGATGTTCAGGCTGTTCGAGATCAGCTTTTTATTGAGGGTTGGCAGCACGCTGCCCTTGTAAATGCTGTCCTTTGCGGTCTCGGGGCTGGGGATCTCCTCCACCGTCAGGGTCAGGCCGCTGCGGTCCGCGCTGCGCCCCAAAAGGTAATCGCAGGACACGCCGTAATAGTCGGCCACACGCACCACAAAATCCAGGCCGCATTCCCGGATGCCCTTTTCGTAATGCGAAAGCAGCGCCTGCGATACCCCCAGGTCGGCTGCCGCCTGTTTCTGGGTGATGCCCCGCTCTTTGCGGAGCAGGGTGATGATCCGGTTGAACTCCATCGACATTATGACCGACCTGCCTTTATCCTAGATGATTCCGCCCTCCGGGCCCCGCAACGGCCCCGAAAAACATAATTACGTAGTGTAAATTATAAAACAGCGAAAACACTTTGTAAATACATTTTTCGCCAAAATCCTCCCTCGCTTTTCGTATGTTTTGTCCATCGCTTGACAGGTTCAACTAGATGTATGATAATAGCGGGGAAGCTATTTCTAAATGTTGTGTCGGGCGGGGCCGCAGCGGCCCCCTCTGTAACCAATTTGTAATTATTTTTTGTGCGTTTTTGCGCCGAAGGATGGATAAAATTGAAGACCTTTAAACTTCATCTGATCCGCCATGGGCTCACCCAGGGCAATCTGGACGGGCTGTATCTGGGCAGCGGCACCGACCTGCCCCTATGCCCTCAGGGCCGGGAGCAGCTGGAACAGCTTGCCGCCCGTTTTGCTTACCCCCAGCCGGGTACCGTGTTTACCTCGCCCCTGGCCCGCGCCGTGCAGACCGCCGAGCTTTTATTCCCCGCCGCACAGCACCGGCTGGAGATCCAGCAGCTTCGGGAGGCGGGTTTTGGTGTGTTCGAGGGGCGCAGGGTGGAGGAACTTGTAAAGGACCCGGACTTTGCGCGCTGGATGGACCCCGCAGCAGGTTTTACCCCCCAGGGGGCAGAACCCACCCCACAATTTCACAGCCGCTGCGCTGAAACGCTGATGAAATTGTTTGAATACATGATGAAAGCGGGCGTGCCCGAGGCCGCCTGCGTGACCCACGGCGGGGTCATCATGAGCATGCTGGCGCAGAAAGCGTTGCCCCGCCGTCGCCCGGAGGACTGGATGGCCGACCCCGGCTGCGGCTATACCGTGCAGACTGATCCCGCCCTGTGGATGCGCGACGGTTTGGTGGAGGCTGTGCAGGTCCTGCCCTTGGGTTACCTGGACGAGCCGTAAAACAGTAAAAAAGCGCGAATGATATACATATAGTATAGCATTCGCGCTTTTTTGGATACTTTGCGGGGCAAAAACGCTGCTTTATCGTTCTGTCAGGCCACTCCCAGCACCAAAATCGTGCACAGCATCCCCAGAATCCCCGCCAGGATGGTCAGGCTGTTCAGGCAGCCGGCCAGCCCGGCGTCTCCCCCGCATTTTACGGTAAAGGCAGGTGCAATGACCGAAGCCGGGGCGAACACCATCACTGCCAGCACCTGCCGGATGGGCAGGCTGAAGGGCAGAAGCTGATACATTGCCACAGCCAGCAGCACCGCCGAGCCCAGCCGCAGCCCCAGAACCAATCCCATCTGGCGCAGGTAGCCGGGCTTCAGGTCCACCTCAAACATCATTCCCACCATCAGCATGGCCACAAAGGGGTTTGCCGCCGCGATCGGGCTGATAAAATCCACCGCTCCCTGCGGAATGGCAACCCCCGCTACCACCAGCACCAGCATGGCCAGGTAGGTGTCGAACGGGACCGAAGAAAACAGCCGCCTGGCCGCGTCCTTTGCACTCAGCCGCTGCCCGCCTGCCCGCAGCCAGGCGCTGGTGAACGCATAGCTGCCGCCGGTGCACATGATGGCGTTGCCCACATCAAACAGGCAGGCCCCCACTACCGCCTGGGGCCCCAAAAAGCTCTGCACAAACGGCAGCGCAAAGGCGCCGATGTTGTAGCCCGGGCAGTTCAGCAGAAACAGCGCCCGGGTGGGCGCCGCCTGCCGCCGGCTGGCCAGCAGCCCCACGCCCATCATGAGCCAGTTCAGCAAAAATGCCAGCACCGGGATCAACAGCAGCTGTGCCGACCACTCCATGGCCGCAAAATTGGTGATGACCGCTGCGGGCAGGGTGAGGTTCAGCACCACCTTGCTCAGGACCGAATAGTCCTTTTTCCCAAACACCCCAAAGCGCTTGAGCAGATATCCCGCCGCCAGAATGAACAAAAAAGCCGATGATTTTGCAAGTACAGCTCCCATGGGCCGCCCTCTCCCCCGCAATAAAATTCGCATGCAAAAAACACTTTCGGATATGCGAATACAAGAATACCACGTCGGCCGCCAAAAATCCATTCTTTTTCCCAAAAATTCCCGGCTTCCTCTCCTTCTCCCACAAAGTGCCGGGAATGTGCTATAATAAATAAAAATCATTGTCTTGCCCCGCGCGGCCAGGATTTGCTGCCCTTTCCCGCAAGCGGGGCGGGCGGCGTTTTTCACCTGAAGTAAAGGACGTGTTTTATGGCCCCACTCTCTCATCCTGTGTCCACCATTCGGACCCAGGTATACGACATCATCAAGCAGAATATCTGCGACGGGGTATATACCCCGGGCCAGCGCCTGCAGGAAACCGAGCTTGCCGCCTCGCTGCATGTGAGCCGCAGCCCCATCCGCGAGGCCCTGCGCCAGCTTGCCAGCGACGGCCTGGTGGAGGAATTCCCCAATCGGGGGGTCTTCGTAAAGGAGTTCACCGCCCACGATATCCAGGAGGTGTTCGATGTGCGCGTGCTGCTGGAAAGCTATGCCATCCTGCACTCGCCCGCCCACATGACCCCAGCCCGCATGGAAGAGCTCATGGGCTATCTGGATCAGCTGGAGCACTACCACCAGCAGGACCAGCTGGAGGATTATATCCGGGTGGATGCCCAGCTGCACCAGGCCATCATCCGCCTGGGGGGCAACCGTGTGGTGGAACAGATGTACGAGCGGGTGCACTCGCTCATCCAGCAGTTCCGCATCTATTCCCTCACCTCCAAACAGCGGTTCGACGAGTCGGTGGTGGAGCACCGCACCGTGGTGCACTGCCTGCTCACCGGCAACGTGGAGGAAGCCGACCGGGTGAACCAGGCCCACCTGACCCTTGCGCGGGACAAGATCGGCGATTATTTAAACAGCCAGGCCGGCCGTACCGCCGCGCCGTGAACACCCAGTGCAGATTTTAAGGGGGAAAGAAAGCATGACGATCCGAACCGCCACCATGGCCGACCTGCCCCGGGTGACCCAGCTGGAGGCGGCCTGCTTTCCCGCAGCCGAGGCAGCCACCGAGGCCTCTTTCCGGGCCCGGCTGGCCCATTATCCAAACCATTTTTGGCTGCTGGAAGAGGGCGAAGCCCTTGTCGGCTTTGTGAACGGCATGGCAACAAACGAGCCGCACCTCACGGACGAGATGTACGCCCGCGCCGCCCTGCACAGCGAAAGCGGCGCCTGGCAGATGATCTTCGGGGTCAACACCCACCCGGCCTATCGCCGCCGCGGCTGCGCGCAGCGCCTGCTGCAGCGGGTGATCGCCGACGCAAAAGCCCAGGGCCGCAAGGGCCTGGTCCTCACCTGCAAGGAGGCGCTGATCCACTACTACGCAAAATTCGGTTTTCTGGACGAGGGAGTTTCTTCTTCACAGCACGGCGGCGCCGTGTGGCACCAGATGCGCCTCACCTTTTAAGCCTATTCCCGCGCAGGCGGCCAAAGCGCCGCGGGCCCCCGCGTACGGGGGGCCCGCGGCATCCTGCGCAAACAAAGGCCCCCGGCGGTATCCGCCGGGGGCCTTTGTTTGGATTACACATTCCCTTTTACCGCATCGCCCCGGGGGCGCGGCTGCGCGCCGGCCCCCAAAGCGGTTACTGCTTGAGGTATCAGTGGATAAAGATGCTCGCAATGCAAATGATGATGGAACCCACCACAGGCACGGCGATGGAGCCGATGGTCCAGGTCTTCAGGCTGGTCTTGATGTCCATGCCGCTGAAGTTGGTCACCACGTGGAAATAGCTGTCGTTCAGGAACGAGGGGCACATGGAGGTCATACAGATCGCCAGGCCCGCCAGGTAGGGGTTCACGCCCAGGGTCAGCAGCATGGGGGCGATGATGGCCGAGCCGGTGATCATCGCGGTGGTGCCGCTGCCCTGCGGGAAGCGCATGATGGTACCGATCAGCAGGGGCACCAGGATGCCCGGGATGCCCACAGCCACAATGCCGTCGGCCATGATCTGCGCGGCGCCGGTGGCCTTCACAACAGCGCCCAAGGCGCCGCCGGCGGCGGTGATCATCACAATGGGGCCGGCGTCCTTCAGGGCGTCGTTCATCATGCCGTTCACGGTCTTTTTGTCCAGCTTGCCGGCCAGCACAAAGGCGCCCAGGCACAGCGCGATGAACAGGGCGATGACCGGGTTGCCCAGGAAGGTGACGATCTGGCCGATGAGCTGGCCCTTCAGCGCGGTCTGGCTGACCACGGTGTTCGCAAGGATCAGCACCACGGGCAGCAGCAGGATGGTAAAGCTGATGCCGGCGCCGGGCAGCTTTTCGGTGCTCAGCAGCTCTTCAAAGTCCTTGTTTTCCAGATCCTTGCCGCTTTTGATCTTCGCGTCGATCTTGTCCAGCACCACCAGCTGCGCGTCGGTGTATTTGGAGCGGTCGATCTCGTAGGGAACCACGAAGTCGGGGTATTTGTTGCCGAACCAGCGGAACAGATAGATGGAGAAAACAAATACGGGGATCGAGAGCAGCAGGCCGTAGATGATGAACATGCCCAGGTCCATGGCGATGCCCTCGTTCTGGAAGGTGCTCACCACGGCCAGAGGGCCGGGGGTGGGCGGAACCAGGAAGTGGGTGATGTACAGGCCCATGCCCAGGATGCCGCCCAGGCCCACCATGGATTTTTTGGTCAGGCGGCTGAACTCCTTGGCCAGGCTGGACAGGATCACAAAGCCGGAATCGCAGAACACGGGGATGGATACCACGAAGCCGGTGAGGCCCAGCACCACGTCGGCGCGCTTGACGCCCACGAGTTTCAGGATGGTCAGAGCCATGCGCTTGGCAGCGCCGCTCTTCTCCAGGAAGATGCCCATGATGCAGCCGAAGCCGATCACAATGCCAATGCTGGCCATGGTGCCGCCGAAGCCGCTGGTCACGGTGCTCACGGCCACGCCCAGCAGGCTCCCGCCCTCGTTGCCGGTGCCCACCAGCAGCGCGTTGCCGGACAATACGCCGATCAGAATGGCAGAAATGATCAGCGAGGGAAATGCGTGCATGCGGGTGAAGATGATCAGACCCATCATCACCACAACGCCGATCAGCATCGCAATAACTGGATTCATAAGATTCACTCCTTCATTGTGTTGCAGGGTTGTTTGGCGGAATGTGTAACGATATCCCTGGCGCGCGCCGGCGCGCCCGAACACTGGTTTTTACGGGCCTTCTGTTTTCCCCCTCGGGAAAACAGAAAAGCGGGGCCCCGCTTTGGGCGTTCCCGGTCAGATGACCGGGCCCAGGCAGTGGATGTCGATGGCGCTGAAATACTGGATGGCCTCGTTTTTGGTCATCTCGCCCGACAGGGTGCGCAGAAGCTTTGCAAACGCCTCCTCGCCCACCTGGTCGATGGTCTTCTCGCCGGTAATGATCAGCCCGGCGTTCAGGTCCATGTCCTGTTCCATGCGCTGGTAGGTGTTGGGGTTGCCGCACACCTTGATCACCGGCATGCTGGGGAAGCCCTGCGGCGCGCCCCGGCCGGTGCTGAACATCATGAACTGCGCGCCCGTGGCGGCCATACCGGTCAGGATCTCGGGCTCGCGGCCCGGGGTATCCTTGATCCACAGGCCCTTTTCATTTGTCACAAACTCCGGGTAATCCAGCACGCCCTGAATGGGTCTTGTGCCGGATTTCACAATGGCGCCCAAGGTCTTTTCCTCAATGCTGGAAAGGCCGCCGGCAATGTTGCCGGGGGTGGGCTGGCCCTTGCGCATATCGCAGCCGATTGCCTTGGCGCGGGCCTCCATTTTTTCCACGATCTCCAGGATCTTGTCGCCCACCTCTTTGCTCACGGCCCGGCGGGCAAGCAGATGCTCGCCGCCGATAAACTCGGTGGTTTCGCCGAAGATCACCGTGGCGCCCAAATCCACCAGCTTGTCGGCCACGTAGCCGATCACGCAGTTGGAGGCCATGCCGCTGGTGGTGTCGGAAGCGCCGCACTTAATGGCCATCACAATGTTCGAAACGTCCACCGGCTGGCGCTGCATGCCGGACGCGGCAATCACCATGCGGCGGGCGATGTCGGTGCCGGCCTGGATGGCCTTGCTCACACCGCCCAGCTCCTGGATGTGGATGATCTCCACCGGCTTGCCGGTGGCCGCGATCTCGCGCACCATGCGCTCGTGGTCGGTACCCTCGCACCCCAGGCTCACCACAAGCACGCTGGCCAGGTTCGGGCTTTTGCCCAGGCTGATCAGGGTGTCGGTGACCCGCTCCAGGTCCGGCGGCATCTGGCAGCAGCCCTGGTGGTGCAGGTAGGTGATGGTGCCCTGCACCTGGCGGCAGATCGCCTGGGCCACGTCGTTGGCGCAGGTCACACTGGGAATAACGGCTACATAGTTGCGGGCGCCCACCTTGCCGTCCGGGCGCACATACCCCATAAATTCCATCGTGTCTTACTCCTTCCAGTCGCCGCGGCCGCGCATGCTGTCCAGATTGTGGATGTGCACGTATTCGCCTTTTTTGATCTCTTTGGTGGCAATGCCGATCTCCTCGCCGTACTTCATGATCAGCTCGCCCACATGGATGTCGCGCACCGCGATCTTGTGGCCATAAGGCACGTCGCCCATGACCGTGACCACCTCGCTCTCGCCGCGCTTGTCGCGCACCTCCACCTCGGTGCCGTCCACAATGCCCTCGGCAAAAATAGTGGCCACATTGTCCTTGTCGCTCACTTTCAGCGCCAGTTTCAAATCCATTGCTCTTTCTCCTTTTTTCTCACCGGGTCAGCCTTTTACCGCCAGCACACTCACGCCGTCCGGAATGACCACCACGCTGGCATCCCTGCCCTTGATGCCGTAGGCGATCTCCAGCGCCTCGTCCGGGCTCGACGCCGGGATCATGTTGGCCCTGCGCACCAGCTCATGATCCAGGTAGGTAGTGACCAGAATGACCTTGTGCTTTTTCAGAATGCGGGAATAAATCTGCGGGCACCACTGTTCCGAGATGGTTTCCTTCGGGGGAATCTTGGAAAGATAAGCGTCGATCTCGTCCACGCTGCCCAGGGTGATGAGCCGCTCAAAGTTTGTGCCGCCCATTCCCTCGCAGCAGGAACAGCACATGATGATCACGCCGTCTTCGCCGGCGCAGGCCTCCGCGGTAGCCACCGCCTTGGGGCTCTGGTAAAGGTTCTGGTCCAGCGGGTATCCGCCGTTGCTGGTTACCACAATGTCCCCCTCAATGGAGGGGCACTGGCTCTGCTCGCGGATGAACTGCACACCTGCGGCGTGCGCGCCCTCCAGATCGCCGGCCCAGGCGGCCACAACCTTTTTGTCCCCGTCCAGCGCCACGTTCAAAATGAACTGGGTGTTCACCGCCCGCGCCGCGCAGATCATATCCGTGTGGATGGGGTTGCCCTCCAGCACGCCGGTGGTGGAGTGGGCGTCTGCAATGGCCTTGTAGCTGTGGTTCTCGTTCACCGTGGCCGCGTTGCAGATACCGGGCAGAATGCTTTTGCGCCCGCCCGAAAAGCCCGCGAAAAAGTGCGGTTCAATAAACCCCTCGCACAGCAAAAGATCGCAGTCCACGGCTTCCCTGTTGCAGAAAAACTCGGCCCCGCTGGGCAGGTCGCACACCTTCACAAAATCCTCGTCCTTGAAGGCGTTGTTCACCACGATGCGCTCCTGATCCACGATCGTGTCGCCGAACATGCGGCGCTGCTCCTCCTCGGTGGTGGGGCGGTGCAGGCCGGTGGCGATCAGGATGGTGATCTCCGCGTCCGGGCTGCCCTTGCGCAGCTCGGCCAGCAGAATAGGCAGGGTCAGCTTGCTGGGCACCGCCCGTGTGTGATCGCTGGTCACAAGCGTGATCTTTTTTTTGCCCCTTGCCAGCTCGCACAGCGGCGGCGTGCCCACAGGGTGTGCCAGCGCGTCGCGCACCAGCTCCGCCTCGCCCATGGGGGGCTTGTACTGGTGCATCTTTGCGGTAACCACCGCTTTGAGGTTTGCCTCGTCCACATGCAGCTCCAGGCTGGAGGTGTAGTACGGGATCTTGATGGTCTTCATCCAATTCCTCCTTCATGGCAGGTTTCAGTCCATTTTCGAAATGCATGTTGTATACAATTTTTTCTTTCGTTAAAACTTTACCCTATTTCTCTGCATATGTCAACAGGGTACGACCCGATTTGTGGATTTTATCCAAGCAAATTGTTCATTTTAACGAATCAATTTATTAATAAAAAATGAACAAAAAGCCCGCCCTGCACATTTGGCAGGGCGGGCTTTTTGAATTTTTATTTAACGGCGCAGCAGCAGCACCGCCACGTCGTTCACATTGGTGCCGGTGGGGCCGGTCATTACAAGGCCGCCCGTCTTTTGCAGCGCGTGGTAGGCATCGTTCTCCCTAAGCACCTCAAATACATCGACCCCCTGCGCTTTCAGGGCGGCTTTGGTGGTAAAATCCACATAACCGCCCGCCGCGTCGGTGGGGCCGTCGGTGCCGTCCGAGCCCACCGAAAACACCGCCGCACCCGCCAGGTCTGCAATGCCCTCGGCCGCGGCCAGCGCCAGCTCCTGGTTGCGGCCGCCCTTGCCCTTGCCGGTCAAGTGCACCACCGTTTCTCCTCCCGCAATAAACGCCAGCGAGTGATCCACATCCGCTTTGTAGCGGGCAATGGCCGCCAGAAACGCTCCCGCCTCCCGCGCCTCGCAGGCCAGGCTGTCGGTGAGCACCAGCGGCTCATATCCCAGCTCCCGGCAGGCCTTTTCCGCCGCCGAGCACAGCTGCCGCACACTGCCGGTGATCCTGGTTTCCACATTGTTCAGGCGCTTGGGGGTCTCCACATCCATCAGGGCCAGCGCCTCAGGGGAAAGGCGAAGCCCGTATTTTGCCACAATGGCCTTCGCGTCTGCCGCCGTGGAGGAATCCGGGTAGGCCGGGCCGGAGGCGATCATGTCCAGCGGATCGCCCAAAATATCCGACAGCACGATGCTGAACACCTGCGCCGGGGCACACAGCTGGGCAAACTTGCCGCCCTTCACCGCCGAAAGGCGCTTGCGCAGGGTGTTGATCTCCACGATATCGGCCCCGCAGGCCAGCAGCTGCCGGGTCACATCCGCCAATTCCTCCGCCGGTACCAGCGGTTTTTCAAACAGGGCCGAACCCCCGCCCGACACCAAAAACAGCACCGTGTCCTCTTCGGTCAGATCCTTTACCAGATCAATGGCGGCCTGTGCGCCCCTAAAGCTGTTTTCATCCGGCACCGGGTGGCCGGCCTCCCAGATCTCAAAGTTGGCAATGGGCCCTTTGCTGTGGCCGTACTTGGTCACCACCACGCCGGCCTCGATGCGCTCACCCAGCAGCTCGGCGGCGGTTCCGGCCATCTGCCACGCCGCCTTGCCCGCGGCCACCAGCCGCACCCGCCCCTGGTCAAAGCTGCGCCCTCCCAGAGCCTTTTTCACCGCCTGGTCAGGAAGCGCCGCCGCAATGGCCGCCTGTATGATTCTGTCTGCATCCTGGCGCAAAGTAGACATCTCTGTTTCCTCCTTCAATTCCGTCTGTGAGTTCGGAAATTGTATACAATAGTGCTTCCTATTCATTATTAACACAAACCGCGCCTGCCCGCAACTGGCGTTTTTCATAAGGTTTTTCTTCAAAAATCTCTGTTTTGCGCGCAAAAGCCGCCGGGTCCACGATCAGGGGCCCGGCGGCGCGCTCTGCTGCTTATTCCTGGGGCGGGTCCTCGGGGGCCGGCTCTCCTTCGTCCGCTCCGGCGTCCGGGGCCGGTTCGCCGCCCGCCTCTTCACCCTCGGCCTCGGGGGGCTGCAGGTCCTCCAGCGGCTTGGGGGCCGGGGGCAGCGGCTGCTCGCTGCCGTCCTGCGCCAGCAGGCGCAGGGTCTGCCCCTCAAAGCCGCCCCATACCCCCATATAGGTACGGCCCGGCTCCACGGCCAGGGCCGCGCCGGCTTCGTCGAACAGCTGTACCGGGCTTTGCGGGCCGCTCTTGCTCCACCGGATGGTGCGTGCCCCCCCCTTGCTCAAATACAGCCCCTCGCCGGAAGCAAGGTCATAATTGCGGGTCACCCCGTCGTCCTTGTACCCGGCGCGCGCCATCAGCAGCACCACGTTCATAAACCGCACGCTGCCCTCTTCGGTGTTCGCGTCGGTCTGAAACTCGCCGTCCTCTTTCAGGTAATAGCGCTCCTCCGCGGGGTCGTATTCCAGCACCGCGCAGCGCTCGCTGCCATAGCCGATCTCCAGCGTGCCCCCATTCGCCGCCTGGGGCGCGCTGCCTTCGGCAAAGTGAAAAAACGTGGGCGTGGCGCCCTGTGCGCTTTGGCCGTACAGCTCCAGCGCGCCGGGGATCAGATCCTTGTGGGTATACCAACCATATTCGCTGTTGTAGGCCGCCCGGCGGGAGGAATCATAATCGAAGGCATTCACCCCCGCATATCTTCCGTCCAGCGGCTGATATGCATACAGGTTGAGCAGGTTCGAGGTGTAAACGTCGCTGCCGATGAACATGGGGATCGCGCCGAACGGCATCACCAGCTGCAAAAACACATCCCGGCCGGGGCCCACCGGGCCCGCGCGCTCCACCTGCTCATATCCCTCGTACAGGGCCATCAGCCGGCTTCCCTGCCCCTCGGTGTTCGCCTCGATCAAAATATCCGCCGTGCTGATGCCCCACTGGGGGCGGCACGCCTTGGTGTTGTAAAGCATCACAGCCACGGGCCGCATCCCCTCGGCCTTTGCCTCGCGCCCTGTGAGCGCGCTGACCCCCGGCTGCGCGGCGGGCATCTCGCCGCTCACCTGGGGCTGCTGGGGCTCGGGTTCCGGTGTAACCGCCGCCGAGGCAGGCTGTCCGCTGCCTGCGCTGCCCGCGCCGGAAGCGCCCGGCGCGCCGCAGCCCGCCAGCAGCGCCAGGGTGAGGGCCAGCGCAAAGGCCAGCGCTTGTTTGCCAAATTTCATTGCAGAAGTTCTCCTTTGTAAAACGATTCAAAAACGGGGCCTGCCGCTTGTGAGGCAGGCCCCCGAGATAAAAGATCACAGGGAAAATGGGTTAATCGTCGCTCTCCTGGAAGGTTTCGCTCGTGGGGGCTTCCTGGGTTTCCTGGGCAGTGGCAAGGGGTTCCCATTTAAAATTGCCCAGTTCGTCCTGGTCCACCACCGTCACATAGCTCTTGCCGCAGTTGATGTAAAAAGGCTCCTCGGTGTCAAACGTAACCAAACGCAGGGCTTCCAGGTCCGTGCCCTTCTGCCAGCGGATCAGCTCGATCTTGCCTCCGTAGCAGTAGTAGCCCACGCCGCCCCACTCATAGATAGCTTCCTGCAGATCCTTAGCCTCGTGGCCAGGGTATACGTGGATGTCGGTGAACAGCACGATCAGGTTGTCGAAGGCGAGCTGCTGGTCGTTGTTCTCATCCACGGTGTCGCGGTAGTTGCCCGCGCTGGAATAATACTGCGCCATCTTGTACTGGCCCAGGGTGGGGTCGTAGTCAAACCGGGTGCGGTAGCTCTGGGAATGGCGGATGGTCACCCGCTCGGCAATGGGGTCGGCGCCGTCCTTCAGGTGCTCGCCGGTGGGGATATACGCCGGGTCGCGGTAGTCCACAAAATTAAAGAAGGTGGAGTTGTAGCTGCGCCGGTCATCCACTTCCTTGCGGCTGATGTAATCGGCAATCAATTCGCCGCTGGTGTAAGCGGTGTGCTCGGTGGCCACGGTATTGCCCGCCCAGTTGCGGCGGTTCTTATCGCGGAAGTAGAGCTTGCTGTCGAAGTTGCCCTCCAGATTCCACTCGTCGTAGTCATAATTTTCAATATATTGTTTCTGCACCACGCTCTGGCCGATGTGCACATACAGCGGCTGCCAGGGCAGCACCAGGCGGAAGAACTGGTCGCGGGCCGACCGCACCGGGCCGATGGTGGGGATCTCGTTGTAATCGTTAAACAGGGCCATGAAACGGGTAATGCCGCCCTCCACCTTGATTTCGAACAGCATCTGCGCCGCCGAAAGGCCCCGCTGGGGCCGGCAGGTGGTGAGGTTGTTCACCATCACGGCGGTGATGCGCTGGCCCTCAGGGTAGTCCAGGTTCTTTTCGTAACCGGTGAGCACATTGGCCTCGTAGGGCTCGGGCGTGGGTTCCGGTGTGGGCTGCGCAGTGGGCGCGGGTTCATTGCCGCCGGGCTGCCCGCCGCTTCCGGAATTTCCGCCGCAGGCCGTGAACAGGCCCGCCGCAAGGGCCAGGGTCAAAACGATACTGACAAGACGTTTCATGTGTGATTCCCTCAAATCCTGTTTTTTTCGCAGGCTTTCCAGCCTGGGGTGCGCGTTTCTTTTTCTATTATATCAGCCCGCGCCGCCGGGGGCAACCGGTCGGCGGGTCAAACGCCAAAAAACCGCGGGGCCGGGAGGCTTTCTGCGTCACTTCACATCGCCGAAGGCTTGCTCCAGCGTCTGGCCGTCGATGCGGCAGTTGTCGATCTGCTCGGTGCCCACCACCGCCACGTAGCTGGTTCCCGGGTTTACCTTTATATCCAGCTCGTGGCCCTCGTTGTCCACGATGCGCAGGGGGCTTGCCGGATCCTCCTTGATCCAGCGCACCCGCTCATACCGGCCGCCGTTAAAATACACGCCTGCACCCTGGCCCTCGTCAAAGCGCACGTTGGCCAGCACCCCGTCCGGGTACTTTTCAATGGTGGCAAACAGCAAAAACACGTTGTCCGCCCCGTACTGGCGGCCCTCGTCGGCCATGTCCACCTGGGGCTGGTCGTACTGAAATTTCAGGTACCTGCCGCTGCTCTCGTCATACACAAAGGTGGAGTCCGCATAACTGGAAAAGCGCAGATAAACCTCGTCCGCGCTGCCGCCTGTAAGCTCCCGCCGGGGCTCGGAATACCGCACAAAGTCAAACACCGGCGGCGGTTCGTTCACGGCCGCGCTCTGCAGCGCGTACTGTTCCACCGCGGCGGCAAACGCTTCACCGTTCGTGTAAACGCAGTGCTCCTGCCCTTTTGTCTTGCGGCGCTCGGCGTCAATCCAGTAAAAATTCTTGTATTTGCCGTCGATGCTCTTCCGGTCGGTGTATTTATACCGTTCCAGATATTCCATCGCCACATTGGACCCGCCGATGTGCGCATACAGGCATTGCAGAGGCAGCATAAGCTGCACATGCTGATCCCGCGCCGAGCGGATGGGCCCCACCGTGGGCATGGCCGCGTAATTCCGGTAAACGGCCATAAGCCGCGTGATGCCGCTCTCGGTAACCATCTCGTACACCAGATCGGCGCTGTTCAGCCCGCTCTGGGGCCAGGCCGCCCGCACGTTGTTGATCATCACGGCCACACCCCGGGTACCCTCCGGGTAGTTTTCACCCCGCGGCAGCCCGGTATACGGGTTGATGTCGCCCGGCACCTCGTACGTTACCAACGTTTCAGGGGCCGCGTCCGGCGCGGGGCTGGGCGAGGGCTCCGGCACGGTGCCAGCCCCGCAGGCGCAAAGCGCGCCGCCGCAAATACATGCGGCAAGCGCCGCCGCCAAGGTCCGTTTCATTCGCGTGCCTCCTTTAAACGTTTCGATTTTCTTTATCATACTCGCTTTGGCCGCTTTTGTAAACGGTTTGTAATAATTTAGACGTTTGAAGGGCCGCAAATATTTCACTTTCCCTATCGAAGAAATGCGGGGCGGCCCAAAGGCCGCCCCGCATTTCTTCGCGCATTTGCCCCGCGCCCTGCCCGTTGCAGGCGCGCCTTTCTGTGGTGGGCTCAGCTTTTTTTCAGTTTTCGGTTCAGATACCACACCGCGGCCTGCAGCCGGGCGCTGCCCACGCCGCCAAAGCTTCGCAGTGCCCGCACCGGCGATTCATACATGGTGGCGTTCTGCATATCCTCGTTCATCGCCTCGGCCGCCACCGCGCTCTGGTTCGTTTTCGCCTGCCCGCTGCCGTATTGATCCAGGTACTTTTGCAGCAGCGGCCGCAGCTTTTCCTGCTCCATCAACTGGCCCAGGGTAGTGTTCATCGTCACCTTAAAGGGCAGCCGGCGGGTCCCCTGCACCCACACCTTTGCCTCGCTGCGCACGTCCCGGCTGGAGGCGCCGGCCAGCAGCCGGTACCCGCCCTGAGGCACATACCAGCCGCCCAGCGTTTCACTGTAAACCGCAAAGGCGCGGCCCGGCAGCTTAAAGCGCACCGTCCGCTTTTCGCCGGGGGCCAGGGTTACCTTTTCAAAGCCCCGCAGCTCCTGCAGCGGCCGGTCGCCGGGCTTCTCCGGCACCACATACAGCTGCACCGCCTCGCTGCCCTTCACCCGGCCGGTGTTGGTGATCTCAATGCTGGCGGTCAGGCCCTCCACATCTTTTGTGCGCGCGCGGCTCACCCGCAGCGGCCCATAGGCAAAGCTGGTGTACGAGAGCCCATGTCCAAAGGCAAAGCGCACTCCCAGCTCCTTTTTGTCGTAATAGCGGTAGCCCACAAAGCGGCCCTCGCCATATACGGCGGTGCGGCCGTCGCCGGGCCAGTAAAGATACGACGGATTGTCCTGCAGCCGCATCGGCCAGGTTTCGGGTAGCTTGCCGGAGGGGTTTGCCCGCCCCCACAGCAGCCGGGTCTCGGCCTGGCCGACCCCCTCGCCCGCCAGGTACATGCACAGGATCGCGCCCACCTTATCGGCAAAGGGCAGCTCCACCGGGCTGCCGCAGTGCAGCACCACGATCACCCGCTTCTGCACTGCGCAGACGCGGTCGATCAGCTCCAGCTGGCAGGCGGGCAGCCGCATGTGCCGCCGGTCATAGCCCTCGCTCTCCCAGCTGTCCGGCAGGCCGGCAAACACCACGGCGGTATCGCTGGCCCCGGCCAGGCGCACCGCCTCGTCCAGCGCGGCCTCATCCCGCCCGTCGCTCACCGCCGAAAAGCCCTCGGCGTATTCGGTCTTGAAGCCCAGCTTTTGCGCCCAGCTCAGCGCGTCGTCCACCTCTGTGGCATTGATGTGGCTGCTGCCGCCGCCCTGGCAGCGGGGCGCCTTTGCAAACCCGCCGATCAGGGCCACCCGGTCCTCTGGGGCCAGGGGCAGCGCGCCGCCCTGGTTTTTCATCAGCACGCCGCACTGCTCGGCCATCGCGGCGGCCAGGTCGTGGTGCGCCTGCCGGTCGAACACGGCAGGGCTGCGGTGCTCGGAGAACCGCAGAACCGCGGCCACAATACGGCGCACCGCCTCGTCCAGCGTTTTCATGGAAAGCCGGCCGGTCAGCACAGCCCGCTCGATCTCCTTATCGGTCACGCGGCAGCCGGGCATCTCCAGATCCATTCCCGCCTTGAGCGAATTCACCCGGTGGTTTACCGCCCCCCAGTCGCTCACCACAAAGCCCTTGAACCCCCAGTCCCTGCGCAGGATATCCCCCAGCAGATGTTTGTTTTCGCCCGCGTATACCCCGTTCACCGGGTTGTAGCTGGTCATCACCGCCCAGGGCTGGGCCTTGCGCACCGGGATCTCAAACCCGGGCAGATAAATCTCCCGCAAGGTCCGCTCATCCACCTGCGACGAAGCCACCTGCCGGTGATATTCCTGGTTGTTGGCGGCAAAATGCTTCAGGCAGGCGCCCACGTTCCAGCTCTGCACGCCCGCCACATGGCTGGCCGCCAGCTCGCCGGTCAGGTATGGATCTTCGGAAAAATACTCAAAATTGCGCCCGCACAGGGGGCTGCGCTTGATGTTCACAGCGGGCCCCAGCAGCACGGCCACCCCCTCGGCCTGGCACTCCTGCCCCAGAGCTTCGCCCAGCTGCCGCAGCAGGTTCCGGTCAAAGCTCGCGGCGCTGGCGCACGCCGTGGGAAAACACACCGCGGGGATGCTGTCGTTGATGCCCAAATGGTCCGCCTCCCCCGCCTGCTTGCGCAGCCCGTGGGGCCCGTCCGCCACCATCACCTGCGGCACCCCCAGGCGCCGCACGCTTTCCAGCCGCCAGAAGTCCTTGCCGGAACACATGGAGGCTTTTTCTTTCAAGGTCATCTGCGCCACGATCTCGCTCACGCTGCGCCGCATACGCCCACCGCCTTTTGTCAAGAGTTGAAGTTCGTTTTTAATAGTATGCCAGACGAAGATTTTTTTCAAGCGCCGGACCCGGTAAACTTATGAACGATTCGTAAAAAAACGCAGGGTGGGAACACAAGCCGTAGTTCCCCCTCCCCTTCCGGCTCTCCCTTTCCCGGCCGCGGCCCGGGCCGTTCAGCCCTACTTTCATTGCCGCGCGGGCTGCTGCGGGCACAGCGCGGTCCGGCTGCCCCGGCAAGGGCCCGGCACGCCGGCGCGGGTATCCGCCCGGGCGTGTGTGTATTTTTTTGAGCAAACACGAGCAAACGCGAGGAGATGCGCGAAGGTCTGCGCACGCCCCGCCGCCATTTTGAATGCCGCTGTTTTTCGGCGGCCTATCCGGTTTCGCGCCCAATGGCGCGATTTGCCGCCGCGCGGCATAAACTGCTATACTGGTAAGCGTAAGGAGCGTGTTATTATGTTTTCCCGGCGCAAAGTAAGTCTTTCCGCTTTGCAGGCCCTGCTTCCCCTGATCGCAGGTCCGGCGATCCTGTCGTTCGGGCTGTACAACATCCACGAACCCTGCGGTGTAACCGAGGGGGGCGTGCTGGGCATGACCCTGCTGCTGCATCACTGGCTGGGCCTTTCGCCCAGCGCCAGCGGCCTGGTGATGAACCTGGCCAGTTATCTTTTGGGCATGAGGTATCTGGGGCGGGGCTTTTTAAAGAAGTCTCTGGTATCGGCGGCCGCATTTTCAGCCTTTTACGCGCTGTGGGAGCGCTTCCCGCCGCTGCTGCCCAATCTTGGGGCATGGCCGCTGGCCGCGGCGATCGCCGGCGCATTGTTCGTGGGCGTGGGCGTGGGCATGGCGGTCCGCGCGGGCGCGGCGCCCGGCGGCGACGACGCGCTGGCCATGGTGCTGGCGCACGGCACAAAGCAGCCCATTGGGCGCATGTACCTTGTGTGCGATGTAACGGTGCTGGCGCTCTCGCTCAGTTATATCCCGCTGTTCAACATCCTGTGCTCACTGGCGTCCGTCACCCTTTCCTCCTGGATCATCGGGCGCTTCACCCTGCCGGCGCGCGGCAGCCTGCGCCCCCGCGCGGCAGACGCGTAGGCAGAGGCCCGGGCGGCCCAAGCGCAGCGTGAATAAACCCATTCCCCGGCGGGAACGCTTAAATTGGCGCCCGCCGGGCTTTTTTTGCCGAATTTCAGTTGACAAACCCCGCCGCCGTTGCTATAATTGTAAAGCTGTCAGCGCTTCCATTTGCGAGCCATTAGCTCAGTTGGCAGAGCACCTGACTTTTAATCAGGGTGTCCGGGGTTCGAATCCCCGATGGCTCACCACATTCGCCGCAGGCTGCGGTTTTTCCAAGGCTCCAACTTCGGTTGGAGCCTTTTTCTTTCGTTTTTATCCGCTTCACTCCCTATCCCTGTGTAAAAGAGCCAGTTTTTTCTGTTTTCGCCCCTTAAAAACAGTCAAACCGCGACTATACAACCTATTGCTCACATGGTATTATGAAAGCAAGCGGCACGGTAGATCCCCGCCCGCTGAGCAAATACGAAAAAACGAGCAAACGATCAGGAGGAAAAACACATGAAACGCATTCTCGCTTTGGTGGCCGCCGCTGTACTGGCCCTCGCCCTGTGCAGCTGCTCCGGTTCCGGCAAAAAGAGCGGCACCGACACGCCCCCCGCCCTGGGCGACACGGTAAAGACCATCTTCTTTGATTTCAGTGTCGAGTCGGCCCAGTGGGTGGACGAAATCAACGGTTACACCCCCGCCGAGGGCAACAGCCTGCTGGACACCGTGATCAAGATCAAAAACACCAGCGGCGACGAACTGCCCATGGGCATCTACGACTTCCAGGCTCAGTGGGGCGGCGAAGGCGACGAGGACTTTGCCTTCCAGGATGAAAGCATCACCGGCGACGGCATCATGCCCGTGGAATTCTACATGTCCAAGGGCGAAACCGTGGAGTACCACGTGTATTTCGAGATTCCCGCCGGCTCTACCGACCTCTCTGTTTCTTACTGGGAGCTGTACACCGACAAGAACGGCGAAGAGCAGGAAGGCGACACCTACTTCGTGTACTTCACCGCGTGATCTCATATCCCCGGCGCAGAACCTCCGCCCGGTCCTCTTTTCAGAAGGCCGGGCGGAGGTTTTTTATCCTGTAAGGGGCCGCGCCTGCCGAAAACAGGCCTTCCGGGCGCGGCTCTTTTTCTGATTCTTCATGCAGGGGCGCCGGTCAGGCCGCGCAGTTTCTCACAGCCGCCGCTCCACCTCGGCGGCGGCCGCTTCCCACAGCTCCAGCAGATAGTCCGGTCCGCTGGGGTACTTGTCGAACCGCAGCTCAAACCGCCCCCCATCCTCCACCAGCTGCATCACGAACTCGCGGCTGGTAAGCTGTTCCAGCCACTCCAGCAGCCGCACGTCGTCCATCGCGTCGGCCAAAACCGGCAGCCGAATGGACTCCTCCGGTTCCCCCTCCCTGCCGGGATACACCAAAAAGGGGTCCCCTGCGGGAAAGGAATCCTCCGCGTCGTTCACCCGGTAAGGGTCGATTGGGTGCAGCGAGTACTGGCAGTTCCAGAAATTGTAGCCCCAGTGCAGAAAGCCCTCCATCCGGTACTTGTAAAGCTGCACCCCTAAAATGCGGTTGCGCCAGGCGGGCATGGCAATGTAGCGGTTGCTCACCTTATCCCCCTGCGCACAGCAGTAATACACCCAGGCGTCGGTCAGCCCGGCGTCCAAAAATTCATGGATGGAGTCGTTGGTGGGCACCGGCTTTTTCACGATGCCCTTTTCATAGAGCTCCACATGGCTGAGCGCGTCGATGATGGGCAGCCCTTTCAGGTGGGGCAGCACCATGTCCAGCGCCGCTTGGTAGGTGTCGGCGTTGTAAATGGTCGGCTCGTCCGACACATGAAAGTAGGTTCGCTCCAAAATCCCTTCGGCCCGCAGCTCGTCCAGCAGCGTGGGCAAAAACGCATCCAGGAAATGCTTGTAGCCGCCCTCGCTCACCGGCGTGTGCCAGCCGAAAATGGCCTCCTCGCGGCTCTCCACCTGCGCCACCACCTTGGGCGGGTATTTTGCGCCCCACTGGGCGAACAGGTGCGCCATCTCAAAATACTCGAATCCCACCGCCCTGCAAAGGCGTATCCAGCGCCGGAACCTCGTGTAGTCAAAGCGGTATTCCCCGCCCCGCTTTTCCACCCCCACCAACTGGGTGGTGGGGCGCTCGGCACCGATCAGGGTGTCCAGCGCCGGGGTGAACAGCGGTGTCAGGATCATGTTTATCCCCCGCTTCGCCGCCAGGCGCAAAAAATGTTCCATGATGGTCCAATGCCGCTCGCTGAACACCTCGCACCCATATTGCTGCGCCAGGCAGTCCGGGTAGAACCACTCGGTGTGCAGCAGCCGCTGGGGCGGCAGCGCGGCGGGCACCACGTGCAGGGTAAGCCCCGCCCGGGCCAGCTCGGCGCCGCCCGGGGCGGTGAATACCAGCTCCACCCTCCGGTCGCCGCCGGGGGCGTTTTGCGGGATCTCGCAGTCCACCCACAGGGCACGCCATTGCTCCCACACCAGCTGCACTCCTTCTTTCAGCGGGGTCAGCAGGTCCGGGTAAAGCCCCGCCTGTTCGCCAATGTACTCCGAGTCGTGCTTTTTTTCGCAGGGGAAGGTCACCGGCACGCATTCCACCCGCCGCAGCCGCACCTCGCCCTCAAAATCCCCCTCCACCCGCACCCGGGCAAAGGGGTTGCGGGTGGCCTGCTCGGTGGTTTGGTTCACATAGTAGTCCCCGTGGAAGCAGTAGGCGGCCTGAAACGCCACCCGCTGCCCCCGAAAGCCGGTCAGCCGGCGCAGCGGCCGGGCGTTCAGCATGCCGCCTTTGGGCAGCACCTTTTCCAGCGTGCTGATCACGCGCACGTCATATTCCATACAAATGCTCCTTTCAGCCCTTGATCCCACTCAGGGCGATCCCCTCCACAAATTCCTTCTGCAAAAAGCAATACAGCACAAACGGGAAAACAAAGGCCATGGTGGCCCCGGCCATCACAAGGCCGTAATTGGTGCCGTAATTGCTCTGCAGCATCGAGAGCGCCAGCGTCAGGGTCTTCATTTTGTCCTGGGTCACCAGAATGAGCGGCCAGATAAAATCGTTCCAGGAGGTGATGAAGGTGAACACCACCAGCGACACGACCACCGGCCGCGACAGGGGCAGCACCACCCGGCAGAAAATACCCAGCTCCCCGCAGCCATCAATCCGGGCGGCCTCCAGCAGTTCGTCCGGAATACCCTCCATGAACTGGCGCATCAAAAACACGCCGAAAGCGTCCAAAATCACCAGGAACAGCGCGGGGTAGGTGTTCAGCAGCCCCATCCCTTTCATAATCGTGAACACCGGGATCAGAATGACCTGTCCCGGCATCATCAGGGTGGCCAGATACAGCCAGAAGATGGCTTCCTTCAGCGGAAATTGCTTCTTGGCAAAGGCATATCCCGCCAGCGAGGCGATGACCACGTTGAAAAAGCAGGCGCAGCTCACCACGATCAGGCTGTTCTTCACATAGGTCAATAAAGCAAAATTTGAGAACAGGTTCTGGTAGTTGCGCAGGTCCATGGCGGAAAAGTCGAACGAGGCCGACATAATGCGCTTTTGGGTCAGCGAGGTGAGCAGCATAAACACAAAAGGATACAGGCTCACCACCACCATCCCCAGCAGCGCCAGGTTGATCAGCCCCCCGCTCCAGCAAAACCGTCTGTGTGCAGTCCGCATATTATCCCGCCGCCCCCTTTCGCCCGTCCTTTTGCCGGAACGCCAGCTTCTGCAGCATCGAGACCAGCAGCACAACGGCCAGCAGCAGCACCGAAACCATGCTGGCATATCCCATCTTGTAATCCTTAAAGGCAGAATTGTAAATGGTGAGCACCAGGGTCATGGTGGACCGCCCCGGCCCCCCGCTGGTGAGGGTGTACACCAGGTCGAACACCTGGAAGGACCAGATGGTCCCCAGCGTCACCACCAGGTAAGTGATGGGCTTCAACATGGGCAGCGTGATGGAAAAGAACTGCCTTGCCGCACCCGCACCGTCCACGGTGGCCGCCTCGTAAAGCGAAGCCGGGATGTCCATCATGCCCGCGTAAAAAATCACCATAAAATAGCCCACGTTCTTCCAAACGGCGATCAGGCACACCGAGAACAGGGCCGGCCAGCGGCTGCCCAGCCAGTTTACCGGGCCCAGGCCCACCAGCCCGATGATCGAGTTCACGACCCCCTCCGGGTTGCTGGAGAGCAGCAGCCGCCACACTGCGGAAGTCAGGATCATCGAGGTGATCACCGGGATAAACAGCACGCTGCGCACAAAGTTGCCCCAGCGGTTCGCGCACCTGCGGGCCAGCACATACGCGATCACCATCGACAACAGGGTCTGCACCGGCACCACCACCAGGGTGTACACGGCGGTGTTGAACAGCGAGGAAGAGATGTAGGGATCGCTCCCCAGCGCCCGGTAATTCGCAAGCCCCACAAATTCGGGCGGCTGCAGCACATTGTACGAGCAAAAGCTGTATCCCACCGTCATAAAAATGGGAACGATGTGGAACGCGATCAGCAGCACAAAGCTGGGCAGGATAAACAGGTACGCGCTGGCCCAGCCCGCGCCCCTTCCCGCCTTTCTTTTTTGTTTCATAAAAACGGTATCCTCCTTGGCGTTTGTAAAGGAAAGCGCAGGCCGCCGGGTCCGGGGCCTGCGCTTTTGCTGCGCGGGCGTATTATTCGTTTAAAATGGTGCCCGCGTAGGCCACCGTCTCGCTGATCACGTCGTCGGGCTTCATCTCGCCCATCATCATGAGCTGCAGGTTTTTATACAGGGTGTCGTAGATCTTGGAGCTTCCCTTCACCGCAGGCAGGCTGTGCAGCGCGGCGCCGTCCTCGGCGTATACGCTCTCAAAGGCGGGGTTGTCGTGGTAGTCCTCGTCCTTGCCGATGGGCGCAAACTTGGCGGACTGATGATACTGGGTCATGGAAGGGCCGCTGAGCATGTGCTGGATCAGCTGATAGGCCAGCGCCTTGTCCTCCGCGCCGGACATAAGCACCAGCGAGTCGGAGGCCACAAAGGTGCCTTTGGTCTGGCCGGTCAGGCTGGTGATAAAGCCCCAGTTTACCCCAGCCGCGTCAAAATTCGCGGTGTTGGTGGTCTCCATCTCCACAAAGGCGGCCTTGCCCTCGCTGAAATAGCTGATGCAGTCGTCCTCGGTCAGGCTGGTCACGATGTCCGGCAGAATGCCGTGGGTAAAGCGCAGATCATACAAAAACTGTATGGCGGCGCGGCCGGCCTCGCTGTCAATGGTCATGGCCGTCCCCTGTTCGTTGAACAGCTGGCCGCCGTTTTGCCACACATAAGGGTAAAAAGACGCATTCAGGGTACTGATGGAGGGGTTGCCCCAACGCTGAACGAACGGGTACACGCCGGCGGCGCCGCTGGCGTCCACCTTGATCTGCTTGCAGGTTTCAATGAATTCGTCCCAGGTGGAGGGGATCTCGGTAATACCGTTGGCCTCCAGGATATCCTTGTTGTAGCACATCACGCAGGCGTTGCCCACCACGATGGGCAGGCAGTACTGTTTGCCCCGGATCACCCCGTTCGCCAGATACAGCAGGTTGTCCTTGTCGGCGTCCGTGAGGTATTCGTCCAGCGGTTCCACCGCTCCCATATCAATGAAATCGGTGATCATCTCCATATACATATAGCCCACGTCGGGCCCCTGGCCGGAGGTGATGCCTGTCAGGTATTTTTCCTCGTAATTTCCCCAGGGCACGATCTCCACGTTCACCGTGACCCCGTGCTCCTCCTCAAAGGGGTCCATGATCTTATCCCATACTTCCTTGTCGTCCTGGTTGGCGCTCAAGGGGGGCAGCCAAACGTTCAGGGTCTTGCCCGCAGCGGGTGCTTCCGGCTGCCCGCTGCCTGCCGGGGCCGGGGCGCCGCCCTGCCCGCAGCCCGCAAGCAGAGCCGCGGCCAGCGCCGCGCTCAGAATCATCGCCAATACTTTTTTCATGATGTTCTCCTTTCGTTCGTGGGTCCCTTCGGTTCGGTGTCGGCCGGGCTCCGCGGCGTCCGGCTTTGCTGGTTTTATTGTACCGGTCCGGGCCTCTTTTTTAAATCAACAAAAATTGAACAGGGGGACCCTTATGGGCCCCCCTGTAGCTGGTTTGCATAAAACCGCACAAAGCGAATTGGGATTTATGCACAATCAAACTCCATAAATCCAGCAAAAAACAAACATATCTTGCAGATAAACAATTCTTGAAGCGTTGCCCCGCATTAACATTTCCTGTCATCGCCCCTGCTTTTGATAGACCCCCGGCGTGGTATTCTCGTATTTTTTAAAGATCCGGATAAAGTGGATATCGCTGGTAAAGCCCACCCTCTCGGCGATCTCCCGGATGGTCAGATCCTGGGTTTCCAGCAGCTTCTTGGCGCCGTCGATGCGCAGCCGGTTCATGTACTCCACCACGCCGATGCCGTACTCCTCCTTGAACACCTTGGATACATACGTGGTACTCACCTTTACCTGGTCCGAAATATAGTAAAGGCCCAGATAAGAATGGGCGTAGTTCGTCTCGATGATCTTTTTGATCTTTTGGGCCAGCTTGTCCTTTTGGCGTGTGGCATACTGGCTGCCCAGCTGTTCCAGCCGGGTCAGCGCCCCCTGCAGGCAGGCGGGCAGCTCCTGGGTGTCGGTACATTCTTTAATAGCTTCCAGCTGCCCCGCAGTAAGGCCCGCGTGCCTGCGGGCGTCCTCCGCCTCCAGGCACTGCAGCACCGCGTTCACCACGGTGTAGCGGCGGCTCATGCGCACATAGGGGTCGGCCGTGGCCGTCACGTATTTTTCAAACAGCTCCGGCAGCATTTCGCCCGCGCCCGCATACTCCTGCAAACGCAGGGCCTTCTGCCAGCGCTCCAGAATAATCGCGCCCTCCAGCCCCTGCCCGCCGGCCCGTTCCTCCGCTGCGCCGCCGGGCCGCCCCCGCAGCCGGATCACCGTCTGCTCATAGATCGAGGCAAGCTGAGCGCTGGTCAAAAACTCCTCGCTCTGCCGCCAGGGCGGCTCGGCCCCGCACTCGGCCCGGAAGATCTCCCACAGCCTGCCGGCCCGGCTCCGGCCCGCGGTCTCGTAGTTCAGCAGGAACACCGCGTTCCCCCCCAGCAGCGTGGGGATCACCTCCACGCTGCTGCATTCCCGCTCCATCACCTGCCCCGCGCGGAACAGCCAGTGCAGAAGGCGGCTCTCCTCCTTTTCAAAGCCCACGTCCACCACCAAAAAGGTAAAATACACATAGTCCAGCGTGATACCGCTGGCCTTGAACAGGCTTTCAATGATGGCCGGGTCGGTCAGCCTCCGGCCCAGGATGTCGGCCAAAACGCTTTTTTTCAGCGACCAGAGCATCTTTTCATTCAGCCGGGCCGCGTTTTCATTTTCCCGGATCAGCTCGTTTACCCGCTGCTCAAACTCGTAGTAATCCATCTGCGCGCCGCCGGGGCCCTGCCCCAACTGGCGCACCGCCTTTTCAATGGGGGCATGGTGCCTCCAGCTCAAAAAGATCGAGAACGCGGCCCCCAGCACCGTGCAAAGCACCACCCCGGCCAAAAGCAGCCGCTGCACCTGGGTGATCGGCCCCAAAAGGGCGGTCAGGTCGCTGGCCACCACATAATACAGCGAGCCGTAGCCCGAGGGTGCGCGCCATCCCATGCAGGTCCCGCTTTGGAATTGCCGGGCACTCTCCCCCGCCGTTTCCAAAAGGGGCAGCAGTTCTTCTGCAAAATGCTGCCCCTCCCCCTGGCCCACCTGATACAGCTGGTTGTCCGCACTGAACGCCGCCACCGTGGTCCCCTTGTCCCGCGGGCGCGCCATCTCCAAAAGGCGGGCGAACTCCTGGCCATCCACCCGGATCAGCAGCACCGAAGCATACCCGGTGTCAGCCCCCAGCGGCATCTGCTGGCGCAGATATAACTTCGGCGCGCCGGCGCCGTCCTCCTGAAAAAAGAACCCGGTCTGCGCAGCCTCCAGCACCTCGCCCCGCCAGCGTTCATACCCCGCGCCGGATAACTCGTTGCTCAAAAGATAGTAGCTCTTTGAAACATAGCTGCCCTTGGTGCCCACCACATAATCCTGCCGCGGGTAATACAGGTACACGTCCTCCACAAAGGCATTCGCCATTTTAATGTTGTACAGCAGCCCGGAAAAGCTGTAGGTGGCAGGGCTCACAAAATCCGCCTTGCCCGCGGCGGTCTGCAGCGCCATATTCTGGTTGTTGAGCATCAGCTCCACCGCCGTTTGCTCCAGGGTGAGCAGGTAGCGGTCCAGGCTGCGCTGCACCGAGGCGATGGTCTGCCCATACTCCTCGATCTTGTCCCGCTTCATCATCTCCACTGCCTTTAAGCTCACCAGGAACAGCGCAACAAAAATCACAAAAAAGCCCGCCGTGAGCGAGAGCACCCAATGCCTGCCCAGCCTGGACAATCGAAACATGCGCATCCCGTCCCCCCTCCTCTCGCCGGCGGCAGCTCCCGCCGCCAAAGCGGGCCGCAGGCTTCCGCGTTTTCTCTATTATATAATTCCGCCGGCCATTTGAAAACAGCAAATTTCCGCCGCTGGTTCGAATTCCACTAAATGGCAATCAAGGGCAAAAAAGCAGCCGGACTGTATTTCCCTCTTCTCATACTTTTTCTCCTTCCAGTGGGGAGAAAAACACTTCTGCCATGATTCGTGCTCCTATACAAAAACCATCAACAAAGTTCTGCTCTAATTCAAGTGGCAGCAGGTCAAGATGAGAATCTATCAGTTTTTTGAATTCGTCCTGAAACTCGTCTGGAAGTTTTTCCAGAAAAGCAGAATAAGATCTGAAAGCTTCATCCAGATTCTTTTTATAGTGCTCTACGGTAGGTCTGAATTGTAAATAAGGATACAGTTCCCCTTGATAGATTTGTTCCAAAACTTTTTTCATTTTATAACCCCCTACGATTGTTTCTATCTAGTGACAAGTTTAGCATGAATTTTCATTATAATCAATACAAAAGTTGCTAGTTAGTCACATTTTGGAGGAATCATTTTATGCAATGGATTTTACAGGATATTCCGTTGGGCCGGAATATACAGACCCAACGAATCGCGAAGGGGATGACCCAAACGGAAGTGGTGGAACAGCTGCAACTGATGGGCAGCAGTATGTCGCGAAGCACCTTGGCCAATATAGAGGTGGGCCGAAGGAACATTAAAGCCAGCGATTTAAAAGCCTTAAAAATCTTGTTCGGCGCAGAGTATGATGAATTTTTTCTGGATTAAGAAGCAATCTGTTTTCTTTGGTCCCGAAGCTGTCACAAAAACAGCCGCCCGGCTTCCCATAAGGGGCCGGGCGGCTGTTTTTGTTTTGTTCTCTGCTTTACCGCTCGCGGCTGGCGATCTCTTTTTGAATGCTCTCCAGGAACGCGGCCACCGTCATCACGCCGCCCTTTTCCTCCTTGCGGGCGCGCACCGAAACCGTGCCCTCTTCCACTTCCTTGTCGCCCACCACCAGCATATAGGGGATCTTTTTCATCTGGGCCTCGCGGATTTTGTAGCCCATCTTTTCGCTGCGCAGGTCGCTCTCCACCCGAATGCCCGCATCGTCCAGCTGCTTTTGCAGCGCTTTTGCGTAATCGTGGGCCCGCTCGGTAATGGGGATCACCATCACCTGCACCGGGGCCAGCCAGGTGGGAAACGCGCCGGCAAAGTGCTCGATCAAAATGCCGATAAACCGCTCAATGCTGCCGAACACCACCCGGTGGATCATCACCGGCCGGTGTTTTTGGCCGTCCTCGCCGGTGTATTCCAGTTCAAAGCGCTCGGGCATCTGCATGTCCAGCTGAATGGTACCGCACTGCCAGGTACGGCCGATGGCGTCCACCAGGTGGAAGTCCAGTTTGGGGCCGTAAAAGGCGCCGTCGCCCTCGTTGATGGTGTAGCTGCGGCCCAGCTCCTCAATGGCGGCGCGCAGCGCGTCGGTGGCGCGCTCCCAGTCGGCCAGCTCGCCGATATGGTCCTCCGGCATGGTGGAAAGCTCAATGTGATACTCAAACCCGAACAGGCTGTACACCTGGTCGATCAGCTGCACCACGCCCTTGATCTCGTCCTTGATCTGCTCCTGGGTCATAAAGATGTGCGCGTCGTCCTGGGTAAAGCAGCGCACCCGCATCAGGCCGTGCAGCGCGCCCGACAATTCGTGCCGGTGCACCAGGCCCAGCTCGCCCATGCGCAAAGGCAGATCCCGGTAGGAATGGGGCTGGGTTTTGTACACCAGCATGCCGCCCGGGCAGTTCATGGGCTTCACCGCAAAATCCGTTTCGTCGATCACGGTGGTGTACATGTTGTTTTTATAGTGGTCCCAATGGCCGCTGCGCAGCCACAGATCCTGGTTCAGCATAACGGGGGTGCTGATCTCCTGGTAGCCGGCCTTGTGGTGGATTTCGCGCCAGTAGTCGATCAGCGTGTTCTTCAGGATCATGCCCTTGGGCAGAAAGAACGGAAAGCCCGGCCCCTCGTCCAGCATGGCGAACAGCTCCAGCTCCTTGCCCAGGCGCCGGTGATCCCGCTTTTGGGCCTCCTCCAGCAGGGCCAGGTATTCGTCCAGCAGGCTCGCCTTGGGGAACGCGATGCCGTACAGCCGGTCCAGGCTGTCCCGGGCCGCGTCCGCACGCCAGTAGGCCGCGGCCACCTTCAACAGCTTCACCGCCTTCAGCGCGCCGGTGCTCATCAGGTGGGGGCCGGCGCACAGGTCGGTAAAATCCCCCTGCTGGTACACGCTCAAGTCCCAGCCCTTCGCGGCATACTCCTCCAGCAACTCCAGCTTGTAATCCTGCCCGGCGAACAGGCGCCGCCCTTCCTCTGCCGTGATCCTGCGCTTTTCCACCGGCAGGTCGGCCTTCACGATCTTTTTCATCTCGGCCTCAATGGCCTCAAAGTCGGCGGTGGACAGCGGCCGCCCGGCCTTGATGTCGTAATACCAGCCGTTTTCCAGCGCGGGGCCGATGCCGAATTTCGCCTCCGGGAACAAATGCTGCACCGCCTGCGCCATCACGTGGGCCGCGGTGTGCCAGAAGGCGTGCTTGCCCTCCGGGTCGTCAAAGGTCAAAATCTCCAGCGCACAATCCTTTTCCAGGGGGGTGCGCAGATCGCAGGCCTCGCCGTCGATGCGGGCCGCGCAGGCGCTCTTATACAGCCCCATGCCGATGCTCTTCGCCACCTCGGCGGCAGTCACGCCCGCCTCAAACTCCTTGCTGTTTCCCTTTAAGTCTACCTTGATCATCCTTCAAAACCTCCAAACGAAAAATGCCCCACCCCGTAAAAACATTCACGGGGTGAAGCACAAACACGCTCCACGGTTCCACCCGAATTGCGCGCCTCATACAAAAAGCGCGCCGCTTCGCTTTGGGCTGTAACGGGCCCGGCCCGGCAGGGGTTCGCCCCCGCGCTCCGCGGTGGTAGGCATTGGGAGGCACTGCGCCGGGCCGCTCTCAGCGCGCTTTTAAAAAGCGGCGGCCCTCTCTTGTGCGTTCTGCCCGCCCGCCCGTGTCCGCATCGGCACTTTGCGGGATGAGTTTGGAATTATCATATACCCCTTTCCGCGTTCTGTCAATATTTCTTGACAATTTGTAAACTCTTTATTAAAATATAAAATAAGTATATTAGATGATTTGCCCATGGGCAGGTCCCGCTTTTGTGGAATGTGCGCCCGGCGCACAATTTATATAGAGTTTCGCATCAAAACCCCGACATTTTATATAAATATAGCCTTGCCCTTTTTTAGGTACAGGCGGCCCGAACGGCAGTCATCTCAGATACCACTTTATTTGAGGAGTTGAAACAATTGTCACCCATCCTAGTAACCGTGGTGGTGGCGGTCGTTGCAGCTGTCGTGTGCGGGGCCGCCTGTTTTTTCATCGGCGTGGCCTATCGCCGCAAAACGGCTGAAGCGAAGCTTGGCAGCGCCGAGGAAGAAGCCAAACGCATCGTAAACGACGCCATCAAGACCGCCGAACAAAAGCGCAAGGAATCCATCATCGAGGCCAAAGACGAAGCCCTTCGCATGAAAACCGAGGCCGACAAGGAGATCAAAGAGCGCCGGAGCGAATTGAGCCGCCAGGAGCGGCGCCTTGACCAAAAAGAGGAGGCTCTCGACAAAAAGGTCTCCGCCATGGAGCAAAAAGAAGAAGACCAGCGCCAGCGCGCCGAACTGGTGGAGGCAAAGCTGGACGAGCTGGAGCAGCTCAAGCTGCGCCAGCTGGAAAAGCTGGAAACCATCGCCGGCCTCACGCAAGATGACGCCAAGCAGCTGCTTTTGAACCGGCTGGACCAGGAACTCACCCACGAAAAGGCCATGCGCATCTCGGCCTACGAGGCCAACCTGAAGGACCAGTGCGACACCATGGCCAAAGAGCTGATCGGCCAGGCCATCGCCCGCTGCGCGGCCGACCATTCCAGCGAGGCCACCGTCAGCGTGGTGCCCCTCCCCAGCGACGAAATGAAGGGCCGCATCATCGGCCGCGAGGGCCGCAACATCCGCGCCCTCGAAACCGCCACCGGCGTGGACCTGATCATCGACGACACGCCCGAGGCCATCACCCTTTCCAGCTTTGACCAGGCCCGCCGCGAGGTCGCCCGCATGACCTTGGAGCGCCTCATTGCCGACGGCCGCATCCACCCCGCCCGCATTGAAGAAACGGTGGAAAAATGCCGCCGCGAGCTGGAAGTAAGCATGAAGCGCGAGGGTGAGCGCGCAGTGATGGAGGTCGGCGTGCACGGCATCCACCCGGACATCGTCAAGCTGCTGGGCCGGCTCAAGTTTCGCACCAGTTTCGGCCAGAATGTGCTGAACCACTCTCTCGAGGTGGCCTATATTTCCGGCCTGCTTGCCAGCGAGATGGGCGTAAATGTCACCCAGGCCAAGCGCGCGGGCCTTCTGCACGACATCGGCAAGGCCCTGGACCACGAGATCGAGGGCAGCCACATCCAGATCGGCGTCGAGATCGCCCGCAAGTATAAAGAAAACCCCGCCGTCATCCACGCCATCGAGGCCCATCACGGCGATGTGGAGCCCAAGACCCCGCTGGCCTTCATCGTCATGGCGGCCGACGCCATCAGCGCCGCCCGCCCGGGCGCCCGCCGCGAGAACGTGGAAAACTACATCAAGCGGCTGGAAAATCTCGAGGAGATCAGCTCCAGCTTCGAGGGTGTGGAAAACGCGTTCGCCGTACAGGCCGGGCGCGAGGTGCGCATCATGGTCAAACCCGAGTCCATCGGCGACGACCAGCTGGTGCTGCTGGCCCGGTCCATCACCAAAAAGATCGAGGAAGAGCTGGATTACCCCGGCCAGATCAAGGTGAATGTGATCCGCGAAAGCCGCGCTGTGGAGTACGCAAAATAAGCGATCCATCTCAAACAGGGGGCGCAGCCGCACGGCTGCGCCCCCTGCCTGTTCCAAAGCCCCCTTCCGCCGTGCCGAGTCGGGGTATTTTGGCCGCAGCGGCAAAATCTTTCCTTCTTTTCCTTGTAATTCTTTCCCAAATATAGTATTCTAAAAAAAGGCGTTTTGCGGTAGTGCCGCAAAGCGCCTTTGGGCTTGGAGGCCACCAACATGGAAAAACGCATGCTGAAGCTCTATTCCAAAAGCGGCACAGTACCCCTGAAAGTGGTAAAAGGGCACTTTGCCACCAACCACAGCCACATCAACTATTACATCGACATTACCACCCTCAAAACCCGCCTCAGCGAGGCCGAGAGCGCAGCCAAGGAACTGGTGAACCACTATCTCTCCAGCGCGGTGGTAGACACGATCGTCTGCCTCGACGGCACCGAGGTCATCGGCACCTGCCTGGCCAGCGAGCTGACCCACAGCGGCTTCATGTCCCTGAACAGCCACCGCACCATCTATGTGGTCACGCCGGAGTATAATTCCAACAGCCAGCTGCTTTTCCGCGACAACATCCAGCCCATGATCGAGGGCAAGCATGTACTGATCCTCATGGCCTCGGTAACCACCGGCAAGACCATCAGCAAGAGCATCGAGTGCGTGCAGTATTACGGCGGCACCGTCGAGGGCCTGGCGGCAGTGTACAGCAACATCAAAACCGCCGGCGGCCTGCCTGTGCACTCGGTCTTCACGCCCGACGACCTGCCCGACTATGCCAGCTACGACGTGCACGAATGCCCCTACTGCAAGGCGGGGCAGCGCATCGAGGCACTGGTGAACAGCTTCGGTTATTCCAAGCTGTAACGGGTCCTGGCCCGGCTTCTGCGCGGCGGCGCATCTTCTTCGGGGTGCGCCGCCCATTTTATATCGTTCTTCTTTTTCCTTTTCCGTCAAAAAGAAACCCCGCGCAAGGTCTGTTTTTCTCTTGACACACCGCGCAGGATATGATAATATTATTAACGCACTCTGGCACCGCGGGGCGGAGCGCCCACCGTGGAGAGGTGTCCGAGTGGTTTAAGGAGCCGGTCTTGAAAACCGGTGACCCGCAAGGGCCGTGGGTTCGAATCCCACCCTCTCCGCCATTTTACAATCAAATAGTTTTTTACACACTTTGCTCTGGAGAAGTACTCAAGAGGTCGAAGAGGCGCCCCTGCTAAGGGCGTAGGTCGGGAAACCGGCGCGAGGGTTCAAATCCCTCCTTCTCCGCCAGGGAAGCTCTGAAAACAATCCGTTTTCAGAGCTTCTTTTTTATCCTTCAAACCCCCGCTTCCCTCCTCTGCCGCAGGCTTTTCGCAAAACAAAAAGCCCCGGGCTGCTGGTTTCCCAGCCTGCCCGGGGCTTTGTCGGTTATTGATGCAGTTGCTTTGCGATCTGATCCGCGCCGGTGGCGGCCAGCCCGCTCACAATGCCCACCGCCAGCGCGGTGATCGCATCGCCCGCCGGGAACTCCGGCATAATATACATGCCCGCCACGCCCAGCAGGCCGCCAGCCAGCCCGCACAGGGTCGGCAGCCACTTGTTGGCGAGCGGCGTCTGCTTGATGCACAGCGCCAGCAGGTAGCAGATCACTGTGATCCCGGCCACACCGGTGATGCCCATGATGTTGATCTCCATCGTTTTAATCCTCCCCTGATCGGCAGGGCCCTCAGCCCTGTGATGTAACGTTTCACTTGCTTTGTTCCGTATTCCAGGCCTCTTATCCGCCTAAAGCCGCGCGCACGCCCTCAATCCTTGCCCACGCCGCGTCCCGCTCGGCCTGCGCCTTGGCCAGCTCCGCCCGCAGCGCCGCCAGCCCGGCAGCGTGGCCGCAGGCGGGCTTGTCCACTACGCGGCACCGGTCGTCCAGCAGGGCCACATACACCACGGCGCCCTCGTGCTCAATCTGCACCATGCCGTAGCCGTCCACCAGCCGGTCCGCCAGCGCCAGCGCCGGGTAGGTCCCGTCCGGCAGCCGCGCGGTGCCGCCCTTGCCGTCCGGCACCGTGGCGTTGATACTCGGCGCCGAAAAATACTCGCACTTGTCGCCGCCGTACACCTCCAGTAGCGCGTCCGTCAGCGGCGCAAAGGCCAGGCCCGTGCCCGGGGTGTAGCTCTCCCGCACAATCCGCGGGATGTCGCAATACATGCGGTTCAGATCGCAGCGCCCGGGGATGCCAGGCACCCGTCCGCTGCTGCTGTACTGCCAGATCGCCGCATTGTCCACGCCGATCTTGCCGGTGTAGTTGGCGATCCAAAGGCCCTCGTACTGTTCCAGGTCGTGCAGGTTGATGTAGCTGTCGCAAAACGATTCGTAGCTGTAGTACATGGGCAGATACCCGCCCGCGGCAATGGTGCGCAAAAAGGCGTTGCAGATGGCCGTGTTGCGCGGGCGGCCGTAGGCGGCATACTTGCTGCCATGCTCATAGTCCAGCACCACCGGCATGGTCAGGGTGTACTCTGCCGCCAGCTCCAGCACCTTGGCCGCCGCCAAGCGTGCGTGGTCCTCGCTGTCCAGGTAGCTGTATAAGTAGGTCCCTACCTCGAGCCCCGCTGCAGCAGCGCCGCGCAGGTTGCGGTCAAAATACGGGTCCAGCACGATGGTTCCGTCGCCGTTGGCGTAGCCCAGGCGCACCAGTGCAAAGGTGTAACCCGCAGTCTTCACCTGCGGCCAGTCAATGGAGCCCTGGTATTTGCTCACGTCGATGCCCTCCACCGACTGGTCAATGGGATATTTTAATGACATGTTTTTGCCCTCCATCATATAAGTTTAATTTGGGTAAACGTGCCCGAGCAGCTTACCGTTGCGCCAGATCCCTGTGTCGCATATGCTCCAATGGATACCTCGACATAATAATCGCCGTTAATTGCCGCTGTATCCAATGTCAGCACACCTGCTTGGCCGCTCACACTCCCTAGGTTCATATCCCAATATTTGTTTATTCCCTTTATGGATTTTCCGTCGGCGTCATACAGGCTCAGCAGCACGATTCCAATGGTGTGCGTCCCGCCAGAGGCGGCAACATTTTGATAGGCGGCTGTGATCTGGCTCGTGCTGCTTAGGTTGATCGTCTTTTTTGTGCGATACCTGATATACGCCTTACCATTTGCGGTGGCGCTTGTTTTTTGTGCCGCCATGGATATCCCTGTGTTGCTTAGCGTAGCGTTCCCGCTGCCATTTGGTGCATCGGCAATGGTCGCAAATCCCCCTGTAACCGCGTCGTTGATTGACGACCCGGAGAGCAAATAGTCCAGTACGGCCACCCATTGCCCGGATGCTCGCACCCGGCAATCAACCGCTTGCAACTGCACCCCATCAAACTGCCATACCTTGAGCGGATAAAACACAATCTTATGTTTTACAGCCTTTGCTACAACCGGATATAGTGCAGTTGCATTGATCTCGATGCTGACATCTCCCACTTGTAGAGTATCGCTGTGCCCTGCTATGTAGATTGAGCCAATTGGCTGCATCGTGATCACTCCGAGAGATCCATCTGGCGCGCTGGGCAGCATTGACACTGCGCTTGCTGTGACCACATGGATAGTTGCGCCGCCCGCAGGCTTAATGTAGCTCACCGCCAAGAGGGCCACCCCCTCCCGGCATTGTGCATTGTGCTACTTAGGGGGTGGTATGCCCCCTCCCCCAATTACCAAAAGTTACCATATACAATTTGACCAATCCTCCTATATTTTTTGTTCTCCCTTTCAGCCTATATAAGCATAGCAATTGGACTTATGATAATTAGCGTTTTGACCTGTGGTACGCAGGGTAATAGTTTGTCCGGGCTCAAAATGTGTGCTTGGCGATGTATATCCTGCCCACGCGCCAGTGTTTGTGTATACATTGGCAATCGCTACCCCACTCCTATAAATTGTAAGTGTGCCGGAAAAGCCTGCTCCTGAAATTCTCCAGTAGGTAAAACAGATCCGTATATCGCATGCTTTAAGGCAAGTTACTTGGTAAGCGCTGTCAACTCTAAAAAATGGGCTACCTAAAAAAGTTCCATTATTGATCGCTACGCTTTGACCTGATTCATTGTCTGTTTCGCCGTACCCTGCAAACACTAAGCCGCTTACTTCTTGCGGTTCCACGGTCCCTATCACATCCACGCCGCCGCCTTTAATGTGTACGCCAGACCGGATGTTTTCAGGGATGAGTAACTTTTTGGTCGCGCTCGGCAACCCTCCCGCCGGCCGTATAACCTCTGCCATCTTACCTCACCTCCGTGACCTGTACGGTCATATCCACCTCAGGCACGCTATCATAACACACAAATGTAATGTTCCCCTCACCCGGCACCAGCTCCGAAATATACCCCAGCGCCTCTGCGATGGCTTGCTTTTGTGCCAGCGTCAAACCGCCGCTACATATCCCAACAATGCCCGATGACAGCACCGAGCTTGCCGTTACCCCAGCCGCCGCCACCGTCTGCGCGTAGCTGCCATCGGCTTGGGCGGCCCAGCCCACCGCCGTGGTGGCGCAGGTGTAATTGCGCGCAAAAGCATCACCTTCAACGCCACGAGGGTCATACACTGTTTTCAGCATCACCTCGCTGCCGGCTTCGATCCCCCGGATCACCCGCCCAAGCTCCGCAATCTGTTCCATCGCCGCGGTGTCGTGCGCGGCAATGGCAGCCTGCAGCTGTGCAAAATACGGCTCCAGATCCGCGGGCGCCGCGGGCGCGATCACCTGGCCGCAGCGCGCCGTGTCCAGCCTTGTATCGGTGATGCGCTGCTGGGAGATCTCCGTTGTGCTCTTTGTAATGAAAAGGTCCGCCAGCCCCAGCTCCCACACGGTGTTGTTGCGGGTCAGTTCGGGCGCTGCGGGGGTTTCAGCGGGGGTCCCCTTGAGCACATACAGGTCAATGCTGCGTACGCCCAGTGCCAGGTCCAGCCGGGCCACCACCGTGTCGATTCGGTCCAGGTCCCCGCTGGCCTGCACCGCCAGCACACGGGGGCTGTCCTCAATGGCCATCGCCCCCTGAATGTGGCATGCCCCCGGCGCCACCTGCACGTTCATTCCCGTGTCTGCCGTCACCTGCAGCGCGTCGGCAGGGTTGTAAAACACACCGTCCGAAAAATATTGCTTGAATACCGCGCGCAGAAACTCCGAGTCCACTGCCCGGTCATACCGCGGCAATCCCTCGCCGTCATAGCTCACTTGGCTCGTAAAAGGATACGATTTCAAAAGATCATCCTCGCTTTCTGTAATGTAGTAAGTTTTTTCTCCCCCAGGGTCAGGGTGACCCGGTGCCCATTCGATTTGAACACCTCCCGCACCGAAACGATCCGCGCCTCCATGGCAAGGCCCAGCTCCCGCACCGCCACATCCACCTTGTCGCCCAGGTCGAAGTCCCGCAGGTACTGGAAGGTGCCGGCGGTCACATCCACCTCCACGTTCTGGATCGGCTGGTGCTCCAGCAGCTTCTCAGCCCCCCGCTGGCGCAGGCTTGCCTGGTATTCCTCCAGGGTCTGTTTCTTCTCGTTGAACCGCAGGTCTTTCGCCTCAACCCACAGCTGCCGGCTGTAGCCTCCGGCGCTCTGGTCCACGATCTGTACCTCCCGCTCGCTCTCTTCCCCCGCTCCGGCCACGATGGCATAATTTTTTGCACCGCTCCAATCAGCCGAAGCGGTCACCTTTTCAAGGTTTTTGAAGCCGTCGCTGAATACCACCCAGTTGTTTTCTTTCTGGTTCTGTGTGCGGTCCACACCCTTCCAGGCACTGCAAAATATCTTGTCCTGCTCGTAATCATACCGGCATCGAAGGGCCATCTGCACCGTTTTCAGCTTGGTGCAGGCCGCAGTGCAAAGCGCCTCCCCCGTCACCTGCCAGCTCGCCTGCTCTGCCAGCGGGGCGGCTGCGCTCTCCACCTCCAGTTTCGGGGTATCCCCCTTGTATGTGCTGATCATGCGCAGCACCGCAGCATCCATTGCACCGGTGGCATACCAGGTCGGGTACACCACCTTATCGTTCAGCAAGTGCTCCAAAAAAAAGCCGGTCAACTGCACGAACCGCCCCTGGGCAGTATCGGTCAGCTCTGGTTTGTGGATGATGCCCATCTCGGGCCGGTCCGGTGTGTAAAGATACGCCATGCGCGGGTCATAGTCCTCCGCCGCAAGCTGCACCGAAAACTTGCCCGGGCTGTAATACTCCCGCTGCCACTGCAAATTCAGGTAGGGCAGATACGCCACGGGCTGGAACTCTGCGTCCAAAGCCAAAAGCTGCATGCGTCACACCCCCAGATACTGTTTGTTGTAATAAAGCACTACGTGCATGCCGTTCTCCCCCACATCCGCTGAAAAGCTCACCCGGTTTTCCCCCGGCCCCATTTTCATGGCTGAAAAACTGCTGGCGCGATCCACCTTTGCCAAAATATTCTCGCCGTTCATCTGCACCCGTGCCGCCTCAAAATCGATCGTGAGCACGTCTCCCTGCTGCATTCCGGTGAGGATCCGCACATACCCCTCGCCGCCCGTAAGGCGCGGGTTCGTCACCGGCCCGTCGCAGGTAATGGTCGCCTTAAAATAGCTCGGCACATCGCCGTCGTAGTCAAACACCACCTCCCGGGCAAAGTTTGCCACCGCCGCACGCACCCCAAAAATTGGGTGGTCCATGTAGGGCCAGCCCCAGCAGGGCGTGATGGCCGCGATGTCCTGGCCAAAATCGTCCACCGATTGCCAAAAAGGCTTTGCGCACAAAAAATAGGCCGAAAAGGTCTGTGCCTCCCCCACCGGGCCGCTGGGCGCCTTAAATGCGGTCAGTTCGCCTGTGATCCAGCGGGTCGTCCCCAAATAGGTCAAGTAGATCCTGTACTCCACCCCGGGCCGAAAAAAGCTCAATGCCGCTTTGCGCAGCACTGCGTTGCTGCCCGCATCCATCACCGCAGCGGAAAACTCAAGATCCCGGGCCGCCACTCTCCGCCCGGTCACAAAGCTTCCATCCCCTCTCGCCTGGTCGCTGGTATAGACCTGGTATTGCGGCGCGGCCGCCCCGTCAATGGCCGTCAGGCCCCAGTCGGTTTCGTCGGCCGCCAGCTCCTTTCCATCCTGCCGCACAAAGCGCACGCGCACCTGTTCCAGCTCCATCATCCCACATCACCTGCCAATCCATAGGTCGTCTGCAGCCGAATGGCCCGGGCGGTTTCGTCCGGGGTTTCCACCGGCTGATAAAAATTGAAATTCTGCGTGTAACTTGCGGTGCCCGCCGCAGCGGCTTCCGTGGGTCCAGCCATGGCAAAAAGCCCGGCCTGCGGCATCGCGAGGGCGATCTGCGCGTGGTTCAGCTGGATGCCTGCCGCCAGGCGCTGGGCCGCGCCCTGAATTCCGTCTTTCCCCAAAAGGCCCTTCTGCGCGGCGTTCTCCAACTTCCGCATCGTGTCGGTCACCCGCGCTGCAATGCCGTCCGCCTCGTCCTCCACGCCCAGCCCAATGCCCAGTGCAAAGGGCCGGCCGATCTCCCGCCGCGTCTTGCGCGAGGGCGAGCGGATCTCCCCTTCCCGCTTTGCGGCTTCCATCGCCGCCCGCACCGCCTCTTTTGCGGCGTTTACCACGCTGCTTTTCCCGGCGTTGATGCCATTGGCGATCCCCGCCATGATCTGTCTTCCCACACTGGCAAAATCGCTGTTTTGTACCTGTTCGGCAGCGGCGTCCCTTGCCCTCGTGACCATAGCCTGGGTTTCTTCCACCAACGCGTTGCTGCTGCTCACTCCCTGCGCCGCATCATCCACCACCTGCATGCCGGCCTGTTCCACCTCGGGCACTCCCAGCGAGGTCAGCAGCGCCTGCACGGCTACCTCGCCGCCATTTTGGTACAGCTCGCTCAACCGTGTGATCTCATCTCCTGATGCCGTCACCAGCTCCGCTACCGTCCCCGCGGCTTCAGGGCCCGCGTCCCGCAGCTGCTGCAGCAAGCCCTGATCCAGCCCTTTGTTGCCCAGTTCCACAAGATTGTCCGCCCAATTCGCCACCGCCTCCTGGTTGTGTTCCAGGTTTCCGATCATATCCCCCACCGACAGCTCGCTCTCGGTCTTGATCCGGTCAAACATATTGGTGGCGGCTTCCGTATAGGTCCCCAGTGCCTCCTGCCGGCGCTGCATCTCCTCTTCAGCCGCCTGGGCAGCCGCAGCGGCGGCGTCTGCCTCAGCCTGGGCGTTGTCCAGGATGGCCTGGGAAGCCACCGTGTCCAGCTCGGCCCTCTCTTCTTTTACAATGGCCAGCCGTGCCTGCCCCTCTTCCTGGGCTGCAAGGTATTCTTTTTCGCTCTCGTTCAGTTCGTGCATCAGCCCCAGGCGCTGCAGCTCTGAAAAGCCTCCGTTTTCGACCTCCTGCTTTTGCTGTTCGATCAGCTTCAGATTTTCCGCAATCTCTGCCTGTTCCCTGTACAGCTCGTTTTCCCGCTCGATGTAGGCCTCGGCTTTCGCCATCTCCTCTTTTGCCGCAATGTATTCCCCGATCTGCTCGGCCGTCATCGAAAGGGCGCCTGTCTGCTCGTCAAAGGTCAGGTTCAGGCCCTCCTGCTCCTCGTTCAGCTTTGCTACATATGTCGCCATGCGCTGCTCGTCGCCTGCCGCGCGATCGTAGCCCTTCGCCAACTCGCCCAATGTGGCCGCCAGCCTGCGGGAATCGCTCGCCGTATCCCCAATGGCTTTCAGGTTCTTTTCACTCGCCTCCTGGCTGCCCTTCGCCGCCTCGGCAAAGTCCTTTTGTGCCTGGGTCAGCTCTTTCACTTCGCCCGCCTGCGCTTTGTACTTTGAGCTGCCGTAGTCCAGGGCGACTGCCAGCGCTCCAAGCGCCGCCACAATTGCCAGCACCACCGTCGTCACCGCTCCAAACGGGCTCGCAGCCATAGCGGCACTCCAAAGCAGCTGGGCCGCAGTCGCAAGGCCGATTTTTCCTGTCAAAAGGCCCATCAGCGCCTCTTTTGCCGTGATCCCCGCTGTCTGCAGGGCCTCTGCGGTCACCGCGCCCTGGATACTGCTCTTATATTCCTCTACTTTCTTGGCGGCTGCATCAAACCCATTCACAAGCGAACTTATCTTGCCGCCCGCATCTTTAAACGTGTCAAAGTGGCCTTTCAGCTCCTTAAACGCCTTTTGCGCCGAAGTAATGCCCGCCTCCAGCACTTCAAAGCCGTTCATCTTTTCCAGTGCCCTGTTCAGCTTTGCGATTTCACCTTCAAAGCCGTCCAGATCGATTTTTGCCTCAAATTCTATGGTACCTTTATAACTCACGTCCTCACCTTCCTCTTTCACTGCCGCGGCTCTGCATTCAGCGCCCCGCTGTGTGTTCCTGCGCCTGCCTGAATCTGTGGGCCACCTGTTCCCTGCGTCTGCGGGCTGCCTCGTCGGCCGAAACCGGGGCTGCAGCGCCGCAAGGCGTTTTTAAGGCATAGCGGGCTTTCAGGGCTGCATAGTGGGCACGCTGGCGCTTGTCCTGGATCCCATTCAATTCCATTGTGCGCCAAGCCATGACCTGTCCCATTGCCGTTTCCTCCGGCAAATTTTCCAGCAGCGCCAAAAACGCCCACCAGTGCAGGTACTCCACGCGCACAAGATCCATACCATAGGCCTGCAAAAAGGCGGCATAAATGCGTCCTGCGTCCTGTTCAAAATCAAAGGCCCGCTCGGCGGGGGCAGGTATCCCGCCCTCCTTTTCCTCGGGCGGCTGGCCGCGAAAATAAAACCATAGCAGCAGCTGCAGCGCCTGCGCGCTGTCACCGGGCAATTCCTCAAACAACTGGCTCAGCCCCACCGAAAGTTTCTGCCAGTCGGTCAGGCTCTCATCCCGCAGTGCCAATTCAAACCGGATCATATTTCGGAAATCCGGGTAAATGGCCACCCCGCCCAACTCTTCCGGAAGCCCCGTTTCCAGCAGCAGATTCATACCTTCGCCCTTCGCGTGGTGCGGTTTGGTTTATAGCGGGTCAGCTTTATCTCCAACTGGCTCCCCTGCTGTTCCACCGCCCTGCCGATCTCGTCGCACAGATCAAGCAGCTTTTCCAGGCTTGTCTTGGGCCCCAGCAGCTGGTCGCACACGCCCTCTCCAAATGCTTCGTCGATAAAATCCGTTGCCAGCCTGCATTGTGTTTCTATAAAAGCGACATACTGATCAAACGCTTCATCGCTCGCCGTCCCATCTGGCGGCTCGCAAATGTCCTGTGCAGCGCTCTTCATTTTTTCACCCGCGCTGCGGTATCTTCGCAGATCCTGCGGGCAGGTAATGTCAAAATCGATCTGAACGCCATGAATGTCAAGCATATAAAGCCCTCCTTAAAGGCCTCCGGCCCGCCTTGGCAGGCAGGCCGGAGGTTCAGCGTTATTCGGCCGCAGGTTCGTTTGCCGGTGCGGAATAGGTATAGGCAGTGGGTTCGCCGAATGCGGTCAAGGTAGCGGAAATGGTGGCGCTGGCGCCCGCCTCACCCGCGGTGTCGTCACCTACCATAATGGTTGCCTTCCCCTGCTCGCCCTTACCGGTCAGCATGCAGAAGTACACATAGGGGCGCACCACCGCCGCACCCTTGCCAAACTTCATCTCGTGGGCAAGCAGCGCCTCCTGGAAAGCGTCCCCCAGGTAACGGTCGCCCGCCAGCGCAAAGGTCCGCTTGGTGGCGGTTTTGCTGGAGGTTGGCCCCTTGTGCAGGTAGGTCTTGTCCGAAGTAATGCCTTCAAGGGTAGCGGCGTGGCTGGTCATGCCGTCAATGGCCACCAGATATTCGCCCACATTTTCAGCCGTGCCGGAAAAATCCACCGCCAGCACATAGTCGTCCGCATTGGCAATCCCCGCGTATTCCGGTTTCGGGGTCACACCTGCCATCAGTTCAGAAATAGTCATTCTTTTACATCCTCCTGTTCAGTTTGAAAATAAACGATCCGGCATAAAAGCTTCAATGTCCCCGCTTGCCCGCCGGTGTGGGCAAGCGATCCCGGCACCTCTGCCGCCAGGTTCTGTGCGGTCATTCCCGCCGGCAGCCGCGGCAGCCGGCGCTCTCTGGTCTGCTGCCTGATCCAGGCTGCCAGCTCCCTGCAAAGCTTCCCACGCAAAACCTGACGGGCCTGTGCCGTGGCTTGCTCCCCCGTATCCAGCACATAGGTGCTCTGGCGCAGGCAGCCGCGGAAATACTGGCGCTCCGTGCGCGTCTCCGGGTTTCCAAGGATCCGCCAGGCAGCGCCGTGCACGGGTTCTTCCCCGCAGTGCAGGCGCCCCCCGGCCAGCATGGGGCAAGCATCAAAATACGCACGCAGCGCTTCCAGAATGGGGTCCGTCACCTGATCACCTCCCAGCCTTTTCATTGGATCCCATCGCCGCCGGGCCGCCAGGGGGGCGGCAGCAGTTTCTGTACCGGACCTTTATCCTTCCCCTCTCCATAGAACCTCCTTTCTTTCCTGTGCCCTTTTGCGCGGGTCACATCCGCCGGCCGCAGTTTTATGCCGTGCCCGGGGCAGTTTTACAGCAAAAGGCCCGCCTTTTGGCAGGCCCTGTACTCCCCTCCTCCCGCTGTTTTTTATACCAATCGCTCTATGGTAAAGCAGCCGCTGGATACGCCGCTGCCAACAATGCCCGTCGCCTGTATCCCGGTAAACGACACTGTCTGGCCTTTGCTCATGGCCTGTACTCCGCTTCGCGTGGGGCTGAACCGGTATCCGCTGATCCGGTAAGTCCCGGCGGCCGCACAGGTCCAGGTCATGGATGCATTGTTATATCCGCCAATACCGCCGGCCGTTACCATACTCCCATAGCGGGTGTCACCCCATCCATACCACTGTCCGCTCTGCACATCGTTTCCGGAGCTGTCCGTCCGTTTGCACACGCCGTAATACCCCACCGCCACCACCTCGTAGCCCCGCTGCAGCGCTCCCGTCACCCCAAAGATGCTCACCCCGCTCAGGATGTTCCCCGCCGCCAGGTTGGCGTCGCCTTCGATCGTCTGCGCGCCTTCCAGATACTGCCCCGCCGCCAGCACCTGGTCGCTGGTACCCGGCGTGTAGGCAGCAGCAGCCTTGCGGGGGATCCCCCCCGCCACGGTCACGCCCCCGCTGCGGATCGTCACCCCGGTTAGCAGATTGCCGGGCACGAGCTGGGCCTTGTCCGCCGCGCTCAGCCCGGCTCCGCTAAAATTTAGGGTGTTCCCCTCGCGCCAGCACACCACCGCCGCGCCCTTGGCAAAAAAGCCGCCCCACAGCGCGTCGCCGGAAATGGTCCTCACCGTGCACGCCTCGCCGTTTACCGTTATGCTGTCCCCCTCGGCAAAGCCCGCCGTTGCCACAAACCGGATGTTCTCCCCCTCGCCGGTCAGCTCGTGCACCGTGCCGGTCTTTGTGTGGGTGTAGTTTGCCACGCCGCCCACCGCCGCCGGCGGGATCGCCAGCCGCGGCCGACCCTCGTCGTCCAGCTCCAGCAGCAGGTTCACCGCCGCCGCGCCAAATTTGTCCCCCTGCTGCACCAGCGGGCTGCTCACCTCCACCGCCACGTCGTGCAGCGCCACCGTGCCATCCCGGTTCAAAAGCGATACATACAGCCGCCCGTCCGCCTCGTCCGGGATCGTGTCACGAAAAGATCGCGCCAAACACTCCACCTCCCAATAAAAATGCCAGGTCCGGCAGGCTGTTTTCTATCGCCTGCAGGTCCCGGCCGATCTGCTCTTCCATTCCTTCAATGCGGTCCAAGTCCCGCCAGTCCCACACCGCCTTCCCCGCCACAAAGCTGCGGGTTTCGTAGCCCGCGCGCGGGCACACCGCCGCGGCCACCGCCGCCAGGTTCTGCTCCACCCGGTTGAAAAACTCCGGGTAGGGCAGGCCGTCCACCCTCTCGCCCGGCATGGGCGTCAGCTCTGCCCTGCGGGCGATCCGCGCGGCCCAGGCCTGCAGGTGTTCCAGGTTCCCCCGGATGCGCTCATAGTCCGGCTCCAGCCGGAACTCATCCGCGGCCGCCCAGTTCGTTTTCGGCGTTTGCCACATGAAAGCTCTCCTTATTTCGTTCTCAGAAACATCACAAGCAGCATGATCCCATACGGGCGCTGCCCATTGTTCCAACTGATATTGATTTTATCCCCCAGGTTAAAAACATGTTCTTCGCTTACTTTATCGCCGGAAGAGGTACTGGAAAAAGACAAATTTCCACTGGTTACGCTCACATTAAAGCTACGGCTGCAGGATATCTGCACAACTCCCGTAAAAGCCGTTGTCACTGTGGTGCTATATGTCCTTGACCGTGTTCCATCCGGTGTTGTTTCAGCCGGGATTTGTGAAATGCAGCTTCCGGCAAAGGTCGGTCCGTAGGTGGACCATTTCCCACCGTATGACCAATCCGCATACCATTCACCTCCACAAAGGCCGAAGATTCCCACAACTCCTGCAGCGGGCAATACTCCCATCACCCCAAAGATGTTGGCCCCTCCGCGAATATTCTCAGGAATCAGCCCTGCATCCCCCCGGATGGTCTGCTCTCCGCTCAAATACAGCCCGGCCGGGATGGTCTGGTCGCTGGTGCCGGGCGTGATTGTGGCCGCTCCCCGGGCCGGGATGCTTCCCGCCACCCTGCCGCGCAAAATTTCATGCCCTTCCACCATCCACTCTCCGGCCGTCTTTTTATCTGCCGCGCTCAAGCCCCCCGCGGCGCTTATCAGTCCTTTTGCCATGCCGTCACACCTCCAAAAGCACAGCGGTCAACTCCACATCCGGGCAACTGTCCCCGCAGGTCACCGCCACCTGCCCCTCCAGGCTCTCCACCGTGGTAATGCAGTGCCCCCATACCCGATTTGCCGGACAGAAAAACAATCTGTATAATGGAAAGGGGTAATGAAAAATGTCAACCAAAGAACGAAAGCACCCAGCGCCGCCGCGTTACGATGAGGCCTTCAAGGCGGGGGCAGTGCGGATGGTCACCGAGCAGGGGCGGCCCAGCCGGGAGGTGGCCGCGGAACTCGGCATCTGCATCGACACGCTGCGCAGCTGGCTGAAAGCGGCGGGCGCACCATCGCCGGGGCAAGCTGACCGCCAAAACCGCGACGCCAGACGCCTGCGCGAACTGGAGACGGAGATTCGAGCACTGCGCAAGAAGCTTGAAGAGAAAGACGGGGTCATTGACATCCTAAAAAAATCCGTCGGCATACTTTCCAAACCATAGAGGACAAGTACCGGTACATCCGTACGGCCCGCGCGGGGGCCTCTGTGGAACTTGTATGCCGACTGCTGGAGGTCTCCCGCAGCGGGTACTACGAATGGCTGGGCCGCAAACCCTCTTTGCGCCGGCAGAAGGATCAGGAACTGAAACGCCGGCTGCTGAGCCTGCACCAGCGTTATCCCGCCCTTGGGCTGGACAGCCTGTATCACCTGATCCGCCCGCAGCTTTCCTGCTCGCGCAAGCGCATCCACCGCCTGATGAACGAGATGAACATCTCCTCCACGCGCAGGCGTGCCTACAAAGCCACGACCAACTCAAGACACGCGCACCCCATCGCGCCCAATCTCCTTGCGCGCCGCTTCTCCTTTGACAAGCCAGACACCGCATGGGTCGGCGATATTACCTATATCCCCACCGGCGAGGGCTGGCTCTACTGCGCTGTTGTGAAAGACCTTTGCACAAAGCAGATCGTCGGCTACGCCTTCTCCGACCGCATCGACACAAATCTCACTCTCGCCGCCCTCGGCATGGCCGTCCGGCGCCGCAAGCCTCTGCCCGGCCTCATCTTCCACTCCGACCGCGGCGTCCAATACGCCGCCTACGCTTACCGTCAGCGTCTCGCCAGCCTCGGCATCCGGCAAAGCATGTCCCGCAAGGGCGATCCCTATGACAACGCCGTGGCCGAAAACTTCTTCAGCTGCCTCAAGTGCGAGTGCGTCCATCTGCGCCATTTCGCCTCAAGGGCACAAGCCATGGCAGACGTCTTCGCTTATATCGAGACCTTTTACAACCCAGTGCGCCCGCATTCCTCTATTGGCTGGCGTCCTCCGGATGCCTTTGCGCGTGCCTTGTCTGAGCATCCCGCCGCCTGAGTGTGATACGACAAGATATCCTGCGTTTCTTTCTGTTTTTTCTTCATTTTTACTGTCCACGAAACCGGGAAGGGCACAGTCATCACGCCGTGCCGATAGCCGAACACCTTATTCCGGCCTTCGCCGGAGATGAGGCAGCTCCGTCCGGTATAGTAGTGAACACGCAGAGCCGCAAAAGTCAACGCATGCTCGGTATTCCCGATGTTATCCATTTGCATCACCTCACAACGCGAGTCTGCGGCTTTCTTCCGGAAGCACCTGCTTGAAAAGCTCCATATACCGCTGAAAGCTCTCTGCGGTCAGCGGCCCTTTTAGGGATGTTTCGCTCCAACAGATGAGTTCTTCCTCCGGGACACTGTAAGCATCCGGGATAAATCCGGCTCCGTCATAGTGCGGACAATTGGGGCGGACTAGCTTTTGCATCTCCGCCTTGGTTGTGGCGGAGCCTATCATCCGGCATTTCTTGTCTGCAATGGCATAGAGCAGCTTCGGCATATAGCCAAGCTGCCGGTAATAATGCAGATACCGCTGAAGCTCACTAACGGCTCCAAGGCGGAGCTTTTTGACTCGTTCAGGTGTATCTGAGACAGCAATCTCCGCAATACACGGAATGATCACCATCATGTAATCGTCTTCCACTGGCATTTCCTTTCTGCATTCCTGCATGTAATATCTATCTGTACGGGTACGCCGAAAGCCTCCCCGGAGCAAAGAGTAAGGGAGCGGTTAGGCTCCGATCTATATAAAAAAGCGCTTAAAGAACCGAAGCTCTCTAAGCGCTTTTGGACCCGAGGATCCCAGATATGAAATTGTCAGCAGGGAGGGGGCATACTCCCCGCCTCCCCGTCTGTGCCTCTGTTTGTGAGAGGCAGAAGAAACAAAAAAGTGCCTGAAGACGTTCATCCTCAGGCACTGTGTTACTCATTCACTGTAATTGCTCGGTGGCAATTCTGAAACTTATATAAATATTATAGCAGGGATTCTGCCATTTCGCAAGTGAAACCTTGAGAGTTTCTGCTATAGGCTGAATGCTGCAAAGTCAATGCTCATATACGGTGAAGAAGCAGATGACAAAGCTATAGTCAAAATGCCTCGCTATCGCGCTGATAGTCAGTTCAACAGCAAAACAGGTAGCTTTTGCTCTCACGCAGAAATGCGACTTAGTCGGAAAGCTGTCTGTTTTTTTGCAGGCTGCTGCGTTATTGCCCAATCATTTCCGCATCAACCAGCCGACAATATCGGATGTCTCCTTCCTCATATAACTTATCCTCCACCTCTGTAAATGTTGAAGTTTCAACAAAGGAGCTTTAACACAGAGATGTTGAAATGTCAACATAGTCCTTTTATAGGGCTTCTATTCATTGATTGTGGTATCCCACGGCGTGAGGTGGCCTCGGCGCGGTTTTCGTGTTGCTTACCGAGAGGAAAAAAGCGGGACGCCGAGAATACTGCAAAGCCCCGCCGGAATTGCTCCAGCGAGGCTCTGTGTTTGACCACATAAAATGCCATAGGCAGATGTGGACCACAAAATGTTAGGAAAGGAATTATAATCAAGAGGAAACCGCTAAAAGCGGCTAAGAAGTTCAGGAAAGTGTTGCGGCAGCTCTTTGCGTATACAACTGCAGTTGTTCGACCTTGAGCGTATTCGCCTCGTTGACGCCGCTTCGGAAGCACTCCATTTCCGAGCTTCTGATACACACAATAACCTTATCATTGACCTGCAATTCCTCAAAAGAAATCCTTGTAACCTTCTGCGTGACAAAGTCGCAATAGACCATAGGAATGGATGAACAGCCTACCAGACAGCCTTCACCTAAAGTGCTTTCATCGGCATCGTCTTTTACCGTTATGGTTTGCTTTTCTGTATCGACTTCCGTGATCACTGCGTTGACGATCAGAAGCGTGTCATCCTTCAATGAGCCGCACCCGGATAGGAAGAGAAAGAGAGTCAAAAAGCACAGGGCGATTCCTCTTTTATTTCTATGTAACAATGTCTTATCCTCCTGTTTTTTGCGCTGTGGAACTTATCCAACCTATGAAAAAGACACATCTTCCGCTCCTCGTGTCAGGCGGGACAACGCACAGACCGCGTACATATAGCCTGCAAGGATCAGCGGGGCCGGCAGCCCGTAAAGCAGCGGCGCCGGGATGATGCGCCAGAACAGCTTGAGCACGTCGGTCTCCGCGCCGTAAGTAAAGAAGTAGTTTGCCTCCGGGCAGAGCGTGAGACGTAACAGGAGATTGATACAGTGCGCGCCAACGGCGAGCAGGCCAAAGGTCTTGAGGATCCGCGGGATATCCTTGGGGTCGGGGCGGTAAAAGCCCAGCGTTGCGAGACTCAGGCCGCAGACAACAAGGAGAGCGTGGGTCACATAGTAGCCGAGAATTCGCGGCAGGAACAGCGAAAAGCCGGAGAACAGAGGTTCCGGAAAGAGCAGCGCCATCAATGCGCCGAGTGGCGCTACAAAGAAAGAAAATCCCATGACCGAGCGATTTCTCTTCCATACGCCCAGCGGGATCAGGAACAGATTGATGTTACACAGGTGCAGCGGCAGCTCATTGAAAATGTTGAAGCCATTGGGATAGTACGCGCTGACATACGCGGCGTCCATGGACAGCGAGAGCTTGTAGCCGACAAACAGCGCAAGATTAAAAAGGCACACGCCGATCAGAAGCCGGGAGCGACGTGCTTCCGTTTTTTTGCACAGCAGTAAGAATACGAGCAGCGCCGCCGCTGCCGTCAGCAAAAGCAGGAGCAGATGCAGCCCGCGAAAGGGCGTTATAGAAAATCCGTTCATTTCACACGCCGGAACGTCTTTCCGGTCTTCTCCTCAAGAAATCGTTTGAATTCCTCCACCGTCCCGCCGGTGAGGGTGCGCTTGTCCAAGGGCTGCGCATAGCGTTTTTTCATCAGAAAGATGATGTAGTCCTGCGACTCAGCCAGTGCGTCAATCAGCTCATAGCGGAAGGTGGAGGTGGTGGCCGCCGTAACGACGGTATAGGAATCCTCGCCGAATGCGACATGATATTCCTTTGTGCCCGCCAGCGCGTTTTTGCGGGCGATCATGCCATTGAATCGGTCCTGAAACAGCAGAACGGACAGCAGCATCACCTCTACCAGCAGGGAAATCACCGTGCTGGCATCGAGCGTAAAAGGCTCTCCATTGAATGGAATCAGCAGCAGTGCATTGAATATAAAGACGCTCCAGCCGAAAACGGCCCAAAGAATGCTGCGTTTTCGCCGCAGCACCTTGCGCATCGCGCGGGAGGCTATGGCCATAGAGCGATTTGTGATGTCACTGTGAATTTCAAATGTCATACGTTTTCTCCGTTGTAAGTAATTCTGTATCCGCAGGGCTTTGAGGTCTTGCAGCTGCCGCCGGGCAGCGCGGCTGGCGCTTGTTCATCGCGTCAGCCGCATCTCATTCTCAAACTGCTCCATCGCCTCCTGTCGGCTGGGGACTTGTGTAAGCGTACAGGAAAACGGCTGGCCGAACAGGGGTTGGGACAGTGTCTCCGCCCAATGCGTCAGCACCTCCGGAGTGAGGGGGCGCTCCTCCCGGAGAAAGATCACCCCGTAATAGGGCGGTACAGACGGGGAAAGCAGCTGTGTCAGCGGGACGCCGCTCCGGACGGAGACGTTGCAGAAATGCATCTCCGGCGAAAAAAGCGGATAGTACAGCGCCCCGACGAACCAGTCCTGTTCGCCGTTTCTGAGCCGCCTTGCCTGATCCAGAAAGTGCGGATGATTCGGGTTATCCGGCTCCACAAACTCACCGTCCCGAATCGTCTGGTGAAGTGCGGGGAGGTTATGGAAATCAAAGTGGAAAAATGGCGTCTCTCCCGCCTCGTCCTCGGCAAGAGAAAACTCCGCCGCATGGAAAGGTTCCCAGTCCTTGCCGCAGCGGTAATAGCCCCACCAGTAGTTCCAGTCATAAATATGCAGATATTTTTTTGCTTTGCAGTCCATAGATGTACTCCATTCTAACAATGTCGGCACAAGAGGAAATCACAGGGAACTCGCCGCCCGGCACCGGCAAAAGCCCGTTCCAAGCCCATCCTTTTTGCAAGAGGGGCGCTCACAGGCGGCGCGGTGCTCTTCTCATCGGCTCACCGGAATGGATATCTCGAAAACGGCGCCGCTATCCCCGTTGTAGGCACGGATCGTTCCCTTATGCAGGTGGATAATCTCCTTCGTCAGGGCAAGGCCGATGCCGGATTTGCCGCTTCGCCCCATGTAGAAGCGGTCAAAGATGTGGGGCAGATCTTCCTCGGCGATGCCGTCCCCGTCGTCCTGAATTCGGATTATCACATTCCGTTTGTCGGGTCGGCAGGTCAGGCGCAGCTTGCTGCGGGCATAGCGCACACCGTTGGATAGAATATTGGTGACCGCTCTGCGCAGCCGGGTATCGTCGCAGCTGACCATAACGGGCGTTTCAGGGAAGTCCGGCACGATGGCGATGCCGCCGGCGGCGGCTGTCGGCTCCACGGCGCGTATGCTGTCGTAGAGCAACTCCCGAATATCCATCTCGGAAAGGGCAAGCGGCTGCCGCCCCATATCGATTTTCGAGATGTCCAGGAGCTCGTCTACCAGCTCCGTCATGCGGTCGCTTTCCGCCAGGATCACCTCCGCCGCGCCGCCTGTGTCCATCACACCCGCCTGTATCCCCTCGGCATAGCCCTGTATCGCCATAAGCGGCGTTTTCAGCTCGTGTGAGGCATTCTGGAAGAAGGTCTGCTGCCGCTCCGTCTCCTTCTCAATATCACGGCCAAACCGGAAGCCCAGCAGGCACATGACGGAGGAGATCGCCAGCAGCACCCCAAAGAACGCCCAATTCAGCGTCACAATATAGCGGGTGATTGGGCCGATGTCTATGTACATGATATAGGCGTACGGTTTTTCCCAATCGTCCTGCTCCTCCTCCACGGACATGAATATCAGATGATGTTTGTCCGTTTTGAAGGTATAGCATTGATTGAGTGCAATATCCCGCCCGGCGCAGTATTCCAGCAATTTTATCTCCAGGCGATAGGTATCCCGGTTCCATGTATTAGGTCGGTATCCGTCATCCAGTTCCAAAAAGACGATGCTGGGGGTAAAGAAATTCCCCTCATCCTCGCCCTCGTCATAGATCGGCTCATCGTCGGTATAGGGGATGGTGCGGTTCTGGTACTGTGCCTCGCTGATGAGCGCCTTTTTTGCCTCACTCACAAAGTGGGCAGGTATGATGAGGTTCACCGCCAGCATGAACAGGGCAAAGAGCAGCAGTGCCGCACCGAGGATTAGGTACACGATCCGCAGCTTGATGTTTTTCATACGCTTCCTGCTCCCTTCAGCTTGTAGCCAAAGCCCCATATGGTGCTTACGCTGACGGTGCTGCCCGCTTGCAGCAGCTTTTTTCGGATACGGCGCAGCGTTTCGTCGGTCACGCGGGTCTCCACCTCCGAATCAAAGCCCCACACCGCGCTGAGCAGCTCCTCGCGGGAATAGGCCTTTTCCGGCTGCTTCATCATATAGCTGAGCAGCCGCAGCTCGGTCTGGGTCAGCGCCACGATCGTGTTTCCGCAAAAGACGGCGTTTTCCGTAGCGGAATAGCGGAGATCCCCGTAATGCAGCTCGTCCTCCGCTGCCGCCGTTTTTCCTCGGTCCATCTCCACGCGGCGCAGCAGCGCTTTGACCTTCATCAGAAGAATGGTCGGGCGGAAGGGCTTGGTGAGATAATCGTCGCTGCCCTGACTGATGCCCATGACGTAATCCAGCTCGCTGTCCTTGGCCGTAAGCAGGATGATGGGAATGTCGGAAACAGCGCGAAGCTCCCTGCACACCGTCAGCCCGTCCGTGCCGGGCATCATAATGTCCAGTATCACAAGCTCCGCAGGCTCCTGACGAAACGCCTCCAGCAGCGCATCGCCGCTTTCAAAGGAGCGCACGGTATATCCGTCGCTTGCAAGGAAGCTATGGAGCAGCTCCCGTATGCTCTTTTCATCGTCCGCCAAATAGATGGAATGCCCCATGGTGACCTCCTTGAAAGCAGCGCCAAATGCTGCGCGTGGGCGCAGCATCGGCATAACGATTTTATACTATCAGAATATCGCCTTTCCGTCAAAGGGGGCAGATGCCGCTTTCGCAGCCGGTGTTGCCCCAGATGGAATTGTACAGCTCGCACAGCCGGCTGTCGATCTCCGCAAGACGGTTGTAGTCGGCGATCAGCGCGTCCTTTTCCGTGTCGGTCAGGAAGCTCAGGCTGCGGATGAAGGCGGCCTCATCGTAGTTGTCGAAGTCGTAGTCGTCCGGAAGATTGAAGTACGCTTCATCTACCTTGTCCCACAGGTCGGCGTGATTTTCGCAGACGCGGTCATACTCCTGCTCCAGGGTGTCGATCTCATCCAGCACCTTGGGGTCGGCCTTTTCCAGTGCCTTCTCGTAAAGCGGCATATTGTCGCAGTCGGGCAGTTTCTCATACAGCGCCTCCATCTGGGCATCCAGTTCATTCAGCTCCTTGATGTCAGCCAGAAGCGTTTCCTTCTCCGCTTCGGTCAGGGCATTGGTGCTGCGGATAAACGCTGCCTCGTCAAAGTTTGTGAAGTCATAGTCGTCAGGCAGGACGTTGCAAATTTCGTCCAGCTTTTCCCACAGCGCCGCGTTTCTCTGGAAGATGGCGTCGCTCTTCTTTTCCACCGCCTCGATCTGCTCCCAGATGGCGTCCTCGTTCTCGGTGGCAATTTTAGTAACAGGCTCCATTGGTGCGGATGTGGCGGCAAAGGCAGAGGTTGCTGTGCCGATGGCCGTTACCGTCAATGCCAGTGCCAGTGCAAAGCTCAAAATCGTTTTCTTTTTCATGGTATGTTACGCTCCTTTTTGAAGTATTTTTGGTTGGGTTTCAACCTTGTCTGTAGCATACCAGAAGCTGCATTGAAATTCCCCCGCGAAAGTGCGGGGAAAGTGTCACAAAAGTGCAACGAGACCAACCAGGAAAATGAACGAAAGCCCGCTCCACGCCTCAAGGGCAGAAACGGGCGGACGTTTTTATTCCGATTTCACTTTGCGCATCAAGATGGACCTCATTCATATATTTCCCGGTCCGTTTGCAAAGGCAAGCCATTTTGCGCCGTAAAAATCAAAGTAGAAGCGCTGCCCCACCTCGTTTTCCACAAAGCGTCTTTTAATATGATACCAGCCGCGAAGCTCATCTCGCAGGGCGGCGTCCATGGAGATTGGCTCTACCCATACGCAGTCGTATCCGGTAAGCTCGTCCCTTCTCAACGGCATGGATACTGCCGCGCCGGGTGTTGCAAAAGCCGGAGGCAGAACATACACATCGGCTGCATCTGCCAGCGACAGACGCAACCCGCTTGCGAAGAGAAGCTCTCCTTCTATCGCATTCACCATTGCCCAGCCGTATCGGCTTGAGAAGATGGGTGTATCATGAAAAGCCGGCAGAGCTTCCGGTGGAATCGGCTGAAGCATATCTGCCCGATGATATCGAGATTCCGGAAGGCCCAGAAGAAAGTCCACGCTCACGCCGTAAAGCTCGGACATCTGAATCAGGGATTCCACAGAAGGATTCTTCCTTTCGCCCTCCCACGCGCTCAATGTCGGCTGCGAAACGCCAAGCATTTTGGCCGCCGCCGTTAGCGTAATCTTTTTCTGTTTTCTTGCCAATCTATATCGCCGAGCCGTAAAAATACCCCCTTCGGCATACCGCAAAGCTTCGCAGCGCGCATTGTCGGTTATTCTTTGTCCCTATTGACATTGACGGCAACCCCGTTGAATTCCAAATGATTTTCTACCGGAATGATTAACACCTTTTGACCGTCGATGACCTTCGCTTCCACAAGATGGCTGTATTCAGGGTCGATGGAGAGTGATACCTTTTCCGTTTTCAGCTCCACTTTCTTTGCATCAATCAGGTTGGCCGGATTGAGAACGGCGCCCACGCCGAACCGTTCCCCACAGGCAACTTGAAAAGCTTCCGCCTGTTCCTCCGAAGCACCGCAATCCAAAATAATCTTGCTCACTTCACAGGGGCTGACAGTCAGCGGCTCCGGATCCTTCGTCTCCCGATGCTCTTCAATTATTGCGGCAAGCTGACCGTGGATTGCCTGCACGATCTCAAGGCTGCAGGCGCTGCCCAACGACTCGGAAAGAGCGGATTCAAAGGCCTCCCGCTGTTCTGCGGCCGACATGGGCAAATCGGTATGGAATATTGCGTCGATAAACTCCTGATGCAGTTCTCCCTCTTTGCGGGAGTAGAACAGCGCATTGTAGATGTTGGCGCTGCGGTTATCAAAGGCCGGGAACAGGAAGCCCAGCTCCGGCGCAGCGACAGTTTGACTGGCGGCACAATGAAACTCGTTATCTCCAGAGAAGTAGCCCAATTCCGTTTTTCCCGTTTTAACCGGGCAGACCGCACACAAAATATAGGAAAAGACCTCATCCGATTCCTCATCTCGCATGGCGTCCCGATTTCGACGGGGTACATCGTAGTTGTCGCTTGCCAGCAGCAACAGATAATTGCTCTCGCCCATGTCCAACGATTGAATGACTTTCTGATAAAATGCCTGCCGCACCCGAGCATCCTTCGCACCGGATGTGCGCAGTTCCATCAACATTCTGTGTTCTTCTCCCGCCATGACCTGCTGGGTGGAAAACACAATATCGATCAGGTTTTTTCCGAGTGCTCCTGACAGTGCCTTTTTCAGCAGGCTGAGGTATTTTTCAGCTTCCTCCTGCGTCACCATGCCAAGCGACTCGTCCAAATCGGTTATAATCTCTTTATTGCTATTGACAAAGCAGCCGTAGATACGGCTGATGGCATTTTTATCTGGCTTCCAGCGGCGTCGCAGCTCGTTGAGTTCTTTTTGGTTCATTGGTTTTATCAGACCTTTCGTTATGATATTTGGTTGGTAGCATTGTGGCAGTTCAGATACATGTTCGGCTTTTCACCGTACTTGACATTCCGCATCAGCATTATGCCTGTATTTGAGCATCATTTCTTTTACGACAGGCGGCCAACCTCTTCACAAGAGAATTCCAAATGATGCTCTTCGCAGTATCTGCGGATCACGAGAAGCATCATTTTTGTCGGAAGTGACCTTCCGTTTTCCCATCGGTTTACGGAGGTATAGCTGACACCCAATTCTTTGGCAAGCTGAGTTTGGGACAGCCTCCGTTCACTGCGCAGTTTCAGAATCGCATCTGCAAAGGTCATTTGCTCCACCTCTCTTATGTAGCACAGTATAGCATATTATGCCTTCACTAAGCAAGCCCGGAATTATAAATCCCATTCAACAAACAACGGGAGTGTTGGTTAAAAAAATTAGAGTTGACTACTTATCCTTCCATATTGCAAGACTGCCGCTCGGCAGTTTTCGCTGTTGGGCGGCAGAGCACGATGAATTATTTCGATTTAGACCCAGAGGGAAAAAAGCCTGTCCGCAAATACTCACAGGAAATGAAGCAGAAACTTGGGATTATTTAAGCCATTATGGAAGACCAAAAGCTATTGGTCTTAGATGAACCCTTTAATGCTTTAGATGAAAAATCGGTAAAGTTATTTCGAGAGCTTTTGATCGAATACAAGAAACAGGAGAAGTTGATTATCCTTACATCTCATAATAAGGAAGACATTGAATCTCTCTGCGACCACACCTATCGAATACAGTCAGGGCAGATTATTGCAGAATAATGTAAAGCAAACGCCAACGCAGGATGTGGCAACCGACGATGGCTGCTGCACCCTGCGTTTTTTTGCTTTAGGTATTGTCAATGCCCGCGTTTATAGCTTCGCTGATATGCTTCTCTGCCGCTTTGTTCTTGATAAAGGCTTTCAGTTGCATTGGATTTTTTGTAATCATAGCAAAACCTCCATGTAGCGCAGTACCTTGGGCTTCACACGAAGCTGCTCTGCGTAATGCATCAGTTTGTGAATGTTCTTATCTTTGGATGCTACATAGCGTTTCATGGCTTCACCGACGATTTGAATATCGCTGCCGCTGCCGCGCAGAATGTCACACAGCGTCCGTTCCAAATCATAAACACGAATTGGATTGCCGGAGGGGGATTCAATTTCAATTCTGCCGAACTCGTAGTTTTCCGGTACAACGCGCTTGATGATTAGGTTCTCCTGCTTCAAGGACGGGGCATTGTAGCCCTTGGGAAAGGTTATCGTATATTTTGCCGGGGTACGGTCGGAATAGCCCAGCAGATACAGAGCGGTATCGTGCGAGTAGATCCCGCGCCCGTACTTGCGCTGCAAGAGGTAGAAATCGTCCTCCCATGCGCTGCTACGCACATACAGACCGCGCCCAAAGCGGTACATCTCGCCGCTCTTGACAAACTCCTGTAAAACGCTGCGGTGCAGTCCGGCTTCCGTTACCTGCGCTGCGGTGATCGTGCCGTCCTCCGACGCTTCCAGCAGTTCTTCGATTCTCTCTTTGGCGTTCATGTTGCTCACCTCGCTTTGACAATCACACATTATATTATATAAAAATAATGTGCGTCTGTCAACGGTAAATTGACGGACACACATCAAATTGTTTGAAACTAATGTGTGAATGTCAGAAAAGCTATAATGCCTTATCCTGTTCCTGCCCATGATTAGGGGACAGGATGCTGTCGATGTTCTGCTTGACGGCATCGTATTCCCGCATACGTTTTTTCAGGCTTCCGTACTCAGCGTACAGCCGATCCTTTTCTTCAGACAGTCTGGAATATTCCTCGCGCAGCTTGGCAAGGTCGGGGAGCTTATCACCGACACCCGCCGCTTTCAGCGCCCGCGCCGACGCTTCAAAGAGAATGATTTCACGCTCTTGTCCACGCAGATACTTTTCCTTGTCACGGGATTTCTTGTATTCGCTATACAGCGGCTTTAGCTCTTTGTAGGTGGCGGTATGCTTTATCAGCAGTGCCAGATCCTGACACAATTTGTTTAGAACAACCTCGTCTTTTTCGTGTTTCTGCACACCGGTTTTCAGGTTGTCGCACTGGATGATCCGGGTGCCACCGCCGAAGTATTTGTAAGCATTCACATGGGCTGCGGTCCAATCTTCCTGGTTCATGGAGAAAAAGGCTTCTACATAGCTGTAGCCACTGTATGGCAGCGTTGCTACAAACACATAGGCCGGGATGATTTCTCCGGTATCCGTATCAGTGACGGAGGCAGTATCGCCGGCCCGGTCCACCTGCATGATTTCGCCAGGCTTGTGGTTCAGGTGCATGGTTGCGTTGACCTTTGCCAGATAGTCAGCATAGTACTTGTTGAACTGAGTTGACTGTTATGGAATCTTGCCAGCCGCCCGGCACCGGTCGCAGTATTCCAGCCACAGCAGGTTCAGAGTAACACCGCTGCGCTGGAGTTCCTTGTGGACATAGGCGTAGTCCGGCATCTTGTAGACAGGCTTTGAGGTGCTGGGCGGAAACAGACGCTCTGAGAGTTGCTTATCCGACATTCCCTCCGGCAGCGGCCATTGCAGGCCGCAGTTCGCCGCACGCTGCAGTGTTGCTGCCACAGTGTTCCGAGCGCAGCGGCAGCTTGACGCGATCTCGGTCTTGTTGAGTCCCAGGCTATGGAGCCTGAGGATCTCACGGTAGTTGGTCATACAAGTGACCTCCTTGTAGATATTTACACCGCAAAATACGGTGCATATCTACATTTTACCGTAGTGCTCAACGACGGCGGCGAGGGTGCTCAATTCCGCCGAAATGGATGCTCAATTTGAGCGGTCGAGGTGCGAAATCTCGCGCGGAATACTCACCATAATTAGAAAACCTAATGCCCGACATGTCCGGCACAGCTTATGGGTTCCGGATGGGAATGGAAAATTTTAGCACTTTTATTGCTTTTTTATCGAACACAAGCTAGTGGTTTTTCATCGAAGCACTCCTGCCAACACAAAACGGACATCATCAAACTCATAGCTGCATGTAGAGAGCGTCAGAATACGATCAGAGGCATTCGGTGCAATCTCGCTGGTGAAGCAGGAACGGTCAGCCGCATTCTGAAGCCAGACTTCAAATTCCGCTTCCGTAAAACCAATTTCCCACGCATCGTCCTGTGGTGCGGCAACATACCCCACGAAAAACTCTACTTTATATTTTTTATCCGGTGTTATCAGCAGCGCGACCGGATGCTCGTCAAAGAATTCCTGCTTTTTATATTTATCAAGGTCTGTAAACATTGTGCCGTTCTTCATATGATGTCCGTAAATAATGGAGTGCCGGTCGGCAAAGCTTGCGTCGTTTCGGAAATCCAGGAATATACAGCTGGATCCATTCCACTCGCCGCTGAACAGGTGCTTCAAATAATAGCTGTTATCCTCTCCCTGTACAACCGGATAGTTGATCTTCGTTCCTTCAATGTAAATCCAAGCAACGATATCAGGGTTGATCTCACGCAGTGCAGCAAAATCCACCTCAGGCCAAATCGTGTCGTCCTCATCAGGAAGTGTTTCTGCCCCGGCTGGCTTGTTGATGACAGGTGGCTGTGGTTCGGCAGTTTTCTGTGGAAGCGAAATCATGTGACTGATATCCTCGTAAGCAGCTTCACCAGCGTGATACTCGGATCTAATCACCCATATCTTCCATGCAGAAAACGACATGACTGCGAGAAGAACGGCTGTGAGGCTGCCTAATAACAATTTATTCTTCAGTTTCATGTTTTTCCTCCTGCTGCTTCACTAATCGGTAAAATGTGCTCCTCTTTAGGCCGAGCTGGCGCATTGCAGCAACTGCCGTAATCGTACCGGACTTCCATTCAGGATAGAATTGATTCCAGTTTGGCGGAAAGTCTATCATTGGACGCCCCAAATGCTTCCCCGCCTCTTTTGCAATAGCGATCCCCTCAGACTGTCGCCGCTTTGTTGTGATACGCTCCTGTTCAGCAATACTCGCAAGTACTTCAATCAGAATGTTGTTTATCATCTCAAAAATCCAGTCCTGCTCCTCAGGAAGTTCCACCATGGTAGTCGGGATGTCAAGGATTTTGATCCGGATGTGGTGCTCCCGGAAGTATTCCAGCTCTTTCTTGATGTCAATCTTTCGCCGACTGAGTCGATCCAGCGATTTAACAATCAGAGTGTCTCCGTCGCGGAGAAAGTGATTCTTCAGCGACTGATACCCCTCACGCTCCAAATCTTTGCCACTTACCTTATCCGTAATGATATCACGCTCCTCCACGCCGGCATCCATGAGGGCTTTGAGTTGCCGATCCAGATGTTGTTCTCTCGTAGATACACGGGCATAACCGTATGTCTTTTTCAACTTGTTTTCATCTCCTTTTCCGTTTCAAAAGCTCATGCCTTTTTCGGACATATCCCCAAATGACAAAATAGCTTTTTCGGACACAAAATCATATCCCGATTGTCCGCCTGTAGGTAATGCCGAAAAGGTCTACCTTTACAGATACCTAATTACACGGAGGAGAGAGATGAATTACAGCAAACAGTCGTTGCAGTTTCCAATAGGGGACAGATAAGAGACCCGGAAAAGAGATTTCTGAAGTATGGCAAATAGCTCACCACCTTTGAGCTGCAACGATCGTCCTGTTTTCTCAAAAAGCCTCCCTCAAATCAATGCACAATATCACCGGACGGAGAAAAGGGCTTTCTCTTTTGCCATTGCGATAGACTTTTTTTGATTTTGGGGATAAAAAAGACCGCTGACTGTACGCACACGGCGCGGGTCAACGGTCAGTTTTTCGGTGTTCAGTTTTTGTGTTCTGCCTGACAAACTGGATTTTATCATCCAATTGAACTAATCTTTTTCATGGTTCTTTCTTAAAGCACACAGTCTAACAATGTGTGGAATTGCAGACGGAAGAATAAGCAATAATCCCGGCGGGTAATCCATAACCAATACTATAACCGCTCCTACAAGTGAAATTACCAATCCAATAATCGATAACAGAAAATCTTTTTTCTTATCTATATAAATTTCCTAAATAGTGTCTAGACAAGATCAGGTCAAAACAGTACACCAAATAGCAATGCAACGAATTTGCACAGCAGCCAGAAAAGATGTTGTAGTTTTTGCATATCGAGTAGCAATGCCTCGCCAACGTTTCAGGTGCAAAAAAGCATTTTCCACCAGATGACGAAGCCGATACAAGTAACGGTCATACTCCCGCTGCTGCTTGCGATTTCGTTTATCCGGAATGACGATATTCATTCCAGCATCAGCGGCATAAGCAATGATCTGATTGGTGTCATACCCACGATCGGCCAGTAATGTTTCCGCCGATATTCCATCAATCAAGTGAATAGCTTCTTTGCAATCAGCTCGGGTACCCTCTGTGATAAGTACTCGGACCGGCATACCATTTGCATCCACGGCAAGGTGAATCTTGGTATTGAGCCCCCTTTTGTACGGCTCATGTCCTGATTACCGCCACGGGCGCCTGCCGCATGTGGATGCACCTTACAGTGGCTGGCATCAATCATCAACCATTCAAAATCGGGCTCATCAACCAGAATTTCCAGCAGTTTTTCCCAGATCCCCTTGTCACGCCATCTGCGGAACCGCTGATACACGGTACCCCATTTCCCGTAGAACGGCGGTAAATCCCGCCACGGTGCTCCTGTGCGTAAAATCCAAAACACGCCATTGATAAATCGCCGGTTATCCTGGGCTATTCCACCCCACTGCCCTCATTGTCCTGGTAGATGCGGTTCCAGCAGGCTCCATACCGCATCGCTGATGTCGTGGCGTTGTTGTTCATTCTTCATGGGAACACCTCTTTCGGCTCTCTTGCTCCCATTATACCATATCGCTCGTGTAAACGCTATTTAGCAGGCGCAAGAAATCTCAGCCCCAATACCATAAAGTCATACAGGGACACCTTTTGCCTGCTTTTACTATTTATGAAGGAGATGAACAAAAAGATAGACAGGATTTGCTTGGTCGATATTGATGCCGACTTGGTTGTTCGCTTTTTGGATTGGCTGGAATTGGAACGCCGGAACAGCGCCTCGACGAGAAATGTGCGGTTAGCTGCGATCCATGCGTTTTTTCGATATGTGCAGTTTCAAAATCCGGAAATGCTGCTGCATTGCCAGCGTATTCTTGCAATTCCGATGAAAGAAACAGAAAAGAGATTTGTGGAATACCTGTCGGAACAAGTGCTGAAAGATCTGCTTTCCATTCCAGACCAAACAAAGAAATGTGGAATACGAGATACGGCCCTGCTATGTTTGCTCTATGATTCTGGTGCAAGAGTTCAAGAACTGATTGATCTTTCCTTGTTAGATATTCGTCTGGAAACACCAGCAACGGTCCGTCTCTATGGTAAAGGTAGGAAAGTGCGCGTTGTCCCACTTATGTCACAAACGGCAGCCATATTGCAAAAGTATCTAAATATGTGGCACTTGGATGCTGTGCGCAGACCGGACGATCCAGTGTTTGTCAACCACCAGGGAAAGAGACTGACTCGCCCCGGAGTTACTTACATTCTAAACAAATATATGGTTCAAGTCTCTTGGCTGGAGGGCAAAAAAGGGGTTACTCCCCATGTTATCCGCCATTCCAAAGCAATGCACCTGCTCCGTGCGGACGTTGATCTTCATTACATTCGAGATTTTCTTGGATATGTGCAGATTGAAACGACTGAGGTTTACGCCCGCGCGGATGCAGAGATGAAGCGCAAAGCATTGGAAACCGCAAATCTCGATCTTCCAGCCGAATCCCAGACAAGCTGGCAAAAAGATCAAAGCCTATTATCCTGGCTACAATCACTATGACAACAAAACAGAAAGTTTTATCGAAAGACATTTGCGTAAGAACGGCTGAATTTCAGCCGTTCTTCGCGTTTCTTTTCATTATTCAAAACTTTTCATTAGGCTTCTTATGGAAAGCTTTGCATAACAAGCCCAATGAAAAGTTCGAATGATGGAAAGAACAGACTTGCGTTGAGCGGAGAATTGTTATACCATATACAGCGGTCGAGGGAGGTGGAGGTATATGGAAAATAACAGCATCAGCAATGCGGAGCGCAACGGGAAAGGTGTGAAGTTTGAGCGTATCCGCCGCATCACAGGCTATCTTGTGGGCACGGTGGACCGCTGGAATGACGCCAAAAAAGCGGAGCTGGACGACCGCGTCAAGCACGCATAACAAATCATATACAGGCAGCGCCCGTGGGGAAAGATCCTCATGGGCGCTGCTTTTTCTTTTTAGGAGGGAAGCCGCTGAAGGACATCAAAACAAGAGAACGCCATGACGGAGCAGAATTGCCCAAAACGCTCCGCCACGCTCCAAAAGAACTGGCCCAAAAAGGTCTGCGGGCCGCCAAAGAAAAAGGGAAAGAACAACTACAGCAGGCGGCACAAAATGGGATGGGCGGTGTAGAACAGGTATCCCCGGAAGAAACTGCCGGAGATCAGCTGCTGGGCAGGGCAGAAGAATGGGGCGGCACCGTTACTGCGGGCGGCAGGGATATGCTTCGTCGGATACCTGCCCGCGCGAATGCGGGCAGGCGTGCGAACCGGCTGGAGAAGCAGCGGGGCAATGCACCTGGCGGTCAGAACGCCCCGCAGGCGCGCTCTTTCAAGGAAAAAAGCACATGCAAGTTCCACGCACAGCAGGGCGAGGCACATGTCCTCAAGACGGGCAGGCCCGCTGTAAAGGCCGCCCGCCAGCCGGTAAAGACGCCGCAGGCAATCCACGCAGCCAAGCAACAGGCGGCGCACACGGCGAAACAGGCGGCACAGCGGGCAAAGCGGGCGGCGAGAGTTGCACAACAAGCGGTAAAGTCGGCGGGCAGGGCGATAGCCAATACCGCAAGAGCCTGTATCGCGGCAGTCAAAAACCTTGTGGCTGTATTGGCTGCGGGCGGCGGGCTTGCACTGTTTATTGTTCTGCTCATCTGCGTGATTGCGCTGGTGGCAGGTTCCGCATTCGGTATCTTCTTTTCATCTGAGCCGACAGGGAAAGGAATGACGCTGAAGCAGGCAGTGCAGATATTGAACGAGGAATACTACCAGAAGCTCAAAGAGATCGAAGCTGAGATCCCGCATGACCAGGTGGAATATATATCCGAAGATGGTTCGGTGTCCATCCATTGGGAGGATATTCTGGCCGTATTCGCCGCAGACATGGCGGCAGACGAGTATGGCCAGCAGATAGTGGCGCTGGATGATGGGCAGCTGGAGCAGCTGCGGGCAGTTCTATCGGATATGCACCAGATCAGCCACAGCACGCGCACAGTAGAACATGAGGAAGAGATCATCATCACAGACGAGGACGGCAGTGAGGTGACGGAATGGGTGACCGTATCGGAAACGATACTGAAAATCAAGGTGTCGCACAAAACCGCCGCAGAGATGGCTGAAGCATATGGCTTCACCCCACGCCAGGATGAACAGCTTGCGCTGCTGGCTGACCCGCAGTACGACGCGCTCTGGATGGAACTGTTGGGTGGATATGTCAGCGGCGGCGGACAAATCATTGATCCGGATACAGATTGGACAGGAACCGGAATCTTTGCATGGCCGCTGCCGCAGAGCTTTACGATTACTTCAAATTTCGGGTACAGGCAGGACCCCTTCACGGGGAAACTGACCTATCACAATGGCACGGATATTGCGGCCCCGCAGGGCACGCCCATTCTTGCAGCGGCCAGCGGCACTGTAACAATTGCCAATGGTACCGACCCGTGGGGCGGCAGCTATGGATACCATGTGAAGATCGACCATGGCAGAGGACTGGAAACGTTATATGCGCACTGTTCAGCTATCTCCGTCACAGCAGGCCAGCAGGTGCAGCAGGGCGAGGTGATCGGGTATGTGGGCAGTACAGGTAACTCCACGGGCAATCATCTTCACTTTGAAGTGTGGGAAAACAGGCGGAGAACAAATGCAATGGAATATTATACAATGCTGTAAATGAATATTAAAACTTTTGTATTAACTGGTCGACAAAATGTTTTCCATTTTGGTACGGAGAAACAAAACGAGACGTAACAATTAGACTTAAAGATGTTTGACAAGGAAAAACGTGCCACATCATAAAATATATATTTTGCCAAAATAAAGATTGCTTTTTTGTCCCAAAAGACGAAAGTCTTGCGGAAAAGTCAAAATAATACAGGCCAAGGTAAATTATTTCCATGTCATTTTCGTACAAAAAATGTCGATAATAAATTGATGAAGAAAAATTTGGGGGATATTTTTGAGTTTTATGCAGTGGGGATAGAAAATGATGAAATGGATGATAAAAAAGAACAAAGTCTTTCTTGCAATGATTATATTACTGCTTGCCTTATTATGCATCGGATGGGAGATTTCACTGCCTTACCGAACTCCAGTACTTGTTATCGGCACACAAGAAATATTTTCTGATGAATGGCAGGAATTCCTCCAGCAGCAAAAAAGTGCTGTGACTGTATATTATACGCAAAATTATGGCTGTACTGTTTTTGACGATGCATTTTGGAGTACAGAATACGATGGTCAGACACCGCTGGACTGCGCACGGAATCGGGCACTAGACACATTAATTGATAACTGTGTAGTGCTTCGAGCTGCTCAAGAAAGAGATTTAATTGAGAACATTGATTTACGGACTTTAAAGAAAGAATGGAAAGGGTTCAATAAACAGCGAGAATCATCGGTTTCGATGAATAGCGTCATGTATGGTCCGATTGAGTACTCATTTGAAAATTATTATCGCCACCTCATTAGCAATCTACGCAATTCTTTGGAAGAAAATTTGATTGATGAGGATCCGCTGATAGAGGAAGCAGCACAGGAATTTTATGGAGAGAATCTGAATCAGTTTACGACTTCGGGCAATACACATGTATCTGGACTGCTGGTAGAAGGCAGTCATGCTTCAGCCTATCAGTTAATACAGGAAGCGCAAAGAGCTATTCGAGAGGGGATGAGCTTTGAAAATGCCTGCACCCGATATGCTACATCTGGTGAAGAAGAAAGGTTCCAGTTTACATCGCTGTCCCAAAAAGCAGATATTCATGGATTGAGCACAATTTATGCAGCGTGTTCACAATTAGAGATAGGAGAGATATCAGAAATAATTGAAACGCAACAAGGGTATTATCTGCTGAAAATAACGGAAAAAGACAAGGAACAGGTCATGGCTTATGAGGAGGTGAAAAACCGCATTAGAGACATCTTGGCAACAGAAAAGTTGGAGTTGTATCTTCAAGCATTGCGCACAGAATATTCTGTCCGGATTTGCGAGCCTTTGTGGAACAAAATTCAAATCACGTAAAGGGAGTTGGAGTATTATGAAAAGAACGCTATCTGGTCTGCTTTCGCTACTGATAGTATTGACATTGTTCACACCGTTTTCAATCGTTTTTGCCGAAGAAGATGCAGCTACAAGCGGGATCGTCTATTATGTAGATGCCGAGGATGGAGATGATAACAATCCGGGTACTTCACCAGAACAGGCCTGGAAGAGTTTGACAAAAGTAACGGCTACTACATTCCAACCGGGCGACCAAATTCTGCTCAAGTCGGGAAGTGTTTGGAATGGAGAATGGCTCTGGCCAAAAGGCTCTGGGGTGGAAGGTGCGCCTATTAAAATTGACAAATATGGGGGCGAGGCTCTCCCTGTTATTAATGGAATGGGTGTGGACCGGGGATTCAATTATTCTGGCGCCGTACATCTGCGGAATCAAGAATACTGGGAGATACGAAACCTCGAAATTACCAACGATGATGATTTTGATACAGACATTGTATTGCAGAGACCACAAGGCGATAACTCCTATCCCAATAAGGACAAGACACGAAATGGAATCCTATTGATTGTAGACGGGGACCAGTTGGAAGATGATGCTGACGGTATCATGGATCATATTTATATCGAAAACTGCTATATTCATGATGTAGACGGCCCCAATGATTGGAATGATACATTTACAGGCGGCATTATTTTCAACGTGATTGGAAGTACAATTCGCCCTAATACCTCATTCCGGGATTTGAGGATTGCGAATAATACCATTCGCAAAGTGGATCTTTTGGGCATTACTGGATATGTGGATATGGTGCGCGGAAATTATCAAGCGGCGATTGGGCCGAATAACCTTTGGATGAGGGACATCTATATTGGACACAACTACATGGAAGATATTGGACAAGGTGGGATTGACCTGTGCGATGCGATGAACGCTGTTGTAGAATATAATGTTGTGGATGGCTTTCTGAAAAGATATCCTTCGTTCCGTCCAACAGTGGCGCTCTATCCGTGGAAGTCAGAAAATGCTGTTTTCCAGTTTAATGAAGTATATAATGGCCCCTCCACAAACGCAGATGGAAGTCCATATGATATGGATTCTGCGTTGAAAAATGTAGTGTATCAATTTAACTATTCGCACAATAACCCTTGCGGCTGGATGCTGTATATGGGCAAAAATGATAATGATATCATCCGGTATAATATCAGTGACGATGGTGGTGACTTCATCATTAAATATTTCCTTACTGCCTGCACCACACCGACTTATTTTTTGAACAATGTAATTATCTATGATGGCGCGCGCACAAAATTTATGCATCGGGATCCTTTTAAATCAATGACATACTTTTACAATAATGTGTTTTATAATAAGAGTGAAACAACAACGACAGTTTGGCACGATACCAATCGTTATCTCGGAAATTTAGGACAGGTAGAATTCAGTAACAATTGCTTTTATGAAGCAAGTGGACAACACTCTCCTTATGAACCCAATGACCCCAACAAGATAACAGAAAATCCATTGATGCTCAATCCAGGACAGGCACCTCAGAAAAATTCAGCGGGGATTTTAAGTGGTGCTACCATATGGGATGGCTATAAACTCCAAGCGGATTCACCTTTGATTGACGCTGGAATTTACGTGCCGCAAATGGGCGACCGAGACTTTTACGGCACACCGCTCTATTATGGGGCAGCACCCGATATCGGTGTACATGAATATCAGCAAGGTGAACAAACAACTCCGACTAATTTTGCTATGCAAGCCACAATTACAACTAATAATTCTCATCCGAGTTTTCCGGTGACCAACATTGCGGATGGTATTTATACTCAGAATTCCCGTTGGGCCGCGCAGAATTCCGAATTGCCCATTTGGATTGATTTTAGCTGGAATGAAGATGTTACAATTAATAAGCTGATTTTGACGGAAAATATCGTAAGCGGATGGGCCGGACCGCGTATCGCCTCATTAGAATTACAAATACCTTCTGCAGATGGCGCTTACACAACAGTTCATACTTACAATGGTGAATTAGGCGACCATAAAACTATTGTTTTTGACCCAATCACTACATCGAATTTACGACTCAATATAACTGGACTGACACCAGATAGTACAGAACATGGGCAAGGGGAAACAGACCCTAGCATTGTGGAGGCAGAGTTGTATTATGCGCCGGCTGAGACGCTAGATCCGCCAATTCCTCCAGAACCGGATCCTTCAGAGAACTTTCTTTTGAATGTTCCAGTTACCTCCAGTAGTGTACATCAACGTTTCCCAGCTGAATTAGTTAATGATGGTTTGAACACGGATTCGTCCCGCTGGGCAGCTAAAGATTCGGTTTTGCCCATCTGGCTTGAGTTTGACTTGCAGGGAGAAAAGACATTTAATACACTCGTGCTGGATGAAAACATTGTGGCAGGCTGGGCCACCGAGCGGATCGCCGGCATTGAACTGCAAAAGGCTGAGGGCGACACTTTTACAACGTTTTATTCCTATGAGGGGACGATTGGTACGTCCTGTGAATTAACCTTTGAGGATTGCTCCGCAGAAAAAATTCGTCTTGTGATCACATCGCTCCAGCCTGATACATCTGCTAATAGTCAAGGACAGACCGATCCCAGTTTGCGTGAAGTTGCACTTTACTATAAGCCGGAATCAACAAATTAATCTTTATAGAGACGTCGCAGCGGGTACGTTTTATAATGTGCCCGCTGCGACGTCTTTCCGATACTCACGCGGTGACTTCCCGAAAAATTCTTTAAATTTGCGGGCGAAATAAAAGGCGTCATCAATTCCAACCTCAGATGCTACAGCTCCGATGCTAAGGGACGAATTTTTGGAAGCTAACAACTGGGCCGCTTTTCTCATACGCACTTGGTTGACATAAGCAAAAACGCTTATATTGGTCTCTTGCTTAAACAGGCGGCATAAATAGCTTTTATTCAAATTTGCCTGTTTGGCAATTTCTTCAAGTGTAATCGGTTCCATATAATGAGCATCAATAAATGTAAGTGCGCGGATGATTTCTTGATTATCTGTGACTGAGATGGATGGTGAATTCAAAAGAAATGGTGACAAAATATCGACCATTTTACTTTGTAAGGTTTGAACAGTAAATGCTTCCGTCAATTGAGTTACAAATGATGATATGACATCGTCATTCGGTGCAGTATGCAGGGAAAGCATAAGATGTTCACAACAGCGACAGCAGCAAGAACGAACCCAGTCAGGGTCATAAAAATGTTGCGAGCATAACGAGAAGAACCCCCTTATCTCCGTAAGAAAGGCCTCTACTGATTTGGTGCGAAAAGCTTCAATGATCCCTTTTGAAAAAAAATGATAAAGGGCGTTGCTTTCATTGGAAAAATCAGAGAATTGCTCGACAGGAAACAAGTGCTTTTCTGGAAGATAAAACATATATCGCAGTGCGTTTTGACACTGTTTATAACAGTTGCGCAATGCTTGGATACGACTATCGCACGTTCCAAAAGAAACGTTAGGACACTTTTTAAAATATAACTCTGCACGTCGCAACAGCTGTCGGGTTTTGCTTTGTATGAGTTCTTGTTTATTGACTTTTAAAAACAAAACCAAAAATTGATTTTGGGGTGTCCAAATTATTTCTAAAGGGCCGACTTCGGAAAAGATATCCGGCAGAAGTGATTGTAGTTGGGATAAAAATGGATTTTGTACAGAAGTATCTGGAAAAGGAGCGGAAATGAGCAGGAGCCCCAATTGCTTTTTTGAATCACAATCAGCCATCAACAGGCTTTGAATATCACACGAAATTGGGTGGCTGGTAAATAAAACCCGTTCAATTTCGGAAAGAAAAAGTTTTCGTGTGTTTTGCTCTTGTTTTAGAGCTATTTGAGCGGCTTCCGTACGTTTTTGATTTTGGAAACACAGATTCTGTGAAATTTTCTCCATGTGCTCAAGCAGGTGGGCACGTGTCATATCTGTTTTTAATATATAGTCGGCGGCACCTTCCGTGAGAGCCTCTCGAACGAGTTCGAATTCAGAATAGTTTGAAAGAACTAAAACAGCGCCTTCGAACGCTATGGCCTGTAGCTGGCGGATCAATTCGATGCCATCCATGACAGGCATTTTTAAATCTGTTAGGATGATATCAACGCTATTTGTTTCCAAGAACAGCAATGCCTCTGAACCATTGCTGGCGGTTCCCGCAATAATATAATCAGTACCTTCAAGTAATTTCCGAACGCCGATTTTGATTATAGGCTCATCGTCTACTAACAGAATCTTAAACATTATTCATTCTCCTTCTGGTCTAATAATGGGATGGTAATACGACAAATGGTACCTTTACCAGGCTGACTGCTTATCTGCAGCCTGTCATCTGTGCCATAACAGATATGAAGCCGCTCGACCACATTGTTCACGCCGATCCCAGAGAAACGTTCTTTTCCGCGAGTGCCTGGAAATACTGAGAATCCACAGCCGTTATCACGAATCTCTATAACCATATTCCCATGCCCATCCAACGTACTGCTGACCGTAATCATAATGGATTCCGGCATATTTTCGGTTCCATGTATGATTGCATTTTCCGCAAGAGGCTGTAGTACGAATCGAGGCAAGAGTTGAGACTTTGTTTTTGAATCTATCTCGTAGCAGACATCAAAGGAGTTGCCGTAACGTATTTTTTGAACGGTAAAATAATTTGAAAGATTTTCCAGTTCCTCAGATAGGGGAACAAATTCATCTGTCTTCATAATAGTGCTGCGCAGGAGAGCACTTAGTGAAGAAATCCCCTCGGCGACAACCGGCACATCGTTGATCACAGCTAACCACTGAAAAGAATTGAGTGTGTTAAACAGAAAATGTGGGTTGATTTGGTACTGAAGGGCTTCCAACTCCAATTCCCGCCGCCGAACCTGGTCGGCCTGACGGCGATCCATCAACAACTGAATCTCATCTACCATCTGGTCGATGGTCCTGGACAAAAAGCCCAATTCGTCCTTGTTGGGGTCATTGATGTGTACATTTAAATCTTCATCAGATGTAATATTGCATGCGGCAACGATATTTCGTATAGGGGAAACGATACTGACATAAACGATAAAAGTTAGAATCAGCGAAAGCAGAATAAGAGCAGCCGCTATCCAGAAAAGGGCTGTGTTGATGCTCTCGGTCTCTTTGGTGATGTAGCTGCCCGGGATGTTGGCGACGAGATAACAGCCAAAGTTATTGTTATACATTGCGATTACCACATCGCTTTTTCCGTTTTCATTTATATTGAATGTGTGTTTGCCCAATGCAATATTAGCTTCAAGTTCCCCAAACAGCTCTGTATCGGCAATGTTTTTTCCAAGCAGACTGCGATCCTGCGAAGAAAGTATGCTACCATGCTCGTCCACCAGCATAATATTGGATTCGGGGCCGAATGTAACATCGGCAAAGATTTTTTCCTCAAATAACGCTTCATTGATGTAAACCATAATATAGCCTACGGGCTCCCCACCTAAGGTTGCGCTGTAAAGCTTTCTGCCCAGAACCAGCTTGTCTTGCGACCGATATGTGTGGATAAACTGCAAAGAGTCTTTCGGAGCAGTTTTGTCTATCACAGCTAAAAGCTGCTCGCTTTTTTCATATGGAATTCCATCATATCCGCGGTCGTAAATCGGCGTACCGTCTAAGCTTACGATCCGCAGATTTTTTAAATAAATGGACTGAAATGGAATATTAACGGACAGATCACGGATGGAGAGCACCATATCCCTTGAAATATCCTGCCCGGCCGAAGTTTGCTGCAAACTGTTTTGAACGGCGTCCGCAACCGAAAGCGTCGCGCAGTAATCTTGAAATTTTTCCAGTTCAATCGTCATGTTGGTATTAAGGGAACGAACGGTTTGCAAAGCAGATTCACTGATCTTACTGTTGATGGACCTCGTATAAACTCGATAAGCATACATGCCGATACAAATCGTAGGAAGCAGAGAGATTAGCAGGAACACCGCAAGCAGACGATACTGTATTTTTATGTGACGAATCAAGGAGCGTGTTTTGTTTCCGCAGTTGCGGCGATTTTTTCTTTTCATCGGTATTTCCCCCTGTCAAATTCAGCAAAACAGCAAAAGAAGGAAGCATTTATTTAGATAAAGTGTAAACTGTCTTTTTTAAAAAGTCAATATTTTACAGGTTGGTCTGAATTTTATGTATGTTTTTAATATTGCACGCGCCTTATAATGAAAATCGCAAAGAGGAATGTACATTTCTTGCTTTACGCATACCAAGAATCCCAAAAAGGAGGTTATCAATTACATGAAAAAGTTAGTGAGCATGGCACTTGCACTTTCCTTATGTCTTGCAATGTTTGCCGGATGCGGCGGGACTCCCTCGTCCAGTTCGACGGTATCCAGCGGGCCTTCTTCCTCGTCGGAAGATACAAGCACCAGTGGGTTTGAAAACAAAGAATTGAATATCGCCATTTTCGAAGGCGGTTATGGACCTGAGTACTGGGAAGAAATCGTCGATCGTTTTGAGGAAACTTACGGTGTAACTGTGAATATGCAGATCAGCCCGACCATTGGCGACATCATCCGCCCGCAGATTGTGGCCGGCAACGTGCCCGATTTTATTTCTATGAATGACAATGACACCACCGGGCTAATTTCGTCTATGATCCGTGAAAATGCGCTGCTTGATATTACAGACGTCTTCGAAGGCCCTGGCCTGGAAGACACTTCCCCTTTGAAAGAGCAGGTGTTGGAAGGTGTCTTGAATACGGCTAAATGCTCGCCTTACAGCGATGGTAAGGTCTACCTGGCGCCGTTCAATGCTTCTCCCATGGGCTTGGTTTACAATAAAACGCTCTTTGAAGAAAATGGCTGGGAGCTTCCGGAAACGTGGGATGAGTTTTTTGCACTTGGCGATAAGGCCAAGGAAAAGGGCATCGCATTGTTTACTTATGCGGGCATCCATCCGGGCTACATGGAATCTTTGCTGTGGCCGGCGATTGCATCCGCAGCCGGCATCGATACTACAACAGATATCAGCAACTACGTCGAAGGCTCGTTCTCCTCTCCGGAAGTCATGGAAGTTCTCGCCAATATCCAGAAAATCGCCGCTGATGGCTATCTGATGGAAGGAACCGTGGCGCTGAACCATACGCAGAGCCAGACGGATATGATGATGAATAAGGCGCTGTTCATCCCGAACGGCAACTGGATGGAGGGCGAAATGAAAGACGCTCCCCGCGCGGACGGTTTCGAATTCGGTCTGACCACCGCCCCGTCGCTGAACGCTGGCGACCAACGTTATGTCATGACCAGCGTTGAGCAGTTCAGCATCCCCGCAGGCGCTAAGAATCCTGAGTTGGCGAAGGAATTCCTCCGCTTCCTGTATACTGAAGAATCCGTGAAGCTGTTCGCTGAAAAGGCTGGCGGTATCTATGCATTAAAGAATGCTACCGAATGGAGCAAGGATTACGTCACCGAAGGTGTCTACAGCATGAACGATGTCTACAATATGGGCGACAGCATGGTGTTTGGCTTTGCGGCGCTCCCCGAAGGCAGCAAAGTTACGCCGCGCGATGAAGTGTTCCAGTCCGTTGCGGATGTGATGAATGGTGCGATGACACCTGAGCAGTGGGCTGAAAAAGTAGAGGCGTCTTTCACAGAAGTTTCCAATATGGCAAAATAACACCTGCCCTAAGTATTGAAAAAGACAAATGCCCCGCCAAGTCGGCTTTCAACGGCCTTGGCGGGGCATTTTAGAAAGAGAGGAGACCTTATGCTGAGGATGACCGGCAAAAAAAAGGCGGGATTACAGCGGATGCCCGTATTATTTATTTGCGTATGCGTACTGCCCACACTGATACTGACACTGCTGTTTACGGTAATTCCTACACTGCGCGCACTTTGGATGTCATTATTCGACTCGACTGCGCTGGGAATGAATTCCACATTTATCGGAATCGAAAACTATCTGTATATGTTCCAGGATGATAAGTTCCTGCAGGCATTGGGCAACACTTTCAAATTGTTGGCTGTTGTGCCCGTCATCACAATCGTTTTTGCGCTTATATTGGCTTTTATGCTTTCGCAGACAAAATTGCGGGAACGGGGACTTTACCGTACCGTGTTCTACTTTCCTAATATTATTTCTTTAACGGTTGTGGGTATCATTTGGTCATTTGTATTCCACCCGAATATGGGCATTGTGAACTCCCTTTTGAAATTTGTTGGGTTGGACACCCTTGCACGTCCGTGGGTCGGAGATGCAAAGACCGCATTATGGTGTATTGCCGTTACGCTTGTTTGGCAGGCTACCGGCTACTATATGATCATGCATATGGCGGCGATGGACGGTATTTCCAATGAAATTTATGAGGCGGCTACGCTTGACGGCGCGTCCAGCTTCCGCAAATTTATCAGCATAACCGTCCCGCTCATGAGCGATATCATTGGCATCACTTTTGTTCTGGCCATGTCTGGTACGATGAATCTCAGCTTTACTCTCTCTAAGGTGATGACGGGAGGCGGCCCGAACGGCGCTTCTAAAGTCTTGCTGCAATATATGTATGAGCAAGGTTTTATGAACGGCAATTTCGGGTATGCGATGGCAATTACAGTATTTTCACTCACGATTTCAGTCATTCTGTCCATGATTTCGCGTCGACTGTCGAACAGGGAGGAGGATAAAAAATGACTAGCAACCAGAAAAGCATCCTGCGTATGAAGATTTTTAAATGGGGCACACGTATACTTCTAATCATTATCGCAATTATCATGCTTTTCCCTCTGATTTGGAATATATATTCCGCATTCAAAACCAACACGGAATTTTTGTCCAATCCCTTTTCCTTGCCCTCTGGCTTAGAGTGGGATAACTTTGCGCGTGCCATTCAGAAATCCGATTTGGGCGCTAATATCGGGAACTCCTTGTTCGTGGTTTTGGAAACATTAGTGATTTTAGTGGTTTGTGCAATTCCTTGTTCGTATTGCCTCGTGCGGTATAAATTTTTCGGTGCCAAGATAATCCTAACCGTATATATGGCGGCAATTTTTATTCAAGCTACCTATATTATGATTCCGCTGTTCCTGCAGATGAATTCCTTTAATTTGCTCAACAACCGTGCTGCAATCGGTGTTTTGTATGCAACGATGCAGTTTCCGTTTGCAATTTTCCTATTGACAGGCTTTATGCGCTCAATCCCGCGTGATTATGAAGAAGCGGCAATGATTGACGGCTGCGGGCCTGTCGGCATACTGCGGCATGTGATTGTACCAATGGCAAAGCCTGGTATCGTGACGGTCTGTATGATCTCTGCGATGAGCGCATGGAACGAATATCCTGTTGCATTGGTCATGCTGACGGATGATACAAAACAGACGCTTCCATTAGGATTGGCAAACCTGTATGAAGTTCAAAAATATGCCACAGACTGGGGCGCGTTGTTCGCAGCGCTGGTACTGGCGCTTGTCCCCACGGTTATTCTTTTCTTGATTGGGCAGAAGCAGTTGCTGCAGGGGATGAATGTCGGCGGCATAAAAGGCTGATGCGGCAGAAACAGGAGGCAGCTATGTATAAGGCGATCCATCACGACGGCTATAAATCACTCGTTGATGTTTCAGAATATCTAGCACGGCATGATATCGTATACCGTCGCCCTGCTCTGAAGCCCTATGAAGGACTGCCTGTGGGCGACGGAAAAATGGGAGGTTTGCTGTATCACGAACCGAACGGCATCGCAATACAGGTCAATCATACCGACGCGATCGATTTTGCACCGGATGGAAATATGCAGGCGTGGAGCTGGGAAACAGAGGAGCGCAATACTGCTCCTGTAGCCTGCGCGGTTATTTCCATCCAGAGTTCGCTGCCGTGTTTCGACTGGGTATATCTGCAGGACTATGAAGAACGGTTATGTCTGGCAGATGGTTGTGTGCATGGGCGGGCGGTCTCGCCCTTTGCACGCCTCCAGTGGAAAGTATTTGCACCGGCGGACTCCGGGCTGATGGTTTTTCAAATCGATGCATGGCAGACAGAGGAGGCAGCATGGTCTATAAAAGCAGATCGCTGGCCCAGCCCGAATTTTTTTCATCATTATGAACAAATAACCCCGCTATACAATAAAAATATCGACTGTATCAGCGCGCAGTTGACGGAGAAAGATATTGTTCTTTCACAGGATCTTGGCCGCTGCAGGACAGCCACAGTCTGCAGGGTATTAAACAGTAGTTTTACTTCGGAGCTTTTACATGCCCACGGCGGCATATTCCGGCTTCCAAAACAACGTGAGCAGCATTTCACATTGCTTGTTTCCACTTGTGTACATGAGAAAACGGACGCCGACCCGGTGACAGCGGCATGTGTAATGCTTAATACACATCTAAATGAAAAAGAACTATTCACGCAGCACCAGGAATATTGGCGAAATTTTTGGGCTCGCAGTTTTTTACATGTGGCGCAGGAGGACTATCTGGAAAACCTCTGGTACGTCTACTTGTATCAGCTGAACAGCTGCGGCCGCGGAAAGTACCCGATTACATTTGCCGGCCTGTGGAACTGGTTCAAGGACAGCCGCAATTGGGGGCATTTCTATCACTGGAACCATCAGCAAAACTATTGGCCGGTGCTGGCAGCAGGACATCCGGAGCTTTATAAAAATTATCTTGAGTATCGCTGGGCCATGCTGGAACATGCCCGGCAGGACGCAAAAACTCATTTTGACGCGGACGGCGCTTTTTTCTCAGACATTTCCAATTTGAATGGATACAACGCAATCGAACCGGATACGATCCGCAACTGTTCGGTAGGGGCGCAAATCGCTCTGGATTTTTACCGCTATTATCTTTACACGGGCGACACCGCGTTTTTGAAAAATCGAGCGATGCCCATGATGCAGGCTTGCGCAGACTTCTACCGCAGTATTTTGAAAACGGAAACGGATGGGACTCTGGAAATCACCGGTGGAGCAACGGCTTATGAAAGCTATTGGCCGCTAAAGAACACTCTCACGGACCTGTATGTACTGAAAGCTTTGTTGAGGGCAATTGAAGAGCTGGGGCCGCAAGCAGATATACCCGAAGAAGATCTTGCCGCATACAAAGCCTTGTCACAAAGCTTATATGATGCCAAAACAGAACGCCTCGAGCATGGTGGCTGCGAACTGGAGATTTTTTCCGCAGGTGAAAAATGGGATGGATCCCCAGTGCGTTATGGCGAAGGCCAATATCCATGGTCACCATTCCCAGCAAGTTTGATGAGCCCGGTATGGCCTTCAGAGTATATTGGCCTTTCTGATGCCGGCACTAAAGAATTTGAGATTATGCGCAACACAGCACGCGTGCTGCTGGACCGTGATGTATACCAATTGGGAAAACTGGGGTGTTCCGGTCACGCGCCGGCTCCAGAAATGGCTGCACGGCTTGGTATGGCACAGGATATGCCCAAAATATTACACCGGTTTGCGTCTGCCTATCAGATTTTCCCGAATGGATTGATGCACTTTTCGGACGTTTCCCAAAATCAGCAATGGAGCATGATTGACAGGCCCCGGGTACTTTCACCCAATGTCATGGCAACACAATGGGAACAACTTCATGAGAAAACGATAGGTGACAGGACAGAGATTCCGTCCGAATGGTTCTTGCATTGTTATTTTGAGGCCGCTGCAAATCTGGCCGCGGGTCTCAACGAGATGCTGCTGCAAAGTCATAGAGGGTTATTGCGCGTATTCCCGGCCATGCCGCATAATCTGGACGCGATGTTTACCTTATGGGCTGAGGGCGGCTTTACAGTGACAAGCGAGATGCTGCATGGCGAGATACGGTATGTGGCGATACATTCAGAGCGCGGCGAAGTTTGCTGTTTGGCTGACCCATGGCCTGGCGAGACGGCCGCACTGCGTATAGGGCACAGTTATTGCGAGTTTGAACGTGTTGCTGACAGTATCCGTTTTGAAACTGTACCCGCAGGCGATTATATCCTTTTCAGAAGTGAATTCCCTCCTGAATGCTATTATCATTCTTTTTTTGATACGAAGAAAAATACCGGTGTCAAAAAATTGGAGGGTGTGCAGTTGGGCCTTTCCAAATATTATTGATGGAGTGGAAATACCATGCCAAAACCCCGATGCGATCTCAGGTATACATGCCCGATCTCCAGTTGGGATGAAGGAATCCCTTTGGGGAACGGAAAATTGGGATGCCTTATATGGGGGCCGGGCAATGTATTGAATTTTTCAATCGACTGTGCGGGATTATGGGACACAACATCCGCACCTGGAACGGAAAGCCCCGATTTCACATATCGAAATTTGATTGATCTGGTATACCGGCAGTCATGGAAAAAATTACAGAATATATTTGACATTCCATATTCCCACCCTACGCCGACAAAGCTGCCGGCTGGCCGGCTCGTATTATATGGACTCGGACAGACCTATCGCTCCCGGCTATCCTTGCAAAATGCCCGCGCGGCGCTTACTTTTGAGCGTGGGCTCTTGGAGGCATATATGCATGCGCAATCTCCCGTGGGCATTATTGTTATGGACAGAATATTTGCGGATGTCAAAATGGAGCTTTACGCCCCCGATTTCAGTTCTAAAGCAGATGCTGATGGTGATGCGGATTGTGTGACAGGGAAGCCTCTATCTGCGTTGGGATATTCTCCTGCGGTGCAAATCAGCAAGAATGGGGTCACTGGTTTTGTGCAGACCACAGGCAGCGGCGCTTTTGCACTATTGATGGCAAAAAAGGTGCTTCAAGAAAAAATCGTGCTATTCTTTACTGTCGCGCAAGGAGCAGACGAAGAAACTGCGTTGGAAACTGTAAGACGCACCCTTTCAGAAAACGTTGAATTGGATTTAAAACTGCTGTGGCAAGGCCATCGGAAATGGTGGAAGGCCTATTGGAGCAGAAGCGAGATTGAATTGCCGTCTGTTCCGCTGGAGAGGCTATGGGCGTCCGCAACCTACTTTTTGGCTTCTTCTTCGCGGCGGGGGGGCGTTCCCTGCCCGCTGCAAGGTGTTTGGACCGCTGATAACGGATTGCTTCCTCCATGGAAAGGCGATTACCACAATGATTTGAACCTACAGTTCACCTATTGCCATTATTTGACCGCCAATCACTTAGAAGAAGGTATGGTACTGCTTGAACACCTTGAAAGACTATTTCCCCAGACGCGTAAATTCGCACAGCGCTTCTATAATGTCCCCGGCGGCTGTTATCCGGGCGTTATGGCTTTGGACGGAACGGCTTTGGGTGGCTGGCCTATGTATTCCCTTTCCCCCACACATCAAATATGGCTTTGCCAAATAGCATGGAGACATTTTCTTTATACCAATAATCTTGATTTTCTGCGCGAAATAGCCTACCCCATGTGCCAGCAGGCCGCCGAGCTGATTTGGGGGATACTGTGCCGCCATGGCGATTATCTGTATTTGCCTCTCTCGGCCTCTCCGGAAATCCATGAAAATACCCCGGCGGCATGGCTTACGCCAAATTCCAACTATGACCTCGCGCTTATGCGGTGGCTGTTCCAAACGATGCCTAAGCTGGAATACGAATTGGGGCTTCCTACTGATAGCCGTTGGATAAGGACCTTGCGAAACTTACCGGTTCTGGCTGTGAACCGCGAGATGCGGCTGATGCTTTCTCCCGACGAGGAGTTGCGTGAATCTCATCGGCATTTCTCCCATACGATAGCGATTTACCCTCTGAAGCTGCTCAAACCAAGCGAGGAAACAGATATGCGAATCATCCGCCAGACGGTCGATGGTTTGGAACGGTTGGGCACTAAGGAATGGGTTGGTTTTTCCTATGCATGGATGGCTCTTTTACAAGCAATATGCCGCAATGGTGACAAAGCCGAATACTACTTGACCTTGTTCCAAGACGTATTTACAGGGCCAAATGGATTTCATTTGAATGGAGATTTTAAGCAAAAAGGGGTGAGCCGATATACATATCGCCCGTTTACGCTCGAAGCAAATTTTTTAGCGGCGGAAGCAATTCAGCACATGCTTATCCAGACAGAGGGAATGGCCTTTGAAGTCCTTCCTGCAGTTCCTGCTTCATGGAAAGGAAAACGCCTTTCCTGCTTTGATTTTCGTACTGACAATGGACTGCAAATCAGTGTTATGAGAGACGACTGTAATCATGTTTTAGTTCGTTGTCAAGCCATTTACGCAGGGGAATGGGTGTTTCGCAACCTAAACCAGACATTCTCATTGAATGCGGGGCAGGTCAAGACTTTCAGCTACTGCGCATAATAAATTATTTTCAGAGGTGAAAGATGCAACAACGACCAAATATTGTTTTTTATTTTTCCGACCAGCAGCGATGGGACACTCTGGGCTGTTATGGCCAGCGGCTCGATGTAACGCCGAATCTGGACGCACTGGCGGCGGGAGGAACGCGTTATGAGAATGCCTTTACCTGCCAGCCCGTGTGCGGTCCGGCGCGTGCCTGCCTGCAGACAGGCCGTTATGCCACAGAGATTGGCTGCGAGATCAATGGCTTTGCGCTGCCGTTCGGCCGCGTGAAAACCCTGGCTCAGTGTTTCAATGAGGCGGGCTATGCTACGGGTTATGTAGGCAAGTGGCACCTTGCCACAGACCGGCTGGCGGGCATCGATTATGAACAGAGCGCCATACCGGCCGAACGGCGGGGCGGGTATAAGGATTATTGGATGGCCGCTGATGTGCTGGAATTCACCAGCCACGGCTATAATGGTTATGTGTACAATGCAGATAACGAGCGTGTTCCGTTTATGGGCTATCGGGCCGACTGCATCAACAATTTCGCCATTGATTTTCTGCATGGCCGAAAGGAACAGGTAGAGCCGTTCTTTTTGTTCATCAGCCAGATCGAGCCGCATCATCAAAATGACCGTCGGCGGTATGAAGGGCCGGACGGCTCGCGGGCGCAGTTTGCGGATTTTCAGGCTCCGGGAGATCTGGTGGCCTGCTCAAAAGCCTGTGAACAGGGCACAGACATCAGCAATTGGCGGGAAAATTATCCCGATTATCTGGGGTGCTGTCACAGCTTGGATTACAACGTTGGACGTTTGGTTGATACGCTCAAAGAGCAGGGAATGTGGGAAAACACCATCCTTGTCTACACGGCGGATCACGGCAGCCATTTTCTGACGCGGGGGCGTGAGGCGGAGTATAAGCGCACATGCCACGATGCCTCCATCCACATTCCGCTCATCATTACGGGGCCTGGTTTCACCGGGGGCAACGTGGTGCGCAATGTGGTGAGCCTGCTGGATGTGTCGGCCACGTTGCTGGCATGCGCAGGAATTGAGCGGCCGGAGGGGTGGCGCGGCCGAGATCTCCGGCCCCTAGCGGCCGGAAGGACGGAAGGCTGGGAGGACGTTGCGTTCCTGCAGATCAGCGAGAGCCGTGTGGGCCGGGCCATCCGTACGCCGGACTATACTTACGCCGTGCGTGCAGAGGGAGACGGATACCGCGTATTCGCCAGTGATGTATATTATGAGGAATTTTTCTATGTGCTGAAAGACGATCCCTTCCAGCAAAACAACCTGGCGGCGGATTCGGCTTGGGCGGAAACACGAGCGCATCTAGCGGAGCTTCTGCAGTGCAAGATGGTACAGGCGGGCGAGAGGCCGCCAGAGATACGGCCCTTTCGGGCGTGGTAGAATAGGAGAGAAGTAATGAACGAAGCAAAACACAGGGGGCGCGTGACGATCCCAACAGACGTGGATGTGGTGCCCGAGACGCTGGAGATCCTGGAGCGCTGGGGCGCGGACGCCATCCGGGACTGTGACGGAACGGATTACCCCGAAGCGCTGAAAAGCGCGGATGCGAAGGTGTATTCCACCTATTACACAACCCGAAAGGACAATGTCTGGGCCAAGGCAAACCCGGACGAGGTACAGCAGTGCTACATCATGACGGGCTTTCATACAGCTGTAGCCGATTCGCTTTCCATCCCGCTGATGCAGGGCGTTTCCGATGAGCTAATGAAGGTGAACACCTGCGACGACATCAAGCGCTGGTGGGAGGTCGTGGACCGTACTGCCAGCCGTGTGGTGCCACCGCAGGACTGGAGCTATGACGAAAAGAGCGGAAACGTAATAGTACATGCTATAGAACGATTTCATGAATATACGGTAAGTTTTCTCGCCTATCTGATCTGGGACCCGGTGCACATGTACAACGCCGTCACCAACGGCTGGAAAAACTTCGAGCACCAAATCACCTTCGACGTGCGTCAGCCCAAAACGCATAAGTTCACCATGCAGCGCCTGCGCAAATTCATTGCCGAGCACCCATATGTGAACGTCATCCGATACACCACGTTCTTCCACCAGTTCACACTGGTGTTCGACGAGCTGCAGCGGGAGAAATATGTGGACTGGTACGGTTATTCCGCCAGCGTGTCCCCGTATATCCTCGAGCAGTTCGAGCGGGAGGCCGGCTATAAGTTCCGGCCCGAATTCATCATCGACCAGGGCTACTACAACAACCAGTACCGCGTGCCCTCCAGGGAATTCAAGGATTTCCAGGCCTTCCAGCGGCGCGAGGTGGCAAAGCTGGCCAAAGAGATGGTGGACATCACCCACGAGTTGGGCAAAGAGGCCATGATGTTCCTGGGCGACCACTGGATCGGCACCGAGCCCTTTATGGACGAGTTCAAGACCATCGGCCTTGACGCCGTGGTGGGCAGCGTGGGCAACGGCGCCACGCTGCGCCTCATCAGCGACATTCCGGGCGTGAAATATACCGAGGGACGCTTTCTGCCCTATTTCTTCCCGGACACCTTCCATGAGGGCGGCGACCCGGTGCGCGAGGCGAAGGAAAACTGGGTGACGGCGCGCCGCGCCATCCTGCGCAAGCCCATCGACCGCATCGGCTACGGCGGTTATCTGAAGCTGGCCTGCGCGTTCCCGGAATTCATCGACTATGTGGAGAGCGTGTGCAACGAGTTCCGCGAGCTGTACGACAACATCAAGGGCACCACGCCCTATTGTGTCAAGACAGTGGCCGTTCTGAACTGCTGGGGCAAAATGCGCGCCTGGGGCTGCCATATGGTGCACCACGCGCTGTATCAAAAGCAGAACTACAGCTATGCGGGCGTGATCGAGGCGCTCTCGGGCGCGCCGTTCGACGTGCGGTTCATCAGCTTTGACGACCTGCGCGCAGACGCCCATGTGCTGGACGGCGTGGACGTGCTCATCAATGTGGGTGACGGCGACACCGCCCACACAGGCGGCCGCGAGTGGGAGGACCCGGCTGTGGCGGCGGCTGTGCGCGGCTTTGTGTACAACGGCGGCGGCTTGATCGGTGTGGGCGAGCCCGCGGGCCATCAGTACGAGGGGCATTATCTGCAGCTGGCTGGCGTGCTGGGCGTGGAGAAGGAGACGGGCTTCACACTGGGATACGACAAATACAACTGGGACGAGCACCCGGGCCACTTCATTCTGCAGGACTGCACGAAGCCGGTGGATTTTGGCGAGGGCAAGAAGAGCATCTACGCGCTCCCGGGTACAGAGATCTTGGTGCAGCGTGAAAAAGAGGTGCAGATGGCGGTGCACGCGTTTGGCAGGGGCCGGGCGGTGTACATCAGCGGCCTGCCGTACAGCTTTGAGAACAGCCGCGTTTTATACCGCAGCATCCTGTGGAGCGCCCACGACGAAGAAAGCCTGCACAAATGGTTCAGCAGTAATTTCAACGTGGAGGTACACGCCTATGTGAAGAACGGTAAGTACTGCGTTGTGAACAACACCTATGAGCCGCAGAGCACCGTTGTCTACAAGGGCGATGGCTCCAGTTTTGCGCTGGATATGGCGGCCAACGAGATCAAATGGTACGAGATTTGAAATTATGTGGGGAGTAATTTATGGATATTCGGACGATCAAGGAGCAGATTTGCGATGTCTGCCACAAGATGTGGCAGCTTGGCTGGGTAGCGGCCAACGACGGCAACGTGAGCGCGAAACTGGAGGACGGAACGTTTCTGGCGACGCCCACGGGCATGAGCAAGAGCTTCATCACACCGGAAAAGCTCATCCGCATCGACGCACGGGGCAATGTACTGGAGGCGGCCGAAGGGCTGCGCCCGTCCAGCGAGATCAAAATGCATCTGCGCTGCTATGAAAAGCGGGATGACGTGTGGAGCGTCATCCACGCGCACCCGCCCGGGGCCACGGGCTTTGCCGTTGCGCACCGCAGCATGGACATGTACAACATGATCGAGGACGTGGCGGCCATCGGCAGCGTGCCGCTGACACCCTACGGCACGCCCAGCACAAGCGAGGTGCCGGACGCCATCGAGCCGTATCTGGAGGAGCACGATGTGATGCTGCTGGAAAATCACGGCGCGCTGGCCGTGGGCGGTGACGTGGTGACGGCGTTCTACCGTATGGAAAGCCTGGAGCTTTGGGCCAAGATCACCATCAACGCGGTCATTCTGGGCGGCAGCTATGACATCAGCCGGGAAAACATCGATAAGCTGATCGATCTGCGCGGCTTTTACCGGGTGACGGGCCGCCATCCGGGCTACAAAAAATATCCGCGCCGTGAAAAAGGTGCGCCCACGGATACCTGAAAGGGGAAAAAGCATGCTGAAAAATATTCCGAAAATCGTCAGTCCGCAGCTTTTGAAGGTGCTCTGCGAGATGGGCCATGGCGATGAGATCGTGCTGGCGGACGGCAACTTTCCCGCCGAGAGCATGGGGAAGGGCGCCATTGTCGTGCGCGCGGACGGCCACGGCGTGGCGGAGCTTCTGGACGCAGTTTTGGCGCTGGTGCCGCTGGACCAGTATGCGGAGCAGCCGGCGGCACTGATGGAGGCCGTGCCGGGCGATCCGTGTGTCCCGGTGATCTGGGACGAATACAAGGCATTGTTGGACGCGCATGGGGAAGATTCACAGAGGATTCAGATGCTGGAACGCTTTGCCTTTTATGAGCGCGCCAAAAAAGCCTATGCCGTCGTTGCCACGGGCGAAACCGCCATCTATGCAAATATCCTGCTGAAAAAGGGCGTGGTACAATGAGCGGAAAAACAACTGTCCTTGCCTTTGATTTCGGAGCTTCCAGCGGCCGAGCCGTCAAAGCGGTGTACGACGGTGCGGCGCTTTCTTACGAAGAGGTGCACCGTTTTGAGAATTGCCCACGGGAAAAGGACGGACGCCTGCGCTGGGACTTTTCCGCACTGATGGATGAGGTGCGCACAGGGCTGGGAAAGGCGGGCGCGGTCGACAGCATCGGCTTCGATACCTGGGGTGTGGATTTTGGTCTGCTGGGCAAAAACGGAACATTGCTGGAAGACCCGGTGCACTACCGCGACGGCCGCACTGCCGGAATGGTGGAGCAGGCGTTGCGTACAATGGACGCCCGGACGCTCTATGGGGCAACGGGCAATCAGATCATGGCCATCAACACACTGTTCCAGCTGCTGGCCGTAAAAGAGCAGGCGCCGGAGGTGTGGCGCAGGGCGAAGCGGCTGCTGTTTATGCCGGACCTGTTCATCCATGCACTGTGCGGGGCGCAGGTGTGCGAGAGGACGATTGCCTCCACAAGCCAGATGCAGGACGCGCGCACCGGCGCATGGGACAGGGACGTGCTGGCCGCGTACCGTATTCCGGAAAGGCTGTTCGCGCCGTCCGTACCCAGCGGCACCGTGGTGGGTGCGCTTGAGAACGGCGCGAAGGTGGTGGCGGTGGCGGGCCATGATACCCAGTGCGCGGTGGCGGCATTGCCCACACAGGCGCGGGACACTGCGTTCCTTTCCTGTGGGACATGGAGCCTGCTGGGGTGCGAGCTGGACGCGCCGGTGCTCACGGAAGAGAGCATGCGGCTGGGCCTTTCCAACGAACTGGGGGCCAATGGCCGCGTGAACTATCTGAAGAACATCATCGGCCTGTGGCTCATCCAGGAGAGCCGCCGGGCGTGGCGGCGGCAGGGGCGGGAGTATTCCTATGCGGAGCTGGAGAGCCTTGCGCTCGAGGCCGCGCCGCTGCGCTGCTTCATCGACCCGGACGATCCGGCGTTTACGCCGCCGGGAGATATCCCGGCCCGCGTGCGGGAATACTGCGCGGCCACAGGGCAGTATGTACCGCAAACCGTGGGAGAGGTGATGCGCTGCATCTACGAAAGTTTGGCACTCAAATACCGGTTTGCGCTGGGCCAGCTGGAGGCGGCAACGGGCAGGCGCTTTGCGGCGCTGCACGTTCTGGGCGGCGGCGCAAAAGACGGCCTTTTGTGCCGCATGACAGCGGACGCTACGGGCCTGCGCACAGCAGCCGGCCCGGTGGAGGCCACGGCTTTGGGCAATATCCTCATCCAGCTTGTGGCGTTGGGCATGCTGCCGTCCATTGATGCGGGACGGCGGCTCATTGCAAAAACAGAACGTGTGACGGAATATCTGCCCGGAGACACGGCCGCATGGGACGCGGCCCATGTACGGTATGAGGACCTGCTGCGGCGCGGCGGGAAAACAGAAAAATAACAAAAGATAAGGGAGAGAATGAGATGTTGTATCCGAAAATCGGGATCCGCCCGGTCATCGACGGCCGCTGGGGCGGCGTGCGCGAAAGCCTGGAGAACCAGACCGTGACGATGGCGAACAATGCTGCGAAGCTCATCAGCGGAACGCTGCGTTACCCGGACGGCAAGCCGGTGGAGTGCGTCGTTGGCTGCACCACCATCGGCGGAGGCGCGGAGGCCGCGCGCGTAGCTGAGCAGTTCAGCACGCAGAACGTGGTGGCCACACTGTCCGTCACACCCTGCTGGTGCTACGGCACAGAGACGTTCGACATGGACCCGAAGACGATCAAGGCTGTGTGGGGCTTCAACGGAACCGAACGCCCGGGCGCGGTGTATCTGGCAGCCGTGATGGCAGCCCATGCCCAGCGGGGCCTGCCCGCATTTTCCATTTACGGGCACGACGTGCAGGACGCGTCGGATACGACGATCCCCGCCGACGTGGCCGAAAAGATCCTGCGTTTTGCGCGCTGCGCCGTGGCCGTGGGCTGGATGAAAAACAAGGCCTATGTGAACCTGGGCGGTGTCGCAATGGGCATTGCGGGCAGCTTCTGCGACGCGGAGCTGTTCCAGAAATATTTCGGGATGCGCGCCGAATGGGTGGATATGACGGAGATCGTGCGCCGCATCACGCTGGGAATTTACGATGCGGAGGAATACGAACGGGCGCTGGCCTGGGTAAAGGCCAATTGCCGCGAGGGCTTTGACTGCAACGCGGGCAAAAACCTGCCTGAGGTCATTACCAGGTCCAAGGTCGTGCCCGCGGATAAGGACTGGGAGTTCATCACCAAGATGACGATGGTGATGCGGGACATCCTGTACGGCAACCCGAAGCTGGACGAGCTGGGCTGGCACGAGGAAGCGCTGGGCCGCAACGCGGTGGCAGGCGGCTTCCAGGGGCAGCGCCAGTGGACAGACTGGCTGCCCAACGCGGATTTTTCCGAGGCCATCCTGGCCGGCACTTTCGATTGGAACGGCCCGAAAATGCCCACGCCCTTTGCAACGGAGAACGACACCTGCAACGGTGTGTCCATGCTGCTGGGCACGCTGGTCTCCAACACCGCGCCCTGCTTCCATGACGTGCGTACCTATTGGAGCCCCGAGGCCTGCGAGCGTGTGACAGGCCGGCGGCCGGAGGGAGTGGCAAAGGACGGATTCATCCACCTCATCAACTCGGGCGCGACAGCCCTGGACGGCAGCGGCGCGTGCCGGAACGAGGCGGGCGATAATGTGATGAAGCCCTTCTGGGAGATGAAAGACGAGGACATCAAGGCCTGTACGGACGCAACGGACTGGTGCCGCGCGAATTATGAGTATTTCCGCGGCGGCGGCTTCTCCAGCCATTTCCGCTGCAAGGCGGAGATGCCTGTCACCATGTTGCGCTACAACATCGTGGACGGCGTTGGCCCGGTGCTGCAGATCGCCGAGGGCTGGACGGCCAATCTGCCGGACGAGGTACACGATACCATTGATGTGCGTACAGACCGCACCTGGCCCACGACCTGGTTCGCACCGCGCCTGACGGGAGAGGGCGCGTTTAAGGACGTGTACAGTGTGATGGCGAACTGGGGCGCGAATCACGGCGTGACGGTGTACGGTCATGTGGGCGCAGACCTGATCACGCTGGCCAGCATGCTGCGCATCCCGGTGACCATGCACAACGTGCCGCAGGAAAAGGTGTATCGCCCTCATGCCTGGGCAAGCTTTGGCACACAGGACACACAGGCCGCGGATTACGCCGCGTGCAAGTTCTACGGTCCGCTGTATAAATAAGTATGTCAAAGAACGGCCGGTTCCGCGGGGAGCGGGCCGTTCGTTTTATTAGGGCAACACCGCACAATTCACGGCTGATGCCTTAAGGGTCGTCTCGCTTGCAGCTTTTCCGGCATCTGTCACAAAAATGCTCGCGAATACACAAAGTATTCGCTGCGCTTTTTGTTTAACCTGCCAAAAAATCTGCCGGCGCGATTCGACACTTAGAATTGTGCGGTATTGCCTTAAATAGTGTTTACACGAGCGATATGGTATAATGGGAGCAAGAGATCCGAAAGAGGTGTTCCCATGAAGAATGAACAACAACGCCACGACATCAGCGATGCGGTATGGAGCCTGCTGGAACCGCATCTGCCAGGACAACGAGGGCAGTGGGGTGGAATAGCCCAGGATAACCGGCGATTTGTCAATGGCGTGTTTTGGATTTTACGCACAGGAGCACCGTGGCGGGATTTACCGCCGTTCTACGGGAAATGGGGTACCGTGTATCAGCGGTTCCGCAGATGGCGTGACAAGGGGATCTGGGAAAAACTGCTGGAAATTCTGGTTGATGAGCCCGATTTTGAATGGTTGATGATTGATGCCAGCCACTGTAAGGTGCATCCACATGCGGCAGGCGCCCGTGGCGGTAATCAGGACATGAGCCGTACAAAAGGGGGCTCAATACCAAGATTCACCTTGCCGTGGATGCAAATGGTATGCCGGTCCGAGTACTTATCACAGAGGATACCCGAGCTGATTGCAAAGAAGCTATTCACTTGATTGATGGAATATCGGCGGAAACATTACTGGCCGATCGTGGGTATGACACCAATCAAATCATTGCTTATGCCGCTGATGCTGGAATGAATATCGTCATTCCGGCTAAACGAAATCGCAAGCAGCAGCGGGAGTATGACCGTTACTTGTATCGGCTTCGTCATCTGGTGGAAAATGCTTTTTTGCACCTGAAACGTTGGCGAGGCATTGCTACTCGATATGCAAAAACTACAACATCTTTTCTGGCTGCTGTGCAAATTCGTTGCATTGCTATTTGGTGTACTGTTTTGACCTGATCTTGTGTAGACACTATTTAATTGAATTCCGGTTTGCTTTCCGGATCTTTATTCTTGTTGTGATGTTATTCGCTCATTTGCAAGCGTCATCAGTTGGCTCTCACCCTCGATCTCGCTGGGATAGGGATAGGATTTTGCGCATTGACGAAACTGCGCCATGAGCTTCTCTGCTTTCTTCGGGTTCTGCTCAGCCAGCAGTGTATACACATATTCCGTGCGCAGCACTGAAGGGTATTTTTTCATAGCCTTCATGACCTTCATCTGATCCCTTGTCCGCATTTCGTCCAAGATTTCCTTTCGATTTTTCGAGATCATTTCCACATCCATCTGATCGCATACCATCAGATTGCGATATAAACCAACGATCCCATTTTGCTGGGAGAGAAGACGTTTCATCAGCGTGTCTGCTTCATCAAACTGCTGCTGGTCTATCAACCGATTGCATGCCAACACGCCGATCGTGGCTATGAGCCCGTTTTTCATCGACTCGTCAGAGGGGACTCTGAACCACTCATCAGGCATGTCCTTTAAGCGAAGTCCCTTTGAGATTTGTTCATTTACCTTCATCTGAATCCAGAGCGCCTGGGTTGCTTCTTCACTATGGGAAAGATCCAGCGCGTTCTTTCCATCATTGTTTACCGCTCCCATTTTGATGGGCAGACCGTTTATCAGAGCAAAAGCCAGTCCGATAACCGAAAAGATCATCAGGATCGTCCAGCCCAGCGAACGGGTGGAGCAGAGGAAAGACAGTCCCACACAAAGCACGGCTGTGACTAGGTTCATGATCGCACCGCCGAAGTTATACAGCATTACCGGTATTTTCCCATCCTTCAAGTCGGGTGGTATCATCAAGCATTGGCCGCCGGTTCCGGCGATATGCAGTTTTCTGAATTGTATGCGGCCGTCGAGCTTTACCCACATCAGATTTGCGATCCGAAAGGAGCTGAAGCGGTAGCCGGTCATCAGGCCAAAGATCAAATGCCCTGCCTCATGGAAAACAATTTGGATTAGCATGGCGACGTATGTACCAATGAGCATCAGCACAAAGGGCATAATATCCGAAAATATCCCTTTTTCAGGCTGCCCCGCCATACCTGTATACATCGGGACGAATATGCCGCAGGCAGCACCGGTCAGTATGAAAACCACGTAAGCAATCCATTGTCCCTTGTTTTTTGCCGTTTTCTCTTTCTTCTTTTTTGTCATAAGACCTCCATTAGGTTTTTCCTGCATTTCCAATCATTATCAGCAATGATCAAACAACTGATCCAATGGAACAGCAAATTGACAGCTACTGACCATAATACAAATCCAAGTTAGTCTAACTGTTGCAATTTCCTGTTTTTCGCTTTCAATCTTGCTGGCGGCGAACAGCATTTTATGCTGCTTGCGAACGGCAAGTCCACAAGGAATAGACGCGCAAGCATTGCAAGGTAGTGTAGCTCCTTTGGCGGAACGAGGTAGCGAAATATTCTCGATCATGTTTGCTGTTCATCTGGGGCTTTTTCCCGCTGCTTTTGATATTCTTCCAAATACCGATCCAGATAGACCTTGTTGACGGTGGCTACGATCGTGTTGCGGAGAAGATCTTTTGCGTCGGATCGTGTCTCGCCAAGGCCATCTCTTGCGGGAGCTATGCCGAACGCTGCGCCGAGCATATTCTCAAACTCATCACAAAAATAGTCATATGCGATCGGAAGGGTATAGTTGTCCCCCTGTATACTGAACATCATTCGAAGCCCTTCCAACGGGACAACGGGCTTGACTACGGCAATGAACATGAGCCGTGCAAGGTGCTCCGCCGTGTATGACTTTTTTATGGGGGAGGAGATCAGTCCCTGCTTCACGTAATTGCTCACCATGGAGCTTGTCAATTCCGGTTCCCCCAACGGCGCAAGGTGTGTGTTGACATAGCGTACCACCTGCTCCAGATGAAGCCCGACATTCGGAATCTGTGCATACCGCGGTAAGCGAAAACCCTCAATAGCCTCTATCATATTATTCACTCCCTTTTCCATGCAGCCATTATACACGGGTATCTTCAATCTTTCAACGGTTTTTAAAATCTTTTTATCGGTTTTCTAAAAGCCGTTGACGGAGTGATAAAAATCTGATAGAATTCCTGTGTCGATTTACAAAATCGAATGAAATGCTTTTGTTATTCGGAGGACACACCATGAATCAGTTTCGTATCGTTGCAGATTCCAGCTGCGACCTTCTCACACTGGATGGAGCGGACTTCGTCAGTGTCCCGCTCTCAATACGCACTGACGCCGAGGAGTTTTACGATGACGCCAATCTTGATGTTGACGCGATGGTCAGTACGCTCCGCGACACCAAGGGGCGTTCCTACAGTGCGTGTCCGAACATCGCAGACTGGGAAAACGCATTCGGCGAGAGCGGCAATGTGATTGCTTTTACCATTACGAGCGCTCTTTCAGGCAGTTATAATGCTGCCTGCGTGGCAAAGAGGAATTGTGAGGAACGCAACCCGACCCGGCGCATCTATGTTGTGGACTCTCTTTCCGCCGGACCCGAAATCGCCCTTCTCATTGAACGGGCTTTATATGAGCTGCGTTCTCATGCGGACTTTGATAAAGCATGCGAAGCATTGAATACGTATCAGACCCATACGCACCTGCTTTTTGCATTGGAATCCATGCACAACCTTGCACAGAACGGCCGTGTCAGCAAGCTCGCCGCAACGATGGCAAGCGTCCTCGGTATTCGTGCCATCGGGCAGGCCAGTGCCGAGGGTACGCTTGAGATGCTTGGAAAATGCCGTGGGGTTCGGAAAGCGCGGCAGTTTGTGCTGAGCGAAATGGAGGAGCTTGGCTACAATGGCGGGAAGGTCCGGATCGGGCATTGCCAGAATGCAGCACTTACGCTGGAGCTTTGCACCGAGATTCGGCAGCGATTTCCGAAGGCAGATGTGAGAAGCTATCCGCTGCGGGGACTGTGCAGCTATTACGCCGAGCGCGGCGGGATTATGCTGGGCTTTGAGTCATGAAAGCAGGCGCAACCAATGAAAAGGGAAGAGGCGCCGGAATCTTTCATCTGATTGTACGCATTCTGACCCTGCCACCCATCGTCATCGGTATAACAGTGTTTCTGATGTATGTCCCTGCGAAGCTTTTGACACTGCGGGAGTTGCTCCTGTGCGAGTTGTTTTTGCTGCTCATTCCCATGGCTGCATATCCTATACGGGAGATATTCCGCATTGGAAAGGATCGGAGAAAGGGACAGCGCAGCACGGCGCTGGTATGCAGTGCCATCGGATACCTGTGCGGGTTTCTCTGGTCAATGCTGACCCCGTCCTCCTGGCTCGTCCACATTCTCTTCCTCTCCTATGTCATTTCCATCGCAGCACTGCTGATTCTCAACACCGTTTTCAAGTGGCACGCAAGCGGCCATGCCTGCAGCACAACGGCTCCTGCGTTTCTGCTGACCTGGAAGCTTCATCCGCTTTTTATTATACCGTCCGTGCTGCTGATCGCAGCGGTCTATCGATCCTCGCTGAAGCTGTCGCGCCACACCCTGCCGCAGCTCCTAATTGGCTCGGCAGTCAGTCTGCTCGCCTGTGGTATTTCACTGCTGATCTACGGACTCGGCTGACAGTCATGTGACTCGATAACTAAAAAATGCGCCGTACCACTACTGCAATGTGGCATGGCGCATTTTCTGCGTAATCACTCCCGATCCTGTTTCCTTGGCTCACCCAACCGCCGCATCATATGGATTTTGCATCAGCCGGATCTCATACGAGTCGGTTCGAAGCATGACGACGGTATCTGAGTTTAGCCGAGTTCTATCTTCCACCTGTTTCCTCCCTCTTTTCTGACATGTAGGCAGATTTTTTCTATAATGATCCGATGCCGGCAGAGCTGATAACCGGTCATCTCTGCGATGGTTGTATCGACATCCACCTAACAATCTAAAGAAACATTTGTTGCTGTACCGCACCGCATATAGATCAGATGATGGTAAATGAAAAGTATTTCATCTGCGAAAATCGAACCTATATCAAATACCCCACAAAATCCAAACAGGCGTGAATCAAAATTGGCCAGCCTATTGAGTTGCTCTTTTCGTATATCGCCGAGAACACCAGTGCTCCAACAATGCCACCACCGAACTCACTAAGGATACCGGTAATTGTTCCACCCTGTATCATAAAATATGAATATCCGTGTGCAAATCCAAACACTAATCCGCCCAAGATGACGGATACTTTGAAATTAAATGCTTTTCGCAGCTCTCGATGCAAATAACCTCGAAAAACAAATTCTTCTCCGCATCCAACAATAATTAAGTAAAACCAGAAAGCGTATAACCTCTCGGGCAGAATGATTGTTACCAATGTGGCACAAACGCCAATAAGCCCCCAAGGTATCCACTTGGAATGTGTCTCTGTTTTCCTGAAATCTGCACTGCGAAAATATGTTGCTGCAAAAGGAATCGCAGCAGCAGCTTGAATAACATCATACAATATGCGTCTTATTATATTGGAATTTGTGAGATCTTGCAACACCGCTAATGGTAAGATTTTGGCAAACGCAACCGATATTAGCAAATACATCAACACGACAAACAGTGCAATTATAGATTTTTTATAATGTGCTTTATTCAAGGATGAACCTCTCTTTTTCTACAGCTTCATCAAGCCGATGAAGAAGGGAAATATCCGTGCAAAACATTGTTAGGGTATGCAGCAATCTCCACAATGTTATCGCAGCAGTTCTCGATCAGCTCCCTGTCGTGGGTGATCACGAGAATGGTTCTGCCATGCCGCGCTTCGCTTTTCAGCCTTTCTGCGATCAGGCGCATGTTCCGCCCGTCAAGGCCGCTGGTGGGCTCATCAAGAATCAGTATCCTGCGGCCGGAAAAGATGGCGCAGGCGATGGCAAGGCGCTGCTTCTGCCCGCCGGACAGGGCAGACGGGTGCGCGTCCCTGTACTCGTAAAGCCCAAACTCTTTGAGCAGGTTCCTTGCCCGGTCTTTGCTTTCTTCTGTCAATTCGGTATTCAGCAGCAGCTCCTCCGCCACGCTTGCCGTGAAGAACTGCGTTGACGTGTCGTTGCCGCAGTAATAGATCTCCCTGCGCCGGACTGCCGTTCTTGCTTTTTTCCCGTCTATCAGGATATGCCCCCTTGTCTGCTTCGCCAGCCCGCAGAGGATCTGCGCAAGGGTGGTTTTCCCCGCGCCGTTTTGCCCCGTTATGGCGGTCACCTTGCCCTCTGGAACGGACAGCGAAATATCCTCAAAAATAACTTCTTTGCGTATTCTTTTCGAGAGCCCTGCTGTCTTCAAGACGGCAGGGCTTTCGTCCAATACGGAGGGAGCGGGAAGGCTCTTTCCCTCGTGCGGAGAGCGCAGGCCCATACCCAAGATGTCTGCTTCCGGCAGGATGAGCAAATCCTCCGGTGTATACTCGGCCGCTATTCTGCCGTCTCGCAGATATAAAAACCGGTCTGCGATCCCCATCAGCCAGTCAATCCTATGCTCCGCGATGAGCAGGGTAAAGCCCTGTTCCTTGAGCTGCCGGAGGGTCTGCGCAAGCTGCCTCGTCCCGGCGGCATCGAGGTTGGCCGTCGGCTCGTCGCACACAAAGACCTTTGGCTTCATGGCATATACGGACGCAATGGCCGCCCGCTGCTTTTCTCCGCTTGAGAGGGCGTCAACTGCCCTGTCTTTCAAATGGGACAGCTGCAATGCCTCTATGGCGGCGTCCGTCCTCTCCCGTATCTCCCGGGCGGACAGGCCATAATTCTCGCAGGGAAAGGCCACCTCTCCGGCAAGCTCGGAGGAAAAGAACTGGCTTTTGGGGTCCTGAAAGACGCTTCCCACCAAACGCCCGATCTCCCATGTGGAAAGCCTTGATATGTCCTTGCCGTCTATCCTCACGCTCCCGCTGAAAACTCCGGGGTAGTAGGACGGCGCAAGCCCGTTGACAAGCCTTGTCACGGTGGTCTTGCCGCAGCCGGAAAGCCCCGTCAGCACGACGCATTCGCCACTTTTTACCAAAATGGAGATGTCCTGTACGCCTCTGTCCGAGTTTTCGTATTGAAAAGAGGCGTGTGTAAGCTCGATCATGCCATGCTCCTTTCCAAAACCAAATAGGAAGCCGTGACCAGCGCACATGCGGCTGCCGCGATGTAATCCCGCGCCCCGGCCCTTTTCTCATAATAGCTGCCGCGCACGCCCGGACGCTCCGCGCCTCTTGCAACGGCGGAAACGGAAAGCTGATCGGCGAGCTGCAATACCCGAAGAAGAAACGGAACCAGCACATATTCCATGCTCTGCACGGGATGTGCGAGCAGCTGCCCCGCCGCGGTCAGCCCTCGGTTTTTCATCGACCTGCCTACGCCTTTCAGCTCCGTCCGCATGGTAGGGAAGAAGCGAAAAACCACAAGAAGCCCGAGAATGAACGGGGTGGGCATACGAAGGCGGGATAAGAACGCGGAGAGCATCCCCGGCGGCGTGGTGATCAGATCCCATGACACCAGAAAGATCGGCGACAGATTCCAGAACATCAGAACATAAAATTCCGAAAAAACCGGCATGTGCAGCCCGTGGAAGCGGATGCCGTACAGCAGCAGCGCCAGCAGCAGATAAAAGCAGCCATAGGACGCGGCAAGGCGGAAGCTCCGCTGCAGGACGAGATAAAGAAGTGCGCCGCCGGTCAGGATGCAGGTGAGCAGCACATTCCCGCCGATGGTCACTCCGGCAAAGGCGCACAGCAGCGCCCACAGCTTGACCGGCACCGCAAAGGATGCGTCCGCTCTCATAAAACGCCGGCCTTCTGAAAATGCCTGCGGATCAGCCGGCTGCCCACCATGCAGCCTAAAAAGCCCATCAGCGTCGTGAACAGCAGAATAAAGGCCAGCCAGCCGGGAGAGGTGTAGTAGCGCACATAGGAATCGATGTAGCTCTGCTCCATACCGCTTGCCAGCGCAAAATCGTAGTAGGTGTCCCAGAAGAACCAGATGGGCAGCAGATTGACCCCGTTGTACAGCAGGCTTGCCACCGTCCAGGCGGCAGTCAGCTGTTTCGGTTTTTGGCAGGAGCCTTCCTTCCAGAGAATCGCCTCGCAGAGGATTCCCACGAGAACATAATAAGGGAGCAAGAACCAGTTGCCCATCAGCAGGAAAATCACGCCGAGGATCGTCATATAGATCAGCGTCACAAAACGCTTTCCGATCCGGCTGACCATGAGCATATAGACCGGCGCGCAGAGGAACATGGTGATCCCCACGGACAGCACCATGCTGACAAAGTCGTTGGCCATGCAGACCATATTGACGACGAGCTGGATCACGATCAGCACTGCGGAGAGCAGCACCGTGGTGATCACATCCCTGACAGACCATTTATTTGTTTCTTTCATAAACTCCTCCTTGTTTTCGACACTTCGTTTTCCAATATTGCACTTGGAATTCTGTTTATCTCGCAGCGTTCTACGCCGTCCACTCCATGCTCTCGCTCTGGAGCTGCGCCATGTGGCGGAACAGGCCGTTCTTTTTCAGCAGCTCGGCGGGAGAGCCCATCTCAACCACGCGGCCGCCGGAGAGCAGGACGATCTGATCGGCGTTCATGACGGTACGCATGCGGTGCGCGATGATGAGCACCGTCTTATCCTTGATCAATCCGGACAGCGCCGCCTGCACCGCCGTCTCGTTTTCCACGTCCAGCGAGGCCGTTGCCTCGTCCAGCAAAATCACCGGCGCGTCCTTCAAGATGGCGCGGGCAATGGAGATGCGCTGCCGCTCGCCGCCGGAGAGCCGGGAGCCGTTTTCCCCGATCAGGGTATGGTAGCCGTCCGGCAGCCTGGATACAAAGGCGTCGCACTGCGCCGCCTTCGCCGCCGCCAGCACCTCCTCATCGGTGGCGTCCCGCTTGCCGAGGCGGATGTTTTCCATCACGGTATCCGCAAACAGCACCACATCCTGAAATACGATGGCGTAGCTTTTCAGCAGCGCCTCGCCGTCTACCGTGGACACATCCACGCCGCCCAGCCGCACCGTTCCCTCCGCCGGGTCCCAGAAGCGGGCCGCCAGCCTGGCTGCCGTGGATTTGCCGCCGCCGGAGGGTCCCACCAGCGCCGTCACCTGTCCCTGCTTCGCCGTAAAGGAGACGTCTCTTAGCACGTCCTCTTTTTCCCGGTAGGCAAAGGTCACATGCTCAAAGCGGATGTCGTAGCCGTCGGGATCATATTCGGTCAGTCCGGTCATGCGCTTTTCGTTCTCGATCTCCTGCATACGCTCGATGCGCACCTCGCAGGCGAAAACCGCGGCCATGTTGGCAAACATGGAGCCGATGGGGTCATATACCCGGGTGGCGGCGATAAGGAACATCAGAAACGGGATCAGCGACAAGTCGCCGCGGCTCATCAGCAGCACCCCCGTGAGGACGGTGGTGGCGATGCCCAGCTTTAGGAAAGACTGCGCCGCCGTGACCACGGAGCCTGTGAACAGCTCGCCCCGGATGGTGTCCTGCTCCGCCTCGTCCAGCCTGCGGTCCAGGTCTGCGATATACCGCGCCTTCTGGTTGCACGCCTTGATCTCCGGCGCGCACTCCAGCACCTCCTGCATGGCGTCGGTGGCCGCGCGGCGGGTGACGAGACCCTTCGTTATATGCCGCTTTTCCATGCGCCGGGAGAGATAGACCATCAGCAGCGACGCGGGCACCACCCACAAAAGAGCCAGCGCCATCCGCCAGTCGTAAAGCAGCATGCCTGTGGAAATCAGCGCCGTGGAGATGAGCGCGCCGTGCATGGCGGGGTAAAAGTGGGAGAAGGCCTTTTCCAGCGTCTCCGTATCCCCCATGATGGTGGTGGTCAGGTCGGTCAGGTCACGGTTTCCGAAGAAGGACAGCGGGAGCTGGCGCAGCACCTCCGCCAGCCGGATGCGGCGGTTGGCACTCTCCCGGTAGGTGGCTTCGTATAGGGCTTTGTACTGGATCAGGAAGGTCACAAAGAGCGCGGCGAGGGCAAGGATACCCGCGACCAGGAAGCGCGTAAGACCCGCCCCTGGGTCGGCGCCGTTTGTCAGCGCCTCTACGATGCCGGAGAGCGCCGTGGCCAGCACGCCCACCGGCAGCATTTTGCTGATGTTGACCAGTACGGACCAGAATACGGCGGCCACATAGTCTTTTGCACCCTTCTCCGTCATGGCGTATTTTTTGCGGATGCGTTCGATCATGCGGCACCTCCTACCTTCCACTGCGCGGCCTTTTGGTACTCCTCCCACATGGCGGCGTATACGCCGCCCTTTTCGAGCAGCTCGTCGTGCTTTCCTTCCTCGGCGATCCCGCCGTCCCGGATGACGAGGATGCGATCCATGTTCCGCACCGTGGACAGGCGGTGGGCGATCATCAGCACGGTCTTGCCCTTCATCAGCGCCTCGAAGGCCTTTTGTATCTTCGCCTCGTTCTCGGGGTCTGCAAAGGAGCTGGCCTCATCCAGCACCACGATGGGCGCGTCCTTTAAGATTGCCCGGGCCAGCGCGATGCGCTGCATCTCGCCGCCGGAGAGGTAGACGCCCTTGGCGCCGATCACGGCGTCCAGCCCGCCCGGTGTCTTTTCCAGAATATCGCCGCACTGGGCAAGCTGCGCCGCCAGTAATATCTCCTCCTCTGTAGCCTCTGGCCGAGCGGCGCGGATGTTGTCGCGGATGCTCTTTTTGAAGAGCCTCACCTCCTGAAAGACGAAGGAGATCTGCTCCATCAGCTCCGCGGTGGGGATGCTCCGCACGTCCTGTCCGCCCAGGAGCACCGCCCCCTCCTGCACGTCGAAAAAGCGCGGGATCAGCCGGGCGATGGTGGTCTTGCCGCCGCCGGAGGGGCCCACCAGCGCCCACGCCTCCCCCTGCGGCAGGTGGAAGCTCACATTCGTCAGTGCAGGCCTGTCCGCGCCGTCATAGGAAAAGGTGACATTCTCAAAGGAAATGCTGCTGTCCGCGGGCTTGCTTCCGCTGTCCGCCGCAGGCTCGGGAAGGGGGGACTCCTTCAATATGGCCTCCAGCTTGTTCACCGCCTCGGCGGCCTCCATCTGTGCGTTGACCGAGTACATCAGCCGCTCCATCATAAAGGCAAGCTGGGGCGCGAAGAAGATGTAAAACACCAGATCGGCCAGCACTGCCCAGCCGTCCGCGCCGCCGATGAGAAGCATCCCCAAGGGCATGAGAAGCAGGAACATGGCGTTCAGAACCACCGTAAACAGGGTGTAGGGCATACGGCACATCATGGCGTAGCCGCTGGCAAGGTCGCGGTAGCTGAGGATGGCGGCATGAAAGCTCTTGAAGGAGTAAACCGTCTGCTGGAATACCTTCACCACCGGGATGCCCCGGACATACTCCGTGGCCTCGGCGGAAATGCGCTCTCCTGCCCGCTGGTATTCCTCAAAGAACTTCATGCCCGTCCCGGTCATCATGGTCATCAGGCAGATAAGCCCGATAATCATGGGGATCAGGCAGGCAAGCCCCATGCGCCAGTCAAAGACGAAGAGCAGCCCCACCGCCAGTATCGGCGTTACGATCCCGCCCACCGCGTCGGGGATGGTGTGGGCAAGGAGCGTTTCTGTCAGCGCCGCGTTGTCGTCGATCTGCTTGCGAAGCCGCCCCGTGAGGTTGGCGTTAAAGTACCCCAGCGGCAGGTCAATGAGATGGGCGACCGCCGCCTTTCGCATATTCGTCGCCACCCGGAAGGCCGCAAGGTGCGTACACATAAGCCCGGCGAAATAGATCGCCGCGCTCAGAAGCGCCGCCGCCAGCGCGTACCAGCCGTAGCGGGCAAGCCCTGCCGGAACGCCGCCTCCCGGCGTTAAAATGCCTCTGGCCGCGTACCAGACAAAGACGAATGGGAAAATGCCGGCCGCCGCCGAAACGCCGGACAGCCCGCAGCCCAAGACGGACAGCCACTTATGCCCTCCGGCATATGCCAGCAGCCTGCCCAGCACCGGCGGCTGCTTCTCTTTTTTCTGTTTGCTCATATTCCGTGTTCCTTTCTTAAAATATATGAGTTTGTTGGAGGATGCGCCGCATCGGTTAGAGGCAGCTAACCGACAGTTATTTTTTTAAGGCTCATTCGAGCCTTAAAAGTCCGCTCCAGCCGGAGTGGAAAAAGATAGCCAGTTCATCAACGTATTTCATGGCTTCCTCTCTCGGCATATCGTGGACGATGGTTTCGCACACCGCCGTAAAGTAAGCTCTTGTGATCATGTGATGAAGCTGACGAGTCATGCTCCCGGAGAGCATACCGTTTTTTCTGAGGAGGGCGTAGTATTCTTCGGATCGATCGACCTCCAGCTCTACCAGCACCTCAATGAAATCCGCATAGCCCGTTCCCTCCGCTCGGCAGAGGATCAGCTTGAATTCGTCGAAATGGTCGTACATGAACGTGACAAACTCATGCAGGTGTTGGGTGGAGAGCTCCAGGCTGTCTTTTGTTTTTCTCTCCGGGACGAGGTCAAAATAATCATCCTGTGCCACCTTGAAGCGGGTGAGCAGCTCGCTTGCGGTCTCGCCCACAAGGTCTTCAAACAGAGCGGTCTTATCCGGGTAGTAGCCGTAGAATGCACCCTTCGTGAAGCCTGCCTCCGCGACAATTTGGTTCAGAGATGCGTCCTTGAAGCCTTTTTCCAGAAATTCTTTTTTTCCAACTTCGAGGATCCTTCTCTGGGTTTCCGTTCGTTCCATGTCCTACGCCTCCTGATATACCGGCAGTACATACCGCTGGTATATTATAACCGCATAGATTTGGTTTGTCAATGGGAGTGACACATTTTATACTAAACACATATACCTTTGCCTGGAGGATTCGCGATATTCTTTTGCGCATAGGAGGGAGTTCATACAGCCATATATGGAATCTCCAGCGAAATGCCTGCGGCACTTCGCTGGAAAAACACTTAAAACAGCAGCTATGGCTGATTTTTTGACTTGCCCTTCATCTCACCCATTCTATCACCGCAAAATACCCTTTGCAACGCAAATGGTTCATCGGAGCGCCGCCTGCGCGAGGCAATCTCTGACCGCTTCACGAATAGCATCGCTGGTAAATGTTGCAGATGAAACGGCATCCACATCCCAGGTCTGCGCCTCCACTATCCGGGAAGGGAGTTCATCTATTGCGCGGTCTGAGATATTTACTGTTTCGCTGTGAGATAGGACATGTACAGACAATATGCTGCTCCCGTCAAACTCTACCTCTACGGTAACCGGACCGGAATAACCTTCAGCGGAAGCCGTATAAACGCCCGCCGTGTAGATGTCTCCCGATTTGCCGCATCCGGCGCACAGCAGCAGCGCACCCACCAGCACGGAGAACAGCACTGATTGCACCCCTTTTTTCATATGTTCGAACCTCCTGTTTTTTTGTTCTGCTCCGTTATCCTGAAGGGGAGGCATACCGGAACGTTTAATACCGGATGTGTAATGACCTCCGCTTCTACATCAAAGATTTCCCGCAATGCCTGCTGGGTAATAACCTCTTGCGGCGTACCTGCGCTGTGCAGCATCCCGTCTTTGATCGCCACCAAATAGTCGGAAAACATGATGGCATGATTTAAATCATGAAGAACCATTACGATGGTAACACCATTTTCCCGGTTGAGGCGGCGCAGAAGGTACAATATATCCAGTTGGTGCGAGATGTCCAAATAGGTCGTGGGTTCATCCAGAAACAGCAATCCTGTTTTCTGCGCCAACGCCATGGCGATCCATGCCCGCTGTTGTTGACCTCCCGAAAGCCTCTCCATTTCTCTATGTTCAAGGGAGCTCATGCCTGTACTGGCAAGAGCCCACCGAATGATCTCCCGATCCTTTTCGCCGAGACCACTTAGCGCCGACCTGTAAGGAAAACGCCCGTATTCCACAAGGTCGCCGACTGTGATGCCGGCAGGGGCTTGCGCTCCCTGCGGCAGCAGCGCAAGTCTCTGGGCAACACGCTTTGTCGGCATTTCGTGGATCGCTTCGCCATCAAGGTATACTGCGCCGGAATCCGGGGAAATGATCCGGCACAGTGTCTTCAGTATGGTGGATTTTCCAGAGCCGTTGGAGCCTATCAAGGTGGTTATGCTGCCTTCAGGGATTTTTAAGTCAAGCCCCCTGAAGACGGCCTCCCCGTTATATCCGGCAGACAAACCCTTTGCCTGCATATGTGAAAGCATAGACATCCTCCCTTAAAAATACCTGCGGAGCAGGAACAGAAAATACGGAGCCGAAAGCACGGAGATCACGATACCAACCGGGATCTCCCTCGGCTGAAAGGCAGACCGTCCCAACGTGTCTGCCAAAAGCAACAGCAGCGCCCCCAGCAGCATGGAGGCAGGCATAAGGGCGTGGTGTCTGCCTCCGATCAACCTTCGTGCCATATGCGGCGCTACCAGTCCCACAAAACCGATCCCTCCACTGACGGCAACGCAGGCAGAGGTAAGAGCCACCGATGCAATCAGGAGCAGTCTCAACTCCCTCTCTACGGCTATCCCCAGAGAAATGGCCGTATTCTCTCCTAAGAGCAGAATATCCAGTATGTTCGACTTTGTAAGAAGAAAAGGAACCAGTATAAGCATATAGGGCAGCAGGGCAAGAACCTGATGCCAGCTCGTTCCCCAAATATTTCCTGCCAGCCATCTTGCCACGAGCTGATAGCTGCTGTTGTCCATGTTCGCGGCCATGATCAGCATAAAAGAAGAAAATAGGGACGCAAGACCGATGCCGCCCAACAGAAAATATATTGGGAGGAGTTTTCCGTTCCTCTTTGCAAAAAGATACAGCAGTCCCGTTGTGCAAAGCCCGCCCGCTATGGCAAATATCGGCTGGTATGCCATGGTACGTATATGCAGCGCAGGGAAAAATGTCAGGAACAGCATAACGGCAAATCCCGCCCCTGCGTTTATGCCCAATATCCCCGGATCGGCCAGCGGATTCCCCGTGACAGTCTGCATAACGCATCCGGCAAGTGCCAGGCCCATCCCACATAGAACGGCGAGGACGATCCTCGGAACGCGAAACTGCGCTACGACTACGGAGGTTCCCTCCATATGCGGTTGGAATATGCTGTGAACCGCAGTCGAGAAGGGAATTTTTGCGTAACCACTGTTAACGGATAAGATAGCCGTAGCTACAATCAGGATAAGAAGACCGTTGAGGATAAGGAGCTGCCTGGTTTTCTTTTTCATAAGACCATGCCCTCCTTCCTGAAAGTAAGCGCAAAAAAGACGGGCACGCCGAGGATGGATACCAGTGCGCCGACAGGCGTATCAAAAGGGGCGTTTATCATGCGCGCCGCAATATCCGACAGCACCAGCACAACGCCGCCCATGAGCGCAGACACGGGAACCAGCCTGCGGTAATCACCGCCCACAAGAAGTCGGGATATATGCGGTACGATAAGACCGATAAATGCGATGCCTCCCACAAGAGATACACTGGCTCCCGCAAGCAGCAACACCACAAGCATACCGAAAAGCCTGACCGTGCGGACATTTACGCCCAAGCTGGCGGCGCTATCTTCTCCCAGTGCCAGCGCTGATAGCCGGCTCGATAAAAGCAAACCAAGCGCACTGGCTGAGAGGATCACCGGGGATAGCATTTTCAAGCTTTGCCATGTCACACCGGACAAACTCCCCGCGCTCCAGAAAGAAAGGGATTTCACGATTCCAAACGCCAGAGAAACCGCCTGACTCAACGCGGTAAGCAGGGCTGATACAGCAGCGCCTGCCAGAATAAACCGGAAAGATTCGGATCTATGTTTGCCGGCGCCGAAACCATAGACCATGAATACCGCAAGAGCGGCTCCGGCAAAGGCGGCGCATGTTTTCACGATGTCTGGTGCGGCGGGAAACAGAATTGCGGATAGTGCAACAAAGAAACCGGCTCCCGCATTGATCCCCAGAAGACCGGCGTCCGACAGGGGGTTTCTGGTAATTCCCTGCATCACAGCGCCGGAGAGAGCGAAGGCCATTCCTGTCAGCCCGGCAGCCAGCGCCCTGGGCATACGCATTTCCAACATAATCATTCCAACACCAGAAGCCTTGGCGGGGCACATAACCGTTTCCGCAAAGACCTTGAAGCTACCGCCAGCAATGCCGGTGCAGACGGAGAGAATCATTGAGTAGCCAAGCAGCAGCACCAATGCGGCAAGAATAATCAGAAAAGCCGGCGCGGAGCGTTTGTATCGCCCTTGTCTCTGCGATATTCCCGCAACCGCGCCTGTTCCCTTACTCAACGTCCCCATGGTTCAGAATCGCGTTTGCGAGTTTTTCCAAATAGAGTTCCTTCCCCATCGCCGTAAAAGCCATATTATACTGATCCTCATTGATACCAAAGTAAACGTTGCCGGCTTTGACAGCTTTCATATTCTTCCACACGGCAAGGCCCCCCGTGTCTCCAGCTCTGCCGTCGTCGCTAAAAAAGAAGATGTGATCTGCATCGATCAAGGAAAAGTATTCCGCATCGACCACTTCACCCCAGACATTCTCCGGTACACCGGCTGATGGTGTGAGTTTCAACTCATCGTAGACAAGCTCACCCGGCCCGCCGCTGCGATAGATGTAATAGGAACCAAAATGAACGGAATTGGCCTCCAATACAGCAAAGGTTTCGTCCCCAATCATATCCCTGATTCTCGCCGCAAGCTCCGCAGCTTTGGCGTCGTAGTCGGCAAGCCATTTTTCTACGGCTGCTTCTTTATCAAACCACTGTCCCAGTTGCTGAAATCTTCCACGCCAGTTAACATAGCTTATGTCATCGTCGATCATGACCGTGGGAGCAATAGCTGCGAGTTGTTCATAAACCTTCTCATGGCGAATATTCATAATGATCAGATCAGGCTTTAACTCCGCGATCTTTTCGAGGTTCAGGTCTCCGGTAGAAGAAGCCCCGGAGTAATTGCCGACAACCTCAATACCTCTTTCGGCAAAAAGCGTTGTCAGATGTTTGGGGACAGACACCCCATCGAACATGCTGGTATTAGCCGAGGCAATTACCTTCATATCCAGAATAAGAAGTTCCTCTGTCAAGCCAGCTACATCAACGATGCGCTGTGGATTTGCCGGGATGGCAACCTCGCCCTTCATATCCGTTACCGTGACGGTATCCGAGACCGATCCCTGCGGCGTGGTATCCGTTCCAGCACAGGCTGCAAGAGCAAACACAAGCACAAGGCACAACATGAGCATTGCGAATTTTTTCATTCTGATGACCTCCTGAGTAATAAATCTTTAGTTAGAGCAAGCTAACCAACGGGCGCGCATAGCGAAATAACAGAACAGCTGAGTCTTTTAACCGTGTGGGGGTTAACCTTTTCTAACCGCCTACCATTATACAGTTGGCGAAAGGAAAAATCCCCCCGAAAACGCCATGTCTTTCCCCTAAAGCGCCATGATGCTCAGTGCAGTAATAGAATAATTCATAAAGCTATGCTATAATCAGAATCATTGCTCAATAGACAAACCGGAATTTATGGAGGTGTTTTTTTGCGAGTATACAAAAGTAAAGAAGAACTCAAAGCTGAAATCAATAAAACATTTGAGAAGTATATTTCGGAGTTTGATTGCATACCAGAAGCCTTAAAAGATAAAAGGGTTGATGAGGTTGACCGGACCCCAGCAGAAAACCTTGCCTATCAGGTGGGTTGGACAACATTGGTTCTTAAATGGGAGGAAGATGAAAAGAAGGGGCTTCAAGTAAAGACGCCGGCGGACGAATTCAAATGGAACCAACTTGGCGAGCTGTATCAGTGGTTCACGGATACCTACGCTCATTTGTCTCTTCAAGAGTTGAAAGCCGAACTGAACGAAAATGTCAAGTCTATCTGCGCAATGATTGATTCGCTCAGTGCGGATGAATTATTTAAGCCGCATATGAGAAAATGGGCTGATGATGCTACAAAAGCAGCTGTATGGGAAGTTTACAGGTTCATTCACGTTAATACCGTTGCTCCTTTCGGAACTTTTAGAACTAAGATCAGAAAATGGAAAAAGGCGGCGCTGTAACTTCCGGTTCATCAAGCCAATATGCCCTTAAAACACGAGCGGCGGGACAGACTCTATCTGTCCCGCCGCTCTGCTTTTTCAGCGGTCAAAGTTTTACTTGTGCGTAGGCTCGTTTTGCAGCCCCGCGCGAATGGTTAATTCCGCCCAGCACTAAGATCGATGTGTATACCGCTGCTGAGCAACTCACATCTCAAATGATATAGCTTCCACTGGACAAGCTCTTCCTCGAAATGTGCTGCCTACTATTCTGGTTTTTCAAGGGAAGATGCAATCTTTGTAATTTCCATCCAAGTAACCACAAAAGAATACACCTGTGTCTTTGCTCTTACGTTTCAGAATGGTAAGCCCCGCTTATATTCGCTCGGAGTGCATCCAAACTTTTTTCGGAAGGCGTCGCTGAAATGGCTGATGTTGCTGTACCCCACCAACCCTGCTATGTCTTTCACCTGAGCATCGGGCACAGACAACAGTTCGCAGGCGTGCTCCATGCGGCGATTTAACATATATTGATATATGGTGATTCCATAGTGCTTTCGAAATATCTCACGGAGTTTGGATTCACACATAAAGTGCTGTTTGGAGAGCTCCGCGATGGTCACGGGTTCCAGAAATCCCTCATCTATCTGTCGCCTGACCCGAAGTAACGTCTCGCTATCCGCCCAGCTCAACGACCCCTTCACAGCAACAGAATTCTGATCCATCATCTCGTTCGCAAAGGCTGCAACAAGTTCCAGTATCTTTCCTTCTTGATACAATGACTTTGCACAGTCATTATAGTTACACTGCAATATCTGGCGTATTGTAGCTTCTATGGTAGCGGTGATTCTATGTTTTGGCGGGTTTTTCCCCCCGTTAAAGGCGGTGCAAGCCTTTTTCTTCTGCAAGCCATCCATCACAGACCGAAACCGACAGGGATGCAGGTTCAGCCCGACGCCTATATATCTCTGTCCTGCCTCATAGATATTTTCCGCATCAAACAGACCGCTGCCGTATACGCAGCAATCTCCCTTTTCCAACAACGTTTTTTGGTTTCTGCCCGAAGACTTCCACTCCAATGCGTCGGAAAGAGAGAAAATGACGGAAAAAGAATCCTTATACACTTGCTCCCGCAATACTGTGTCCCTGTAAAACATTACATCGCAGATATACATCTCGATATTGGGGCACGGTGAAATATAGCGGAAATATCCTTCTCCAATATCGCTTGGCAAAGCAACCTGATTGTCTTTCATAATACCGCAAAGCTGCTGCATTGCGGGGGAGAAAAAGTCGCTGCGATCCGTTTGCCCATGAAGAAAATCATATTGTGCTTCTTGCATACCAGGCCACCTCCTCCGACACATGATTAGACACTTTTATGCAAATTGGTCCATTCCACCTTTCCAGTTCCAGTTCTGCATGTTGGTTAGGCTGCTCTAACCAGTGGATGAAATAAAAGGCAGACTGCCTGTACGCAGTTTGCCTCAAATCCGACGGCACAGCGCCTATAAAAAGCATTGTACCATAAGCGCGCAGGGATTTCAATGTAGAACACCAGGCATCCCTGCTTTTCCTGCGAATTTTCCGTTTGCCCAATGTCATCCGTGTGCCGAGAGGGAAGGCCTCAGTACTTTCAGCGAAAGATTCAATCGATCCAAACACGTTTTCTTATTCGGCTTTACGTCTACTCGACGCAAATACTCTCTGTTCACCTATATTGGATAAGTCCGTCCCTCCGTTTTCTGTTAATTTATACTATTGTTAAGAATCCGAGCATCCACGCAGCTATAATTTGCAATGCAAATAAAACAATCGTAAGTACTGATGCTCTATTTTTTCTCTTTACAACATAGCTGAGTTCCGTGAAAATCCCGCAGATGGCCGCTGCAATTCCTATACCTGCTACTATGTTCAACTCCGTCGAAATAATTGTGTAAAGAGAAAACCAATGAAGCATTCCGGCAATCCCCGCCGCACCAAGAATGAGCCCACATATGGGAAGTATGATCCTTTGCCATTGAAAAGAGCTGCGTTTACAAACGATCTTTGAGCCCAATACGATCAAAATGGCAAGCCACAGGACCGTCAGCAGGATATAACTTCCCAATGACAGAAAGCTGCCAGCAAAGCCGTTTAGAGGTCCCGCGGGAACATAGTCATGAGCCAGTCGGAACGTCATGCTCGTCACCCTACCGTCCGATACAGAGAAAGCAAGGCTTCTTTCCTCCGGTATCGTCTCGGCACAGTAGAACTGATATTCGCCCACAGGCTCGTACAGTAAATCCTTATCGGCAAGAGGCATTTTCAGCCGGAGATTTTCTTCTCCCTCTTTTGAGATTTGGATTATTTGCATTCGCGCCTGTATCTTGCCTACATATGACCATGCGGATCGTGCCGGAAGATAGTCGCCATATAGCATAGAAAGGTCCTGTGACCCTACTTCCTGCTTCAGCGGTCGCGCATCCTGCTCGATGATCGCCTCCATGATGGCGGAGCAGTAATCCGTTTCCATCACATTGGTCAGGATTAGGATTGCACGTTCAGCTTCCGGTTCCACCCAAAACTGCGTCTTGAAACCATAGGTCCCACCCTCATGCCCGAGTATTCCGGGATGATTCGCATACTGCCAGAAGCCATGAGAAAGTCCTGCGTTTGCCCCATAGGAACACCATGTCTCTTTAAACAACCGCTCCTTTGTTTCCGGGCTTTTGAAGAGTTGTGTCTCCTCTCCTGGTGCCTTTGCCAGCCACTCAGCAAACAGAAGCAGGTCTGCGGCTGTGCCATTCATGGCTCCTGCAGGATACGTGCGGAGGTGCATCTCATCCTCCCGCCAAAATCCTTTTCCGTTATAAGAATAACCCTTCGCCTTGTGATCAAGGAGTCCGTCCACATCCATCCAAAAGGGACCGACAGAGGTATGCGTCATACCCAGAGGCAAAAGAATATGTTCTTTGATATAATCCTTATAGCTTTGGCCGCTGGCTTCCTCCACGATCAACGCTGCAAGTGCCGCGCCGTAATTGGAATAGGCGCTGACGGTTCCTGGCGGATAGACCTGCTTGGGCTGGTGCGCAGATAGTACTTCTTTGAAGGGGATTTCCTCACTCGCGCTGTAATAGCGCAAATCCAGCAATTCTTCCTCAAATCCTGCCGTATGGTTCATCAGGTGAATCAAAGTAACCGGCTCAGCGAATCGCAGATTTTTCAAAAAGCCGTCCGGCAGATAGGTGCGGATATCCGTTTCCAGATCGATTTTCCTATCCTCAACAAGCTGCATCACGCTGACCCACACGAAGGTCTTTGATATGGAACCCCATTCAAAAACCGTGGTCTCCGGATCCATGGCCGTATTGTTCTCTAAATCAGCAAAGCCATACCCCTTCGCAAATACCGTATTGTCATGCTCCGAAATTACGACACACGCGCCTGGAACCGTTTTGCCAATATACTTTTCGGAAACAGCGTTTGCGCTTGCCTCATATGTGTCCGGTGCACCGGATGCATATGCAGAAGGAGCGAGGAAAGCAATCATAATCAGCGCCGCAAGAAAACATTGGAGGGTCTTGTATCTCATCAGTCTTTTCATAGGGCCATTACTCTATCGTCAGTCTGAAATCACAGCAGTCTCCGCCCTGACCGAGCGTCTTTGTCCGTCCCCATTTGAGCTTTGGGTGCATATGTCCGTAGGCCTCGTCATCCGCGCGGCAAAAGCCTGCTACAATCTCCGGGCAGCCGTATTTCACACAGGTATCCTGATAGGGGCAGGCCAGCATGTCGAAGCACATTTCCTCTCGCTCCGTTCGTATCCAATTAGCCCGAAAACCGCAGTCCTCTCCAAAGGAGCTTTTTGTCATTTTGGCAAAGAACTTCGGCACCAGCTTATACAGGCCCGGTATCCTCATTGCCCCTCGGATTTTTGCACCAACGCCCGCTGCCCGCTTTTCATAATATCTGTTCAGAAAAGCCGCCGCTTCCTCCCGGGAGATTCCGTTGCCCGTCATGGCGTCAAAGGCGTGCCCCCATACCCGATTTGCCGGACAGAAAAACAATCTGTATAATGGAAAGGGGTAATGAAAAATGTCAACCAAAGAACGAAAGCACCCAGCGCCGCCGCGTTACGATGAGGCCTTCAAGGCGGGGGCAGTGCGGATGGTCACCGAGCAGGGGCGGCCCAGCCGGGAGGTGGCCGCGGAACTCGGCATCTGCATCGACACGCTGCGCAGCTGGCTGAAAGCGGCGGGCGCACCATCGCCGGGGCAAGCTGACCGCCAAAACCGCGACGCCAGACGCCTGCGCGAACTGGAGACGGAGATTCGAGCACTGCGCAAGAAGCTTGAAGAGAAAGACGGGGTCATTGACATCCTAAAAAAATCCGTCGGCATACTTTCCAAACCATAGAGGACAAGTACCGGTACATCCGTACGGCCCGCGCGGGGGCCTCTGTGGAACTTGTATGCCGACTGCTGGAGGTCTCCCGCAGCGGGTACTACGAATGGCTGGGCCGCAAACCCTCTTTGCGCCGGCAGAAGGATCAGGAACTGAAACGCCGGCTGCTGAGCCTGCACCAGCGTTATCCCGCCCTTGGGCTGGACAGCCTGTATCACCTGATCCGCCCGCAGCTTTCCTGCTCGCGCAAGCGCATCCACCGCCTGATGAACGAGATGAACATCTCCTCCACGCGCAGGCGTGCCTACAAAGCCACGACCAACTCAAGACACGCGCACCCCATCGCGCCCAATCTCCTTGCGCGCCGCTTCTCCTTTGACAAGCCAGACACCGCATGGGTCGGCGATATTACCTATATCCCCACCGGCGAGGGCTGGCTCTACTGCGCTGTTGTGAAAGACCTTTGCACAAAGCAGATCGTCGGCTACGCCTTCTCCGACCGCATCGACACAAATCTCACTCTCGCCGCCCTCGGCATGGCCGTCCGGCGCCGCAAGCCTCTGCCCGGCCTCATCTTCCACTCCGACCGCGGCGTCCAATACGCCGCCTACGCTTACCGTCAGCGTCTCGCCAGCCTCGGCATCCGGCAAAGCATGTCCCGCAAGGGCGATCCCTATGACAACGCCGTGGCCGAAAACTTCTTCAGCTGCCTCAAGTGCGAGTGCGTCCATCTGCGCCATTTCGCCTCAAGGGCACAAGCCATGGCAGACGTCTTCGCTTATATCGAGACCTTTTACAACCCAGTGCGCCCGCATTCCTCTATTGGCTGGCGTCCTCCGGATGCCTTTGCGCGTGCCTTGTCTGAGCATCCCGCCGCCTGAGTGTGATACGACAAGATATCCTGCGTTTCTTTCTGTTTTTTCTTCATTTTTACTGTCCACGAAACCGGGAAGGGCACAGGCGGCGATGGCAGGATAGATGCGTTTCCGCGTATGCATATACATCTTTTTCGGCTCGTCGTCATTTTCATCCACGATTTCCGCATAACGCCTCCATGCATCTTCTATGATCGCGCCTGTCTTTTCCGCGCCATATTCTTTTTCCATTGCAGATACCGCTCCGGTCAAGTATCTTTTGTCTAACCTTCTATCCATGTGCTTTCCCGCCTTTCAGAGTCCAGCCGATTGCCTGGCTGCGCATTCCCACAAAGCGCCTGTACAGGCCGTCTTCGCGCATCAGCTCCTTATGGTTTCCGCGTTGAACGATCCTGCCGTTCTCCAGCACGATGATTTGATCTGCCGTGCGCACGGTGGACAGACGGTGGGCAATCATCAGAATCGTTTTGCCTTTTGTCAGCTCCCGGATGGCCTTTTGCAGTTCCTGCTCGTTTTCGGGATCCACGCTGGCCGTGGCTTCATCCAAAATGACGATGGGTGCGTCCTTCAGAATTGCCCTTGCAATGGAGATTCGCTGCTTTTCCCCGCCGGAGAGGCTGGAGCCTCCTTCGCCGATCTTTGTCTGATAGCCATCGGGCAGCGTCATGATAAAGTCATGGCAGCAGGCTTTCTTTGCGACCGCTATGATTTCATCCTCGCTCGCGTCCGGTCTGCCAAACCGGATATTGTTCTCGACGGTGTCCTCAAAGAGATACACATTCTGAAATACGATGGCGAAATTCTTTAGAAGGCTGCCGCTGGTATATTCCCGCACATCCCGGTCGCCGAGCGTGATCTGTCCTTCCTTCACATCCCAGAAACGGGCAATCAGACCGACCAGCGTGGTCTTTCCGGCGCCGGATGGACCAACAATGGCGCAGGAGCTTCCCTGGGGTACGCTTAAGCTGATTTGATGTAATACCTCCTTTTCCCCATATCCAAAGGACATATTCTTCACTTCAATATTGAAGTTTTCCGGCACAAGATCAGCCCCGTTTTCGTCCAGGGATGGAATGTCCATGATGTTATCCAGCCGGTCCAGGGAAGCCTCCACCGCGCGGGCAATGGAGGACATACTGCCCGCCACCTCCACAGCGGCATAGATCATGAAGCTGGACACGAGAAGCAGCAGGCACTTCTCCGGCGTGATGCTTCCTCCTGCCAGAAGATAGGGCGCAAAAACCAGAATAGCCGCCCGTGCGAGCTTGAACACCGTCTGATAGAGCGCCGTCATTTTGGAAAACGCCTTTTCAAGCACGATATTTGCCTCTTTGCTTTCCTCGATTGCGGCGTCAACTGCTTTTCCGGTGCGCTCCGCCAGCCCAAACGCCTTGACTACGCCCATGCCCTGCACATATTCCAAAACGGCAGTGACCAGGCCAGCCTGGGCTGCCTGACGGCGGGGCGCGTGTTTCCTGCCGACCTTGCCGATAAACGAATAAACAATGAGCGCCACAGCAAGTCCGGCCAAAGAGATCAGCCCGATCCGCCACTCATAGATCATAAGCCAAACGCCAATCACGATGGCGTGGATAAACCCGCCCGCCACATTTTCCATAATGGTAACGGACTGCTGCTCCAGATCACCAAGTGTGGTCGTCACCGCCGCAGTGATATCCCCGAGCCTGTTTTCATTGAAATAGCCCATAGGCGCCCTTTTCAGGCATTCGCCGATCTCTATGCGTTTTTCCGACCCGAACGCGAAGCTGCCAAGAGTTCTGGCATTGGCAGAAAGATTGACAAATACAATTCGCCCTACAATGGAAACAATCATGATGCCAAGCGAAATCCAGATCGTGCTTTCAGGCATAACATCGCCGGAAAGCTGCTTCAGGATTCCTGTGAGCACCGTTAGAATGGCCATGATTGGGATCATCTCAAAGAATGAGCTGACAAGGTATGCAAGAAAAGAGCGGATAAGACGCTTCTTCTGTAAGCCCGAGAACAACAAAAGTCTTTGAAATAGCCTTATCATCACACCACCTCCTCTGCGGTATCTTTGCCCTGCATATGGGCTCTCCACAATTCCTTGTATAGATTGCTTGTTTCAAGAAGCTCCTCATGAGTGCCTTCCGCGACGACATTTCCCTTATCCACGACAAGGATCTTGTCTGCTTTTGTAATGGTAGACAGCCGATGCGCAATGACAATTAAAGTTTTTCCTGCTACAAGCCCTGCAATGGATGCTTGAATAACGGCCTCATTTTCAGGATCGGTAAATGCTGTGGCCTCATCCAGCACCACGATCGGACTGTTCTTTAGGATTGCCCTTGCAATGGCGATTCGCTGCCTTTCTCCGCCGGAGAGGTGGTTTCCCGCATCGCCCGCCAGCGTATCATAGCCCTCCGGCAGAGCGGCGATGAAATCGTGACAGCTCGCTTTTTTTGCTGCCGCTTCGATCTCTGCGTCTGTGGCCTCCGGTTTTCCGATGCGAATATTTTCCCGGATAGACAGATGGAACAGAAAGTTATCCTGTGATACATATGAGACAAGCTCCATTATCTGAGAAAGAGGGATGTTCCGCACATCCACGCCGCCAATACGGACGCCGCCGCTCTCCGCCTCCCAGAAGGAGGCGATGAGCCGTGCAATGGTAGATTTACCGGAGCCGGAGGGACCCACAATGGCCGTCATACCGTTTTTTGCGCAGTCAAAGGAAATTCCATGCAAAACCTCCGTCTCTTTGTATCGGAAGGTAACATGATCAAAGGATACGTCGGCGTCCGCAAGGACAGCTCTCTCGGTCGGCCGCACAAGCTCCGGCTCATCCAGAAGATTCCCTACCTCTTTTACGGTGGAATCCACCATGGCCAGGCTGTCGGTGTACTGCAATGCCTGAATCAGTGGTTTTACGAGTCCAAGGGCGAGAATGATGCAGGTAATCAGCGTACCCGCTTCGACTCTTCCGTTTATAAAGAGCCAGCTTCCCAAAGGCAGCACGCCCACGAGCGTTGCCGTCAGGATGGAAAGCCCCATCACATAGTAGCCGTTGGTCTGCTTGAACCATGTCGCTTTGGCGGTCTCGTTCTCCGCCACGGCGTCGGCGTATTTTTTATATGAGCGTTCACCCTGATTGAACGTCTTCACCACTTCGATGCCGCCGATGTATTCCACCGTTGCGGCATCCATGTTTTTCCCGGCGGCAAGTACTCTGGCATATCTCTTCTCGTAATCCTTCATCATCCCCATATAGCAGAAGGCGCCCACCGGAATCGTCACAAGAGAGATCAGCGCGAGTCTCCAATCAAGGCTAAAGAGGTAAACGAGCATTAGAATTGGGATTAGGATGTTGGCAGTGAGCTCCGGTACCATATGCGCCAGCGGAAGCTCCAGCTTTTCCACGGTGTCCACGATGATCGTTTTGAATTTCCCGGACGGCGTATCAAGGATCGTTCCCATGGGAACACGGGAGAGCTTCTCTGTTATCGCCATACGGATATTCCGCAGAATGATAAAGGCAGATTCATGGCTTTTCATTGTAGAAAAAGTTCCGAACCACACCTGCCCGAGATAGCCCGCAAAAGCAATCAATGCCAGAAACGCCAACTTGCTGAAAGCATAGTCTTCGTGGCAGATCATAATGATCCCCCGGGACACCGCAACGTAGGGGATCATGCCGCATAGCGCTCCCAAAATCGCAAGTATGACGGAGCCGATCAGTTTCCCTTTGCACGGCTTCGCAAAATCCATCAGAATCGTCATCGCCGATTTTTCTTTTCCCGCCATCATTCCTCACCTCGCAAAAGTCTTACAATCTTTTCTTTCTGCCCACCGGAAAGGTCCTCTACGATTTCTCCGTCCCGGATGAACAGTATTCTTGTGCAAATCCGCATCATAAACTCAATATCATGTGTGATGATCAAAAGCACCTTGCCTTGCGTCGCAAGGCTTCGTGTCAAGGTGCCGACCTCTTCCATGCTTTTCAGGTCCAGTCCGCTGGTAGGTTCATCGAACACCAGCAGCTCCTTTCCACAGATATCGCTCACCACAACCGCAAGGCGCTGCATCTGCCCGCCGGAAAGAGACAAGGGATGCCGTTCCTTATACGCCAGCAGTTCCACCTTTTCTAATGTGCGGTCGATCTCGTCTTTGTTCGGAGCTTTTATGCCAAGCGCGCATTCCGCCGCCACGCTGTCGGTAAAGAGCTGGTGCCCCACATCCTGCATGACCATGTATGCCTTTTTCCGTCTCAACCGCCGGCTCATCGGTTTTCCGGCCCACAAAACAGTGCCGGAGCTGTTCTTTTGCAATCCGCAGAGCATTTTGGCGAGGGTCGATTTCCCGGCGCCGTTGACGCCCGCAATGGCGATGATTTCTCCGCGGCTTGCCTGAAAAGAGAGGTTATTCAGTACATTCCGGCCGCCGAGACGGACGCTGATTTTCTGAGCGGAAAGCAATCCATCGGCAGCGATTGTTTTCACACCGCCCGATTCGGATACCGACAGATCCCTGACACGCAGTCCCATTCTGCGAATATCTGCTTCAGGCAGCGCCTTGAACGCTGCAGCCTCCATGTCCGATGCAATCCGGCCATCCTGCATATAAACGACGCGATCCACAATGTCCATCAGATACCAGATGCGGTGCTCTGCGATCAGAATGGTCTTTCCTGATATTTTCGCCCGTTGGATCAAATCAGCCAATTCTCCGATGGCCTTCATGTCGAGATTCGATGATGGCTCGTCAAACACAAGGACATCGGGAGCCGAAGCATACACGCTGGAAAACGCAATCTTCTGCTTCTCGCCGCCGGACAGTTCAAAGATATTTCGACCCCGGAGCTCGCTAAGATGCAACTCCTCCGTAAGTTCATCTAATCGGGAGCGCAGAGCCTCTCGCGGAATGCCCCGATTTTCAAGCCCAAACACGATCTCGCTGTCCGTATCCGTATTGAAAAACTGCGTTCGAGGATTCTGAAAAACCGTCCCTACCGCATCCGATAGCGCAGCAATCTCTGTCTCCCGGGTATCCATACCATTTACGTTCACCTGCCCCGAAAGATTGCCGTGGAAGAAATGGGGAATCAGTCCGTTTGCGAGCCGTGTAACTGTTGTTTTTCCACATCCGGACGGTCCGCAAAGCAGCACGCATTCGCCGGACCGAACAACAAGGTTCAAATCAAGGACTCCGCCGTTCCCGCTTTCAGCGTATGTAAAAGAGACATTTTGAAACGATATCATAATCAAAACACCCCTTTCATGCCCGCGTATACCATGCCGGCAACGAGCGCCGCGTAAGCAATTACCACCAGCAAATCAGCAAATGAAAACGCGATTTCCTCTATACAGCTTCTTTCACCTGTGTGCTCAATGCCTCTTGTAATCGCTGCCTGCGTAATCTCGTCCGAAATTCTGGAAGCAGAAACAAGCAGGGGAACATAGACATGCTCCATCGTCTGTATAGGATGGCTAATCAGCCCAGCCGCGGACGCTGATATCCCTCGCAGCGCCATGGCATCCCGTATGGAGGCCCACTCTTCCCGCATGGTCGGGAAATAACGGAGCGTAACGGCAAGAGCAATCGTGAGTCCTTTCGACAATCGGAGCTTTGTGATCGCCGCAAGAAATCTACTTACGCTTGTCGTTGCAATCAGAAAGCTGCCCAGTATAAAACAGGGAAGAAGCTTGCGGATATACACTGCAAACATATAGACGATTCCGCCGAAAGTCACGGGCAGCCTCGGTACGATAAAAAGCTGGATCAGCAGAAGCGCGAGAAAAAATGCTGCGTATTTCAGCATCCTTTTCAGATTGCCGGAAACGCTCAGAAGTACAAGCGGAATCCCCGCAAGCACACACTCCACCGCGATGCTTTTATTCACAAAAACGGAAACGCTTGTGACCGCGAGAATCAGAAGCTTCGTCCGTGGGTCGAGTCTCATTTATACGACCCCTGCTTTTTCAAAGTGTTTTTTCATAAGCTTCTTTCCAATCAGTCCGCCGATGATCGCGCAGACGATCGTCCCGATAATCATTGCGGGGATCGCCCACCAGGTAGCCCCGATCGAATGAATCACTCCTTCAAAGGAGGAGAAGTCGCCTTTATTCTTCATAAAAGCATCAAACTGTGCGGGCATGACAACCATTGGAATATACGCCCCCATCGGCGCAAGCGCCATGACGCAGTAGGCAAGCAGGTTTTTCTTAAAGGATCTGAAATCAGCAGAAGCGCAGATAAAATCCGCAATCAAGCCGAAAACCAGGAAGAATACGGACATCATCCAGAACATTCCCGTAATAAACAGCAAAATCGCCGCGATTACACCGAGAATGGAGAGCGCTCCCTTCTTCGGTATTTTTGCCACATAGAGCATGAAAACTGTCCCCGTAAAGAGCGCCACGATCATTGGCATAAACGGGAAAGTGACCGGCGTCATCTGCGCAACACCGCCAATCACAAACGCCACCACAGAATAGATGAGCGAAAAGATACCAACCGATATAAAGTCCCTTGTTTCCAGCTTCTTCGAATCTGTTTTAAGCATAATAAACGACCTCCAATTTTATATTGTTCAGTTAGAGTACGCTAACTCGCGTGTAAAAAATTAAAGTGCTTGTGTGATTGTGCATTATTCCAGCCGGAGCAAGCCTTTCCAGCCAGAGTTGAAAAACTTTGCAAGCTCCTCAATATACCGCATAGCTTCTTCTTTGGGCATATCATGGGCAATCGTCTCACATACCGCCGTAAAATAGGCGCTGGTAATCATGTGGTGAAGCTGCTTTGTCATTTTCCCGGAGAGCTTTCCTCTTTTGCGGAGAAGTGCGTAGTATTCCTCTGAGCACTCTACCTCCAGTTCCACAAGCTCCTCCAAAAAGTTTGCATAGCGCGTACCTTCCGCCCGGCAGAGGATCAGCTTGAAGGCATCAAAATGGGCGTACATATATTCCACAAAGACGCGCAAATACTCAGTGGACAGCTTCAGGCTGTCCTTCGTCTTTTCCTCGGAGACAAGATCGAAATGGGCGGCCTGTGCGGCTTTGAACTGCTCCAGCAGTCCCTTTGCTGCCCCATCCACAAGATCTTCAAAAAGCGCGGCCTTATCCGGGTAATAGCCGTAGAAGGCGCCCTTCGTGAAGCCCGCCTCTGCGACGATTTTATTCAAAGATGCGTCCTTAAATCCTTTTTCCAGGAATTCTTTTTTCCCAACTTCGAGGATCTTCATTTGAGTCTCTGTACGTTCCATTGGTGCCTCCTGATATACCGACAGTATATACTGCTGGTATATTATAGCCGCACTGAAGGAATCTGTCAAGGGGGTTCGCGTGTGTTCCATTCAGCTCATTCCACGTATCGCCCGATCATAGAACGGCGCATGGATACCCCAAATCTTCTTTTTCATACACTTCCGATCACCGCTTTAGCGACCAGTGACCCCCTCCATCAATTCCCTTGGGGAAATGTTTCTGATCTGCTCCGGCGGGATGCGCGCCGGATATCTGCCCTTTTCCAGAATATCGGTCAGGTACTGATTATCCAGGATCATATCGTCCCGAATGAGCTGCCAATTCGCTTTTTTCCTGTAAAGAATCTTGAAAATCAGAAAATTCACCACCGGCCCTATGACCGGCGCCTGCACGCCAAAGCTCTCTGTATGGCGAAAGCGGCAACCCGTATCGGTCCGCTCTCCCTCAAATGAGATGACGGCAGTTTTTTTATCGCTCTCGAAGGCAAAGGAAAAATGATCCCTGTCCCTTTCCGCCCGAATGATCGTGCCGGTGACGTCATAATCCATGCCCATGACGATTTCATGAAAGCGCACTTTATCTCTGGCTTGAATGCCGCCGCTGAGCAGTTCGCATTCCAAATGCAGCGGACTCCACTTGACGAACTCCTCCTCAAAATGGTCCACCCACCACTCCAGCTTTTCAAAAGGGGCGGCGATCTCTGTTGTTTCGGTCAATGTTACCATATGCTTTTCTCCTTCATCGTGCTTTTTCTCCTTCATCCGCGTCTTTTCCCTGTTTGTGTCCATATATGTCCCGTGCCGGCACGCCGTAAAGCCTATGCTGCACAGGGAGCCCGTAATCATCCACGCCACAAAGCGATAGATGTCGCGCCAATCCCCGCCCGGCAAGCGCCGAAGCCGTTTATCGGGGCTTCCCCTCCTTTTCTTTGTTCAACCTCCAGGTTTCTGCCGTCTCGCTTTTAGTTAGCGCATTCTAACTAATTGGCAGAAGAAACGGCAGACTATTTTATGAGTAGTCTGCCTTGAATCCGCCTTGGTCAGACACCGGCCTTGGCTATCCCAGCGCCACATCCAGTGTCATCATGACGCTAAAGCCCACGGCAAAGAAAATCGTGCCGATGTTGGAGTGCTTTCCCTGCGACATTTCCGGGATCAGCTCCTCCACCACCACATAGAGCATGGCCCCCGCTGCAAAGCTCAGCAGATACGGCAGCGCCGGGATCACAAGCTGCGCGGCGAGAAGCGTCAGCACCGCGCCGATAGGCTCGACAACGCCGGAAAGCACGCCGCCGAGAAATGCTCGGCCCTTGCGTTCCCCCTCCGCCCGGAGCGGCATGGAGATGATCGCCCCCTCGGGAAAATTCTGAATGGCAATGCCGAGGGACAGCGCCAGTGCGCTTGCCGCAGTAATCTGCGTATTGCCCGAAAGAAAGCCTGCATACACCACGCCGACTGCCATTCCCTCCGGGATATTATGTAAGGTAACAGCCAGCACCATCATGGTGGTGCGCCCGAGCTTGCTTTTCGGACCCTCGGCCTGTTCACTTCCCACATGAAGATGGGGAATCAAACGGTCAAGCAGGAGCAAAAACAGCACGCCGACCCAAAAGCCGATAAAGGCAGGGAGGAAGGACAGCTTGCCCATGCCCTCCGACTGCTCGATGGCGGGGATCAGCAGGCTCCAGATCGAAGCTGCGACCATCACTCCGGCAGCAAAGCCGGCGAGGGCGCGCCGCACCAGATCGCCAAGGGATTTTTTCATAAAGAACACGCAGGCCGAGCCCAGTGTTGTGCCCAAGAAAGGGATCATGATTCCGAAAAAGGTTTCCATTTATCTCACCGCCTTTGCGTTGCAGCATTATTTGTTCTTTCTGAACCCCGCCTCATCCCGGTATTCGGGATGTTCCTTTAGGTACGGGTCTTTGTCGCCACAGATGGTATAGTCGCATCGGCAGCCGTCCACGCAGGTGGTCGTCCGCACCAGCCTTGCGTGGAGCAGCTCCATGGAAGCATAGTCCACATTGCACAGGGCGGGCATGATGTCCGTAAGGCCGTGCCGGATGGCAAATTCCGCTGCCGGACACGATGTAAACTCATAATAAATAGGGGCATCTTTATCATAAGGCGCAACCGACATCTCGTAATCGTGCCATTTGTCGCAGCCGCGTTTCGCCCGTACAAACGCCCGGTACATCAGCTTCCTCCAGAACGGCTTGTTGCAGTTCACAAACCGCAGCCTGCGGAAGATAGGCAGGATCAGGTTTTCCTCCATCTCCTCGATCTCGCGGAAGGATGTGACAGCTTTGCAGACTGTGTAGTAGCTCATAATGGCGATGCAGTCGTAGGTGCCGCCTACGCCGTTGTGGAAGTTCTTTTTGCCGCCCAAATCGGTGCGCCAGTCGGAGAGAAGTTCCGCATACTGCCGCTGTACCCGTTCCCAAACCGCCTCCTGCTCCGATTCCGAATAGTGCAGGGCGATTTTTGCCCGTATCTCTTTTTTGCAGGGCTTGGAATACAGCACATGGCATTTGCGGTCAAATAGGAGCGTCTTGTCCTTCATCTGTCTACTGTCTCCCTCATTTCCGCGCCGTGATGCAAAGCCAGCTTTTCTTTTTGTGTATCTGCACCCCGTGAAAGCCCGCCTGCTCTAGATACGCCTTTAATTCAATGTCCTTGTAGATGCTCATGCCGCCGATGAGCTTCGTCCACTTCTCGTCCCTGTCCGTGTCGCCATTGCTCTCGTTGCAGATGAAAAATGTCCCTCCGACCTTCAGCACCCGGTAAACCTCCCGGAAGCACTGCGGCAGATCGGGCCAAAAATAGACGGTTTCAAAGGCCGTGACCGCGTCGAACCAGTTGTCAGCAAACATCATATCCGCCACGCTGCCTTGCAGAACGGCGCAGCGGCCCTCCGTGATGGCGGCCTCGTTGACCTTTTGGGATTTCTCCACACTGACGGGCGAATAGTCGATGCCCTTCACGATGCCCTGCGGGCATTTTTTAAGAAGTCTCTTGATGTTCGCCCCGCCGCCGCAGCCGCAGTCCAGCACCTTGGCGTCCGGCGCAAGCTCTAAAAATTGAAGTCCCCACCGGGCCACGGCGCCGTGCCCGACGTTCATCATGGCGACCATGAGCTTCCCGCCAAAGCCTACGGGCTTGCGGGTGTTTTCAAAGAATGACATATCACACCTCCATTTTTACACACTCGGCTGAAGCGATCGTACCAACCGGCATCTCTGTCCCAGAAATTCTTTCGTCCTTTCATAGCCGTCCTTTTATCTGCGGGAAATAGCTAACCGATGCTTGTGCGGTTTTGCGGTTAGATGCAGCTAACCGCCCCGCCGTGGAAAAGCCGCACCTCTGCGGCATTTTGTCTTATTCAAATAACTCCCTGCAAGCGCCGCATACCAGCGTTTGAAGCGCCTGCGGGTACAACTCCCCGATCTGCTCCCTGTGGGAGACCGTCAGGATCAATCCCCGAACTGTAGCGGCGGCAAGAGAAACGCCGCGCTTAGGCACGAGGTCGTGTTTCTCCAGCAGCTCACGTATGTGCGCTTCGCCGTCGTGATAATGCTCCCTTTTGACGGGTTCCGGAAGCCTTTGCAGGAGCAGCTTCGCGTCGTTTTCGATGAAAACCATATCGCCGGTGTCGGAAAGCCGCTTGCAAACGGCAAGAACCGCCTTTGCCGTGCGCTCCGATGGCGGCACGCCGCCATTTTCGCTCAACGCCCGGTCAGCTACATTGTAAAGCTCCGAGTGGATTCCCTCTAAAACCGCGAAGAAAAGCATTTCCTTGGATTCGTAGAATTTATAAAAGGAGCCCTTGGCGATACCCACGGCCTTCGTCAACTGATCCACGGAGGTCTTCTTCATTCCTAACGTCACCGCGCAACGTCTCGTTTCCTTCAGCAGCGCCTTGCGAAGCTGTTCGGTTTCGTAATCGGTAAAAGCCAAGACTGTGCCTCCTTGAAATATGACCACTTCGGTTCTTTCAGTCATATTATACCGTGTTTCCTTCAATTTGGCAAGGGGCGGGATAAATATACTGCGTTAAAAAGCAAAAGACAACGCTTGGGCGGCTATTGCCGCGGAGCAAAATAAATCAGGGGCGAAGTCATTCCCATGAATGTCCCCGCCCCTTTGCGTGTTCTATATTATCTTCGACAGCCTATCTTACGGCTTACTGCGCTGATTCGTAAGGAGTTTCCTGAACAGGCGTGTTGGCGTTTTTGCCCTTGCCCATTACGCAGCTCCACAGAAACACCCCGAGGCAGGCCGCGGCGAAAGCGATTCCCACCGGATATGCAACGGAGGTGGGGAGCTTAAAGCCCTCCTGCGCCATCAGTATATAGGTGCAGGATACGGCGGACATGAAGCTCGCAGGAACCACGGTGATCCAATAGTTCCTCTTCCTGCGGAACAGGTACACGCTGGCCGCCCAGAGGGCGATCATGGCAAGGGTCTGGTTGGACCAGGAGAAATACCGCCATACGATCTGCACATCTACCTGTGTCAGCACCGCGCCCACGGCGAGCAGCGGCACGGTTAGAATCAGGCGGTTCTTGACCGGCTTCTGATCGTAGTTAAACCAATCCGCCAGGGTCAGCCTCGCGCTGCGATAGGCGGTATCCGCGGAGGAAACGGGACAGGCGATAACGCCTATCATGGCGATCACCGCGCCCACGGGGCCAAGCAGGGTAAAGCATATATCGTATACCACTACGGACTGTCCCTGAGAGAGAGCCTCAGCAAGGCCGCCGGTACCGTTGTAGAAGGCCACTCCCGCAGCAGCCCATATCAGGGCTATGATGCCCTCCGCCACCATAGCGCCGTAAAATACCTTTCGTCCGTCCTTTTCCGTCCTGATGCAGCGCGCCATCAGTGGCGACTGAGTGGCGTGGAAGCCGGATATGGCACCGCAGGCCACGGATACAAACATGATGGGCCAAATGGGAGTGTTAGATGGATGCAGGTTTGTCAGGGTGATCTCGGGGATGTGGTAGCCCTTTAGCAGTATGCCGCCGCCCACGCCGAGCGCCATGACGATAAGGCATATACCAAATACCGGGTAAATTTTACCAATCACCTTGTCGATGGGGACGAATGTGGCGATGAAGTAATAAATAAGCACCACGACCAGCCAGAACTTGGTATCCAGCACCTTAGGGGTGAGCATGGCCAGAAGATTGGCAGGGCCGGTAGAGAAGGTAACGCCCACGAGCACCAGCAGCACCACGGAGAACACGCGCATCACCTGAAGCATACCCTTGCCCAGGTAGGTTCCGGTAAGTTCGGAAACGCTGGCACCCTTATGCCGCATAGACATCATGCCTATCATAAAATCGTGGACTGCGCCGGCAAAAATGGTGCCCAATGTGATCCAGAGAAATACGCTTGGGCCCCAACACGCGCCGGCAAGCGCGCCGAATATCGGGCCAAGGCCTGCGATGTTCAAAAGCTGAATGAGAAAGACCCTCGGCGTGCTCATAGGCACATAGTCCGCGCCGTCCGTCATGGCAAGGGAAGGCGGCGTCCTGTCATCGGAGCCAAAAACCTTCTCCGCTATTTTCCCATAAGTGAAAAAGCCTACGATCAAAACCACAAGACATACAAAAAAGCTAATCATTCTTTTTCCCTCCTTATTTTCTTTTTGTACGGTTCCATCTTCCGTTTATCCGAGGTTTTGGGTATTTTGTATTATACATAAAAGAAAAGTTAAGGGAAGCTTATTTGCGCCAAGTGTATATTGCGCTGTGTAAAGTGTAAAATGCGCGGCATAAACGGAGCCAGCACATCGGCTGCCGGCTCAAAGCGTCTCTTTAGAAATCCCAAAGCTGACGCAGGGTTTTTATCTTTTCCCTGCTCACGGGCAGTATATTTTGCTCATAGCCCTGCATTTTAAGGGCAAATCCATTATTGGCCCAGGGGAGGATCTCGCTTATGTAGCTCAAATTGACCAGAAAGCTCTTATGTATCCGGCAAAAGCCGCTGCCGGCGAGCTTCTTTTCGTATTCTCCCAGCAGCGCGTTTTCAACGTAATCCTTGCGGGTGGTGTGGATAACGCATCCCCGTCCCAGGGTTTCGATATATACGATCTGGTCAATATCCAGCAGCACGATAGTCCTGTTGATATTCACCGGCAGGCGGCGCGAGGTATGGAGCTGTTCCCTGCCCTGCCGCGTATCCGCTGCTTTAGCAGCCTCGCCCTCCAGTTCCCTGCGGCACTTTTCCAGCACGGTATGCACCCTCGCCGGGTCAAAGGGCTTTAGCAGGTAATTGTTTACCCCCAGCTCAAAGGCCCTTACCCCGTATTGGGAATAAGCCGTGGCAAAGACTATCTGGGCGGCGGGCAGCAGCTTTCTTGCCGCGGCGGCTAACGTCGTGCCCTCCATATCGTTTAACCCGATATCCACGAACAATATATCAAAGTCATTCTCGCTCATCAGCGCAAGCGCGCTGCTTCCGCTGTCCGCCTCTGATATCTCGCTCTCCGGCATCGTATGCAGTATCTGATATATCAATTCGTTTCTGGCGGAGCGCTCGTCGTCTATCACCGCAATTTTCATACGCTTTCTCCCCCGTTCATCCTTCATACCCATGCTTTGCCTCAAACCGCCCGTCCCTGCGCCGAAATCGCCGCAGGCTCCCCAAGATCCTCGATCTTCCCCAAGGGGATGCGAAAAGCCACCCGGGAGCCATTTTCTGTAACGGTGATCTGTAATCCCCCTTCCTCTCCGTAAAGGCTTTGCAGCCGCTTATGCACATTGAGCAGGCCAACGCCCTTGCCTTGCCCTGCCTTTAAGCTCCGTACCACCTCGTCGGGTATGCCGGAGCCATGATCCGTCACAGCGATGACCGCCGCATCCTCCTTTGTCTCCGCGCTGATGTTTATAATGCGGAAGCCCCTTTTATCCACGCCATAGCGCACCGCATTTTCCACAAGAGGCTGCAGGATAAAAGAGGGCAGGACGCAATCCAGCTCCTCCTCAATATCAAATTCCACAGCCAGCTTTTCTTCAAAGCGGGCCTGCTCCAGCTTGAGATAGTTCATTACCTGATACAGCTCTGTGGAAAGGCGTATCATGTATTGTTCATTCTCCAGGGTCTGCCTATAGTATAAGGACAGGGTCAAAAGCAGCTCTCTGGCTCTGTCCGGGTTTTCGCGGCATACGCTGGATATGGTGTTCAATATGTTGTACAGAAAATGCGGGTTGACCTGATTTTGCAGGGCCCTAAGCTCGGCCCGCTTTCTCAGCCGCCTCTGATAATCCAGATCCGAAAGCTCAAGCTGGGTAGAAAAAAGCCGGGCCAGCTCCGTGACGATTATCAGGTGGGGCTTATAGCCATGCCAACGCTTTTTCACGATGATAGCCAGTGAGCCCACCACCTTGTCCTGCTCCACGAGCGGCGCGGCGATCACCACATTACCCTCCAGCGCCGGACAGAAGAGCTCCCGCTGATCGCCTTGGGCGGTATATATCTCCATCAGCGCATTTCCCGTCCGGATTGAGTCGGGTATGGGCGCGATGAGCGGGCAATGCTCGAGCGCCTCAAATTCGCCCCCTCCGCCGACCTTTGCCAGCACCTCCTTAGCGTCAGTTATCATGACCGCCTCGCAGTCGGTGGAGCGGTGGATTATCCTCACCGCCTCTGCCATATCCTCCCTGCTGTGCAGTCCGTTTCTTAAATGTGGCAGGCTTTTTTCCGAAATGGCAAGGGCTATCCTCATTTTCTCACCGTACAGGCTTTCCTCCACCAGAAAAATACGGTTGAAGACCCCGATAAATACCATCATGCCAAAAGAATTCATCAGTATCATGGGAAGGGATATCTTCTCCACCAGCGCGATCGCCGCCGAGTATGGCCTCGCCACCAAAAGGATGATGGCCATCTGCCCCATCTCAGCCACCGCCGTGAGCAAAAACAGCTCCCCGCCTCCGATTTCCCCCGCCTTGAATTTGCGGGAAAACGCAGCCCCTATGGCGCCCTCCATTATGGTAGACAGGGCGCAGCTTACCGCAGTAAAGCCGCCGATGTCGAAAAGATACCGATGGATCCCGCCGATCAGGGCGGCTCCTACGCCCACGTACGGGCCGCCCAAAAGCCCCGCAGCCATCACGCCGATGACGCGGGTGTTAACGATTGCGCCCTGAATAGGCACCCCGATATAGGTGGAGCAAATGCTGACCATGCCAAAAATCAGGGAAAGCCAAAGCCGGCTGCGGAATGTCTGCTTTTCCTCCAGCAGGAGGGCCCTCACCGGTGGCAGATTGGTCAGCATGGTAGCGATCAGAACGAGAAGCCCTATATTGAGAAGCAGGTTAAAAAGCATGCTGTCCACCATTATCCGTTCTCATCAGGCAACTCCGGCCCTTCCTTGGCATTCTCCGTTGCGCCTGCCTGTTCCTTAGGCGTCCCATCGCAATTCCTGCCCATCCTGCAATAATGCGGACAGCCGCCGCAGAGCTTGCCGCCCGCCTTCGCTCCCTTTTTTCGGGAATCCTCGATGAGCCAGTAGGCTCCACCTATCAAGGCAAGCACCGCTATCATCACGGCCCAGTCTACCGGGGTCATATTTGCAAATACGCTCATCTTCTCTTTTACAGCACCAGGGAGGGCGCGGTGTATACCCGGGCCTTCAGCTCACTGTTGAGCATATACAGCCCCTTGCTGTCTCCGCCGAACATCTCCATCTTTGTGATGAGGTCGGCGGCGTTCTTCTCCTCCTCGCCCTGCTCCTTAATGAACCAGTCCAGCATCTGCATGGTGCGGAAGTCCCTGGCCTCGTATGCGGCGGCGTAGATGGCGTCGATGCTGGCGGTGACCAGCTTCTCATGCTCCAGCGCCTTTTTCAGCGGGGTCATGTGGCCGCCTCGCTCCCACTCGGGCTTTGCAATGGCCTCAAAGGTGACGCCCTCGCCGTTGTTCTGCAAATACTGATAAAACAGCATGGCGTGATCCCGCTCCTCCTGCGCCTGCACCCGGTACCAGTTCTCAAAGCCGTCTAAGCCCACGGAGGCGTAGTAGTTGGCAAAATCCAGATACAGATAGGCAGAGTAGAACTCCTTGTTGATCTGCTCGTTGAGCAACTTCGATACGTTTGCGTTCATAGGTCTCCTCCTTCAGTGTTGTTTTCTTCCTGTCCCCTGCAATCGGGACAGATATACCGGATTTTAAGATCATACGAGAGGATCTCCCGTCCCAGCGCCCGTTCGATCTGGCTCTGCATATCCGGCAGGTGAACGTCTGCGATTTTCCCGCACCGGCTGCAAATCAAGTGATCGTGCCGCTCCGTTCGGTCGTACCGGTCCGGCGAACCCGACTCCGTGATGCGGTGCAGCAGGCCCTCCTCTGCCAAGGCATTCAGATGCTTATACACGGTGCCAATGGCGATACTGGGATGCTCCCTTTTCATCTCCAGAAACACCTGCTCCGCCGTGGGATGCTGCTGCAGCTCCGTTACGGCGGCCAATATCTCCTCTGCGTATTTTGGCATACTGCCAACCCTCCAAATACAAGAATAAGTCTTATTCTTTTGCTTTTATTATACCTATATTTTTTTCTCTGTCAACAGCCACAAGGGTCTTGCGCCCCCAAATTGCTTCAAAAAGCCTTGACAATCTCAACTGTATCTGCTATAGTCACAGTATAAACTGTATCAGTAGTGAACACAGTTGCATTGGAGGTTAATTATGCGTCAGATATTGCTTTTTGCGCTTCTTGCCGCCTCGCTCGCGCTGCTGAGCGGCTGCGCGCTGTCCAAGGCAAAAGCGGACACGGCGGAGGACATGACAGACAAGGCAGCGTATCAGAAGATCAGCGCCGAGGAAGCCTATGAGATGATGGCTTCGCAGGAGGTCGTGGTGGTGGACGTCCGCACCCGGGAGGAATACGACGGCGGGCATATTGAAAACGCCGTCCTTGTCCCCAATGAAAGCATCGGCAGTGAAATGCCCGAGGCTCTCCCCGATAAGGAAGCCACGCTGCTGGTCTACTGCCGCAGCGGCCGCCGCAGCAAGGATGCCGCCCAAAAGCTGCTGGCGCTGGGGTATCAGAGCGTCTACGACTTTGGCGGCGTCATCGACTGGCCCTACGAGCTTGTGAAGGAGGGGTAAGAGTGGACAGTTCTTTTAATCTGGCCGTCCATGCGCTGGTCTGCCTGAGCCACAGCGGACGCTCTCTCAGCAGCGAAGCGCTGGCGGAGAACATCTGCACCAATCCCACCCGCGTCCGCCGGGTGCTGGCGGGGCTGAAAAAGGCGGGAATGGTGGAGACCCGGGAGGGCCTGGACGGCGGCTACCGCCTGACGACAGACCCGGCGACGCTGACCCTGCGGCAGGTGGCGGAGGCGGTAAATACCCGCTTTGTGGACTGCGCGTGGCACAGCGGCGACATTGACCGGAACTGCGCCATCTGCTCCGGCATGGCGGGCGTGATGGATGCGCTCTACCGGAACATGAACGAGCAGTGCGCCGCCTACCTCTCGCACATTACGATTACAGATATTGAAACACAACTTTTTGCACAGAAATAGGAGGATATACGATGCTTACCATTACGACCAACAGCTTTGAAAACGACGTTCTCCGCGCGGACAAGCCCGTGCTGGTGGATTTCTGGGCCCAGTGGTGCCCCTACTGCCGCCGTATTGCCCCGGCCTTTGACAAGGTGGGGGAGCAGTACGCCGATACGCTCATCGCTGGCAAGATCAACTACGACGAGGAGCCGCAGCTCATCCAGCGCTTCGGCATCGACACCATCCCCACGCTGATGCTCTTTAAGAACGGCGAGGTGATCGGCTCTGTGGTGGCGCCCGGCTCCAAGGCGGCCATCGAGGCGTTTATTCAGGAAACGCTTTCTCAGTAAGGAGACGGCCATGGAAAAAATCTACGATATGATCGTCATCGGCGGCGGCCCCGCCGGATACACCGCCGCCCTGTATGCCGCCAGAAGCGGGCTTTCTGTACTGGTGCTGGAGAAGCTCTCCGCCGGCGGGCAGATGGCGCTGACGGAACAGATCGACAACTATCCAGGCTTTGAAAGCGGCATCGACGGCTTTACGCTGGGCGAAAAAATGCAGCAAAGCGCCGAGCGCTTCGGTGCGGTGACGGAGCTGGCGGAGGTGTATAAGGCCAGCCTTTCCGGGAAAATCAAGACGCTGGACACCAGCGAGGGTGTTTTTCAGGGCCGCACAGTGGTCATCGCCACCGGCGCGTCACATCGTCCCTTGGGCGTTCCCGGCGAGGAAGCGCTCGTTGGCAAAGGCGTTCACTACTGCGCCGCCTGCGACGGCGCGCCCTATCGGGGCAAGACCGTGGCGGTGGTGGGCGGCGGCAATTCCGCCGCGGCGGATGCCCTGACCCTGTCCCGCATCGCAAAAAAGGTCTACCTCATCCACCGCCGGGACAGCCTGCGGGCTACGAAAGTCTATCATGAGCCACTGATGAACGCGCCCAACGTGGAATTCTGCTGGAACAGCACCGTTTCCGCGCTGCTGCACGAAAGCCGCCTGACGGGGCTTCGGCTAAAAGACGTCAACACCGGCGCAGAACGCGACCTTGCCTGCGACGGCGTGTTCATCAGCGTGGGACGCGCCCCGGCCACGGAGCTGTTCCAAGGGGAGCTGGCGCTGGACAAGTCCGGCTATATCATCGCGGACGAATCCACCCGCACCAGCATCCCCGGCGTGTTCGCCGTGGGCGACGTGCGCACCAAGGCGCTGCGGCAGGTGGTCACCGCCGTATCGGACGGCGCGGTAGCCGTCCACTATGCGGAGGAATATCTGGCGGAGAACCGGTAAAGGAGCTGCGAACGATCCTCTCATCGGCAGTTCCTGTCCGCAGGCAACACGATTGCGAACCATGCCTCATAGGAGTGCAGGGTAAGAGAATTTAAGGAGACAATATATGTGGCTGTTTTTAGGAATTTCTGCAATCATTTTTACAGGATTCAATTTGATTTGCTCTTTTAAAAGTAAGAATGAAAAATGGTTTAGATTCGCAGCCTTATCTTTCACTGCATTGACCGTCTGTTCGTTTTATTCAGACGGAGCGATGCGTGTGCTAAATGAAGATTGGGGAGGCTTGATGGATATCATGCCAACCATGAGCAAGGCTCTGTGGGTATGTGTAGGAATATCGATTTTATTAAACTCTGTTTCGCTCTTTAGAGAGAAATAACCACATCTCTATCCCAAGGACAACGCCCCCGGATGCACACGGCAGGTCTGCGCCTTTGCCATAGCCTACATGGAGTTTAAAAAGCTGAACGCCAATGCGCCAATGCTTGTATATGATAAAGAAGCAGACTAAAAATGACAGCTTCCCACTGTTCCAGCAGAGCAAAGGAGTGCCCAAATAGGCACTCCTTTTTCATAGCTTGGTGGCTGCACCGCTAAAAAAGGGTTTCAAAGATTTCGGCGTATTGTTTTTCTTCTATTGAAAAGATTCCACTATAGGGTTGTTCTATAAGGAATCCGTTCTCATCCTCAAAGACGTAGACAACACATCCGCTCAGCCCGTCGGAAACCTCAAAGAAAATCTTTATAAACTTGTCTGTCATTGGAGAGTCATTATAGCTTTCGCCCGACTTAATGCGCACTGTTGATAAGTTGGCGAACAGATTGTCTATTTCTCTTTTATCAGTAATCGTTTCTCTTTCATCATCCCAAGAAATGCTCACTGAAATTACATCTGTCCTGTTTGGAAGCAAAAGGGCAGCATCCCTCTTTGTGTATTTCGATTGCGACATTGGCGCATAATTCAACGCCATAATTGCAAAAATCAAAGCTATAAATACGAGCAGAGCAACAGCGATGATTTTCAGCACATGCCGCATCCGATGGTTTCTGATGGCAAGCTGCGTGTTGATGCGGGACAGCTCTTTTGCCAACCGGTCTGGTTCCTCTTCGTTTTCCACTTTGGTTCCAAGAAGCTCGCTTACGGTCGTTTCGAGAATGACGGCAATTTTTATCAACTGTTCAGAATCGGGAACAGACATTCCTTTTTCCCATTTTGAAATGGTCTGTCTGACAACATGAAGACGTGATGCCAATTCCTCCTGCGAAAGACCTCGCTCCTTTCGCTTCAACCGAAGATTTTCATGAAGCACGGAAACACCTTCTTTCTCTAAAGATTTCATGCATAGTTTAGCAGGAACATCGCCGTTGCGGCAAGCAACGCAAAGTAACATTCTATGATTTGAAGTCACTTTGCAGCGTTGATGTGCTTTATCTGGTTTTCTCCACAGCTTCAGCAGAGGATAATATAAGAAATCCCCGATCGGAGTCGGGGATTTTTATATTGGCAGCAACGCGCAGTCCTTAGTCGAGCGCGGAGCTTCCTCTATTCGGGTTTGGACGCCAGCCGTCCATAAGCTTGTCGTTCTCCATGATAAAGGGGCTCGCCGTATCCTGTCCCCATGAGGTGTCATATTTCCCCATAAGGTAATCGCTCAGCGCCGTTCGGTCCACAAAGCGCAGCATCCGGTACGGCTCCTGGAAGGCGACCTTTTCTACAAAGTACAGCGTCCCGTCCTTCGCCGTCAAAAGTACGCCAACATGCCCGACAAACAGCAGAGATTCCTCCTCGGTCGGCTTATCGTGGAAGAATACCGTGATGAGGCGGATCCGTTCATTCTCCCGAAAGGTAACGCCGCGGGAAGCCCATTCCTCTTGTACGGTTTGCACATGACGCTTGATCTCCGTGGTATCCTCCGCCTTCATGGAGGAATACAGTGCGCGGAAATCTGCAAGACTGCTTCCGCCCAGCGCATCGGGATCTGTTTTCAGCGCTTCCTCGTCCACAAACAGCACATCTTCACCAGCATTGATTTGAGAGTCTGCGCTCACGGAGAGGAAGTCCCCAAACAGGTTCATGGCGGTGATCCGGCAGTTATAGCCCGGAAATGTCCCGTTCTTCGCCGTCCATTCGTCCTGCATCGCGTAAGTGTCATATTTCGTATACAGCAGCTCCGCTTTCTCAAAGCCATCCGTAAGCCATTCCTGCTTCACGCTGTCATGAAAGTGGTCCACACGGCGGAAAAAGCCCTGAACACGCTCGTCTGACACGCCTATCTCGGAGAGCAGCTCCTTCAAAAGCTCCCTTGATCCGCTGTCGTTCAGGTTCGTGTACTCGATCCTATCCAATGCCGGTCGCTGCTCGGCTGCGCCGCAGCCTGCAAGTATGGCGGCAATAAGCACAATGCATAAAACGAGAATGCTATCCCGTCGTGATCTCATAGTCCTAATCTATCCTTTCTTTGGCGATTGCCCAGTTTGCTGAGGTTATTATAGCACCGAGCCATAAATCTTATGTTAAGATACAAAGTGTTGCGGCTTTTGCAGCAAGCAGCTTTCCTCACATCTCCAGGTGTTCTGCCATGAGAAGCATTATCTGGTGCAGGCGGCGTGTAGGAGTATCGAAGCAAAGAACGAAAAGCAAACGGACAACTCATGAGTGGCGCGGATAAATGGCCGCGCCTCCAATGATTGCTTTTAAAAAAGGCGGCTACGGAGATGTTCCTCTCCGCAGCCGCATTACGGTTTGTCAGCGCTTCAGCAGCACCTTCAGATCCTCCTCCGGGGTGGTGACCGGAGCAATATGGAAATTCTCCACCAGATAGTTCAGCACACCCGGCGAGACGAACGCCGGCAGCGTGGGGCCGAGACGGATATTCCTGATGCCCAGATACAGCAGCGTCAGCAGGATACACACCGCCTTCTGCTCATACCACGAGAGCACCAGAGACAGGGGCAGGTCGTTGACCCCGCAGCCAAAGGCATCCGCCAAGGCCAGCGCAATTCTAACGGCCCCGTAGGCGTCGTTACACTGTCCTACATCCATCAACCGAGGCAGGCCGCCAATGGTCCCGAGGTCAAGGTCGTTGAAGCGGTATTTTCCGCAGGCCAGCGTCAGCACCACAGTGTCGGCGGGCGTCTGCTTGACAAACTCGGTGTAGTAGTTCCGTCCGGGGCGGGCTCCGTCACAGCCGCCGACCAGGAAAAAGTGCCGGATGGCACCGCTCTTTACTGCCTCGATCACCTGATCCGCCACGCCAAGCACCGCGCCATGGCCGAAGCCGGTCATGACCGTGCCGCCGCCATTGATGCCGGTGAACGGCTTGTCCTCGTTGTAGCCACCTAGCGCCAGTGCCTTTTCGATGACGGGGGAGAAATCCTTATCTTCGTCTATGTGGGTGATTTCAGGATAGGATACCAGCGCCGTGGTGAACACACGGTCTGCATAGCCGGGGCGCGGCGGCATCAGACAGTTGGTGGTAAACAGCACCGGTGCGGGGATGTCGGCAAATTCTCTTTGCTGGTTCTGCCACGCCGTGCCGAAGTTACCCTTGAGGTGTGGGTATTTCTTCAGTTCCGGATAGCCGTGGGCAGGCAGCATTTCGCCGTGCGTGTAGATATTCACGCCCTTGCCCGCCGTCTGCTCCAGCAGCAGCTTCAGGTCGTGGAGATCATGGCCGGTGATGACGATGAACGGCCCCTTCTCCACCGTCAGCGGGACGGTCACGGGCGTGGGCGTGCCGTAGGTCTCGGTGTTGGCCTTATCCAGTAGCGCCATGCACTGGAGGTTCTTCTCGCCCACCTCCATCACGATGGGCAGCAGCTCGCCCATGCCCCAGTCCTCGCCCACGGCAAACAGCGCCTTGGCAAAGAAGCGGTTCACAGCGTCGTCCGTATAGCCCAGCACCATGGCGTGATAGGCGTACGCCGCCATGCCACGCACACCGAAAAGGATCAGGGATTTTAGGCTGCGCACATCCTCCTGTGCGCTCCAAAGCAGGTGCATGTCATAGTCATCGTTCCGCCCACAGCGAGAGGTGCAGCTATAGCAGTTGGGCACCAGCCGTGCCTTTTCCGCATGTACCCGGTCAATCAAATCCCGGATAGTCTTTTCGTTAAAGTTCACATTGGTGACGGTGGTGAACAAGCCCTCGATCATCAGCCGCCAAGTCCCCTCATTCGTATCCGGGGCATTATCTACCGCACGGGACAGTCCAACCAGAGCGCCAGTCAGTTGATCCTGAAGCTCCGCCACCTCAGTGGTTTTGCCGCAGACGCCGGCTTTTCCAGTACAACCAGCGCAGCCTGCCGTCTGCTCGCACTGAAAACAAAACATCCTGTTATCCATTGTCGTTTGTCTCCTTCTGCTTTTTAGTTCAGAACCTGCATTTCCGGGTTCTTCTCTCCGAATTTCTCGCGCAGCATGTTGCAGATATCCTCCCGGGACTCGCCCTGCTTCTCACCGTTTTTAATGAGCTTGTACGCCTGAAACAGCGCCGAGGGGCCGATCTCGCTGCTGAAAAAGCCGATGCCCTGATTCCATGCCAGCAGCTCGAACACGTCGTCCAACGCGGCGCTCTCTACGCCGTGGATATATGCTTTTACCAGTTCCCGCGCTGCCTGCCGCATCCGGCCTGCACCCACTGCGTTGGTCAGGGACAGCAGCAGCCGCGTTTCGTAGGGCAGTACGCGCTTCTCGCTCTGCCATGTGGTCTCCCAAAAATCCACGGCGATCTGCCCCAGCTTTTCATCGATCATGGGATAGTTCAAAAGAGCCAGCGGCTTGAAGGGAGCGGAGCTGTCGCCTTCCTTTTTCTCCACACGGCAGAACCAGACATGGAACTCCGCCTCACTCCGCTGCTCGGTGTGGTGTTCGTAGCCCAAGCCCTCCATGACAGCGTACAGTGGATGCGGCTCAAAGGTCTGGATGATGTGTAATCCTTCGCCCACCTCCAACGCCTCGGCTCGTTTCTTCAGCCCTTCAAAGAAGCTGCCCTGTATATGGCGCACATCCATGGTCTGAAACCCCTGCGCTTTGTCCTTCCAGTTTTCGTAACTCATGCAGTTATTCTCCTTTCCTCACTCGATAAAACCAGACGTGGTATTCGCTGCCGCTCACCTTCTCCGTGTGACGCTCAAAGCCCATAAGAGCCAACACCGGGTACAGGGGGACAGGCTCGAAGGTCTGGATGATATGCAGTCCTTCGCCATTTTTCAGCGCGGCAGCCTTTGCCTTCAATGCGGGGAAGAAGTCCATCTTTTTGCCCCGCACGTCCATCACTTCGAATGTGCCGATTTTGTCCTTCCAGTTTTCATAACTCATAGTCTTTGCCTCTCTTGCAGAAAGCTCACGCCTCTTCGAAGGAATCCTTACCCACGCCGCACAGGGGGCACTCAAAATCCTCCGGCACCTCGCTCCAGGGCGTTCCCGGCGTAATGCCGCCCTCCGGGTAACCTGCGCTCTCGTCGTATTCCCAACCGCAAACGCTGCATACATACTTCATTGTGCTTCTCCCTTTCTTTTTCTAATGATTTTGCCCCCATACCCGATTTGCCGGACAGAAAAACAATCTGTATAATGGAAAGGGGTAATGAAAAATGTCAACCAAAGAACGAAAGCACCCAGCGCCGCCGCGTTACGATGAGGCCTTCAAGGCGGGGGCAGTGCGGATGGTCACCGAGCAGGGGCGGCCCAGCCGGGAGGTGGCCGCGGAACTCGGCATCTGCATCGACACGCTGCGCAGCTGGCTGAAAGCGGCGGGCGCACCATCGCCGGGGCAAGCTGACCGCCAAAACCGCGACGCCAGACGCCTGCGCGAACTGGAGACGGAGATTCGAGCACTGCGCAAGAAGCTTGAAGAGAAAGACGGGGTCATTGACATCCTAAAAAAATCCGTCGGCATACTTTCCAAACCATAGAGGACAAGTACCGGTACATCCGTACGGCCCGCGCGGGGGCCTCTGTGGAACTTGTATGCCGACTGCTGGAGGTCTCCCGCAGCGGGTACTACGAATGGCTGGGCCGCAAACCCTCTTTGCGCCGGCAGAAGGATCAGGAACTGAAACGCCGGCTGCTGAGCCTGCACCAGCGTTATCCCGCCCTTGGGCTGGACAGCCTGTATCACCTGATCCGCCCGCAGCTTTCCTGCTCGCGCAAGCGCATCCACCGCCTGATGAACGAGATGAACATCTCCTCCACGCGCAGGCGTGCCTACAAAGCCACGACCAACTCAAGACACGCGCACCCCATCGCGCCCAATCTCCTTGCGCGCCGCTTCTCCTTTGACAAGCCAGACACCGCATGGGTCGGCGATATTACCTATATCCCCACCGGCGAGGGCTGGCTCTACTGCGCTGTTGTGAAAGACCTTTGCACAAAGCAGATCGTCGGCTACGCCTTCTCCGACCGCATCGACACAAATCTCACTCTCGCCGCCCTCGGCATGGCCGTCCGGCGCCGCAAGCCTCTGCCCGGCCTCATCTTCCACTCCGACCGCGGCGTCCAATACGCCGCCTACGCTTACCGTCAGCGTCTCGCCAGCCTCGGCATCCGGCAAAGCATGTCCCGCAAGGGCGATCCCTATGACAACGCCGTGGCCGAAAACTTCTTCAGCTGCCTCAAGTGCGAGTGCGTCCATCTGCGCCATTTCGCCTCAAGGGCACAAGCCATGGCAGACGTCTTCGCTTATATCGAGACCTTTTACAACCCAGTGCGCCCGCATTCCTCTATTGGCTGGCGTCCTCCGGATGCCTTTGCGCGTGCCTTGTCTGAGCATCCCGCCGCCTGAGTGTGATACGACAAGATATCCTGCGTTTCTTTCTGTTTTTTCTTCATTTTTACTGTCCACGAAACCGGGAAGGGCACATGCAGCCCAGCGCCTCCGCGATCGCCAGGTTCTCCGCCGTGGTCGCCCCCGGCTGCGCCCGCACGTCCCAGATCACCACCTGCGCCGTTATCCCCTCGCAGGCCGCTGTCTGGGTGTAGCTCCCGTCCGCCTGCCGGGCCCACCCCGCAAGCTCCAGCGCCGCCGCGTACTTGCGGATCCCCAGGCTCGCCGGCGTCACATCCACCGCCTTCGCCGCGCTGCCGTCATACGCGCCCTGGCTCACCCCGTTCAGCCGGATCGTCAGCCCCGCGGGGTTCTTCAGCGCCGTCGGCAGCGCCTTCGCCCCCACCCTGCCGTTGTCGTTGTACAGCACATGCCCGTTTGTAAACCCGCTCGTGGTGGTGGCCGCTGTCACCGTGTTCGGCCCTGGCAGGCCGGTCTCGCCCCGCTCGCCCTGTTCGCCCTGCGGGCCCGTGGCGCCGGTGTCCCCTTTCTCGCCCTTGTCCCCCTTCGGCCCCTGCGCGCCAAAGGGCAGCGTCAGGTCCAGCACCGCCTCGCTCCCTGTCTTGGTAATGCTGGCCGAGGCCACAGCCCCGCTGGCCACCGTGCCCACCCGCAGCGTCTGGATCGCCTCGCTCCACGCCTTCACCAGCGCCGCCGTCAGCCCATCCAGCACTCCCTTGTTTTCGTGGCCGTGCCGTGCCGCCGTGTTGGCCGCCACCACTGTTTTCGTCTCCGCCAGTTCCGCCGCCACAGCCTTGCCCTTGTCCCCCGCATACGCCGTGGCCGCCGTCTCCCCCAGCGCCAGGCTCTTCGAGATCTCCACGTAGCCCGTCCCGCTCCACCGCCAGGTCAGGTTATCTTCCAGGCTCACATAGATCTTCCCGCTCTCCCCCACGCCCGGGAACTGCTCCGCCGCCGGGTACTCCAGCACATCGTCCACAAAGCTCGGCAGCTGCGCCGCCGGCACCGTGCCCGCCGCGTCCAGCGTCGCCACGCCCCCCGCCTTGCCCAGCTCGCTGCGCTTTACCTGCGCGTCGTCCGTCACGCTGCCCAGCCCCACCTGCGCCTTGGTCACCCCGTGGGGGTTCGCCTTATTGGCCATATGAGCGATCAGATCGGTCACTGCCTTGGCCAGCTTGCCCATGGCAGCCCCCAGCTTCTCCCCGCTGCTCAGTGGGGCCAGCGCGTCCGCCTCGGTGTAGGTGGGGGTCTGGTCGTTGGTGGCCGCGTTCGGCACGTTGCCCAGCCCCACCTGGGCTTTCGTCACCCCGTGGGGGTTTGTTTTGTCCGCCGCATGGGCCGCGAACGCGTCCATGCTCCGCCGCGCCCCCGCCAGGTCCGCCGCCGGCGTGTCGTTCCACTGCTCCGTCCCCTGGATCGCCGCCAGCTGCTCCCCCACCAGCTCCAGCAGCCGCTGCAATTTGTCCCGCACACTGCCCATCGCCCGGCTGCCCAGCTTCTCGTCCGTCACGCTGCCGTCCGGGTGCGCCAGCACCGCCGCGCTGCTGTGCGCGTTCAGCTCCGCCTTCCCCGCCTTCAGCTTTTCCAGGTCCTCGTCCGCCTTTTTCTGCCGCGCCAGCTCCCGGTCGATCGCCTCCATGTCGTAGGTCAGGTCGTCGATGTCCGCCGGGTCGTTCCGCTCCGCCACCCGCTCCGGCAGCCGCAGGTTGTAGTTCTGGCTCTTCTTCAAGTTGTATCACCCCGCTTTAAGATCAAATTCCCTTTCAGCCCCCCGCCGCTGTACTCCAGCTCGTTTTTCAACACCTGGGCGGGCACCCGCGCCGCAAACTCGGTGCCCAGCAGCACCCGGTCCAGCGGGTCGAACTCCGGGTTACCGCGGGTGGCGCAGCTGTAGGTCGAGCGCCGCAGCAGGTAGTCCCGCACCCACGCCGCAACCGCCGCCGCCCGCTCCGGGCTCGTCACCAAGGGGTTATTCAGCACCTCCACCGCCCCGCTGGGGTCCGCGTCCGGCGCCGGGGCCGTGGCCGTCTGCGCGCTGGTGGCCAGCGCCTTCCCGCTCACCACCAGCTCCACTGGCCCGTTCCCCATCAGCGTAATGTCCCCCGCCGCCGCGTACAGCTCTGCCGCCGCCACGCTTCCCCCCGTGGCCGTGGCCGACACTTCCCCTGCCTGGCTCCAGCTCAGGTGCAGGGCAAGCTCGCCCTCCACCTGGTAGCTCGCCTTGTGCAGCTGCTTTGCCTCGCCCCCCAGGGCGTAGGTGGTGGCCGGGCAGTCCACCCGCAGCAGGCTCGCCACCTTCTCCACCTTCGGCGCGCTGCCCAGGATCGCCCTAAGCCCCAGCTCCACGCCGCTCTGCCCGCTGGGCGCGGGCGCAAGGCAGATGTACCCCTCCCGGTCCACATACAGGCAGCAGCACCCAGCGTGCGCGATCAGCTGCAGGCACTCCCGGTGCTTTTTCACCGGCAGCGGTGCCGTGGTGCCGATCTCTTTCAGCCCCTCCCACAGCCGCCAGGGCGGGGTGTCCTCGTATTCCCGCGGCACTCCCGCGTCCTCCAGCACCGCCAGCGCCAGCTCGTACAGGCTGTGCTCTTCGCCGTCCCACACCCCCTTGTAGTAGGTGTCGTCCAGCAGCCCCAGGGCGTCCGTGGCAGCAAACTTCGCAAACAGTCCCTCCGTCGAGGGCTGCCCCGTCAGGAAAAACCGCCCGCCCGGCAGCCATTCCACAAGGCCCCCCTCGTATACCTCCTGCCAGCCCGTCAGCTCCAGGCTGGCCCAGTCCATCTGCGCCGCGTCCCCCCATTTCAGCCCCCGGCTGATCTCCTGCCCGTATTCCACCCGGATCGGGTTGCGCTGCTCAAAGTACCGCCATATCCCCGCCGGGTCGTCTGGGTCGTACCCCGCGCTCCCAGCGCCCGTCAGCCGGTTGATGTTCACCGCCTGCCACTCGAACTTGCCGGTGGGCAGCCGCCGCCCGATCGGGTCCACCTCCAGCGTCTGTTTTGCCCCCGTCAGGCTCCCGTCCTCAAAGGTCAGGCCGATCCCGAACATCAGCTGCGAAAGTCTGGCCCGCCGCCGTGGGCGGCTGCTTCGCAAAAAACTCACCGCCAGCCGGTCGAACCGCTCCAGCGGTGCGTCCAGCTGCCAGGCCGCCGCATTCGGCCGCTGCACCTCGTCGTACAGCAGCTCCTCCCCCCGCCAGGCCCTCACCCGCAGCTCCGCCGGCCACTCTCCCGCCACCCGGTCAAAGCCAAAGGTCAGCCCCGCCACCGTGTGGGTCTTGGAAAAGCGGATGTCCAGCACCGGCGCGGGCGTAAACGCCCCATCCGCGCCGCTCAAGGCCTCGCTCACATACCCCTCGGCCAGCAGCTTGCCGCCCGGCGGGGCCGGGATGGTCAGCTTGCCGTCCGCTTTCCAGCGTCCCGGCTCAAAGGTGGCCCAGCTTTGCAGCTGTGCGCCCTGGGCCGCCAGCGCCGAACTGGGCGCCGACCAATAGCTCTGCGCCTCACTGGAGGGCGCCGCTGTGGCCGCCGCGTCCGAATCGATGAGCCCCAGGCTCACCCGCAGGTGCGCCGCGCCCACCACCGGCTGTTCCAGCTCCCGCCGGTATGCCTCCGATACCCGCTGCACTATATCACCCCGCAGTCGATCACGTTAAAGCTCGCGTCCCGCAGCAGCGCCGGCAGCCCGCTGGCCGGGTCCACCCGCGCCGGGCTGCACTTCACGTCGCTCAAATAGAACAGCCGCGTTTCCCACCGCCCCAGGTTGAAGTTGAAGTAGTGGCAGTAAAAGGTGAAGTGCCCCGCCTCGAACCACCGGTTCATCTCCCACCACACCTCCGGGCTGATCGCCGTCCAGCTCATCTCCTGCTTGTCCAGGCTCCGCCCCACCATCCGCCCCACCATGGTCCCCTGCGCGTTCCGCGCGCTGTCCACCAGCCGGCTTGTGGTAAAGGGTGCCGTGTCCGGGTAGGGCGCCGCAATGGCGTGGTTCTCCCGGCTCGTGCCCGGCTCCGAGCCAAAATAGATAAACCCCAGCGTTTCGCCCCGCTCAATAGGCATTCGCAAACGCACCTCCTATCTGTACCCCCCGCGCCGCGCGGATCCGCTCCATGGCCCGGTACAGCACCTCGCCGTCCAGGCGGATCTCAACGGGCTGCTCCGCTGTGAACTCCTGCGTGCCGCCCAGCTGTCCCAGCACCTCGGCCACCGCCTGCTTGATGGTGTCCAGCGGCGCCTCCACGTTGGTACCGTGCCGCTGTTCCCCCACCATGGCCAGAAACGGCTTGTTCGCCGGCAGTACCGCCCCCTGCGCCAGCCGCGGGATGCTGGGAATGTTGGCCAGCCGAACGCTGCCCGCCGGGAACAGCTCCTTGCCCAGGATCGTCAGCCCGTCCCAGCTGAAATGCAGCTTTTCATTCAGCCAGCCGATAAACCGGTTCACCAGGTCGATCAGCGTGTTCAGCCCGCCCTTGATGCTTTCGCCCAGGTCGGTGCCGAAGATCTTCTCAAAAAAGCTTTTCACCGCCTCAATCGGCGCCATGGCAAACTTCTTGATGCCCTCCCAGGCCTTTTTCCAGTCCCCGGTAAATACGCCGCTCAAAAAATCGGCCAGGCCCTGGAAGATATTTTTAAAAAAGGTGAACAGCGCGGTAAAGTGCGCCGTCAGCGGCAGGATAAGCACATTGTAGAACCAATCCGCCGCCACCGCCCAGGCCGTCTGGATCCCCTCCCAGACCGCCAGCGCGCCCGCCTGGATCCCCTGCCACAAAAACGAAAAGAACTCTCCCAGCGGGGTCAGCACATATTCCTGGAACCAGGCGGCCGCGGCCGCCCATATCTCCTGGATCGCGGCCCACACGTTCAGGGCCACCTCCTTCACGGTGTCCCAGTTCATGATCAAAAGCACGATCGCCGCCACCAGCAGGCCGATTCCCAAAGACACGAATGCAATCTTTGATGAAAGAAAATCCGAAGCTACCTCTAATGCGTTTATAACCGGCATGGCCGCTGTGCTGATCACCTGCCAGGCCGTTGCAGAAGCGCCCGCCACATTTTGTGCCGCCGTCCAAGCCTTGTAGATCACGATCGCCGCGGCCAGCGCCGCAGAAAGCGAACCGATCACCACCGCCAGGTTCTGCACGGCGGTCTGGTGTCCGTCGATCCATTCCGAAAACGCGTTCAGTCCATCGGTGATTCCCTGCAGTGTCGCCACAATCACCCCGCCCGTCCACTGTGCCAGCGGCTGCAAAAAATTGTCCCACAGCCACAGCGCCAGCGGCTGCAGCGCTCCCAGCACGCTGGTCAGCGCCCGGCACGCCGCCGCCAGCAGGTCCAAAAAGGCCGGCAGCAGATCCTCGATCGTCCAGGCCGCCAGCGGTACAAAGATGTTGTACGAGGCCCACTCTAGTCCGGCAAAAAGTGTTTTGGTCAGGGGCGCCGCGGCCTCCTTCAACCGCTCAAACGCCTTTGCCAGCGGCTCAAAATTGATCGCCCGCAGCGGTTCCAGCAGCTGCCGTATCTTGTCCACGATCGCCTGCAGCTGGGGCGAAAGCGTGTCTTCCACCTGCGTTCCGGCCGTCACGGTCGGCGCAGGCGCCTTCCCGCCGTTCCCGCCCGCCTGTCCTCCCGGGGTCGTTTCCCCCGCTGCGGCGTTTTTCTGCAGCAGGTTCAGCTCGTCAAAGGGGGCCAGCGCATCGTTTGCGGCCTCGCCCGCTTTTCTGGTGCTCTTGGCCAGCCCCTCCTCCGCCCTGGCCCCCATGTCCGCGCTCTGTGCCACGGCGGTGTTCTGCTGTGCCGTCGCAGCGCTTCTGGTCGTCGCCTTTCCAAACAGCGCTCCCAACACCGCGGTAACGGCCCGCGCGGTGTCGGTCAGGGCGGCCACAATGCCGTTCAGCACCCGCACTGCGGGCAGCAGCACCGTGGCCATCGCCTGGCCCAGCACTCCCATCAGCTCCCGCCACTGCTGTGTCAGCAGCTGTGTCTGGCCCGTCCAGCTTCCCTGTGTCCGCGCAAAATCGCCGCTCACAAGGCGCAGCGCGTCGGTCACATAGGCGTAGCGCAGGGCCGTCTGCTGCGCTTCGCTCATGGCTGCCGTGCTTTGGTTGATTCCGTGTGTCAGCGCATATTGCTGCAGGTTTGTCCCGCTCAGCATCACACCCAGCTCCCGCAGCCCTGTTGCCTCCCCGGTAAATATCCCCTTCAGCTTGTCGGCAGCCGCTGCAGGGTCGATCCCAAACGCACTGGCCGTGTCACCAGTCAGCCCGGTCAGCGCCACCGCCATATCGCTGGCGGCCCCCTCGGCAAGCCCTGCGCTTTTGGCCAGTTCCATATATTCGCTGCCAAACTTTTTGGCCGCAGTGCCGCTCAGGCCAAATTGAGTCGCCGCGTCCTTCGCAAAGTTCTCCATCTTGTAGGCCATTCCGCCAAACGCTGTTTCCACGGCGCTCTGCACCCCTGCCGCTTCGCCCTGCAGCGCAAGGCAGGCCTTCGCAAATTCGGTCAGTTTTTTCGCCGTGAACGCCGTCCGTATGGCCTCTCCCAGCTTCTCTGCAGCGTTTTTCAGTCCTCCCAAGCACCCGGCGACCCGCCGCGCCCCCTTTTCCAGCCCCGCGGGGTCCAGCTCGGTGCGCACCACCAGCTTCCCGCCGTCTTGCTTCTCCGTAATTCCTCACCCTCTCTCCAAAAGGATAGAAAAAGCGCCCCGAACCCTTGGTTCGAAGCGCTTTTTGCGGTCCGCGCAGCGCGGACCTCTAAATTCCAGTTGTTTTCATCCAGAAGTGCCCGGTATTACTTTTTCCCCGGTTTCCATTGGTAGCCGCAGTTCAGGCAGGTACACACCACTTTTTTAGAACCGATCCCCCCGGCCAGCATTCCCGCCTCTATCCCCATTGTAAGGCCCACCGCGCCTCTCGCAAACCCGAATCCCTTTTTATTGGCCGTCACGCTCACCGAATGGCATTTCGGGCAGTATACCTGCCCGCTGCGTTTTAACTCCTGAAGGCGCTTTTTTTCCTCAGCCGCCTGGTCGGAGCCCATATTCAGTTCCGCCAGCAATCCCTCGCCAAACGAAACCTTTTCATTTCTGCGGATGTGGTATTCGAACAAAGGGTTCAGAATTTTTTTTGCTTGTCCAAACGTGATGTTGCAACGCGCCACCAAATGACCATAGGCTCCAAACTTGAAAGCCCCCAATCCTTTGGCCCGGATCAGCTTGTTCAGGTCCACTTTTATGCCGTTGATCTCCTGTACGTAGGGTTCTCTCAACGGCGGGTATTCCTGCCCCGCCTCTTCGGCCCCGCCGCCTTGTCCCGCCTGCGCGGGCACAGCGGCCGCCTCGCCCGGCGCCGCTTCTGTGGGGGGCGCTGCCGCAGCGCCGCGCACCTCACGCAGGTCACGCCCGCATCCCGGGCAAAAATTTGCGTCTTCGCAGTCCATTCCGCAATTCGGGCAAAACATCGCTTCTCATGCTCCTTCCGTTTTTGATCCGCATCCGATCTGCGCTAAAGCCGGGCTGCAGCTCACTTCTTCCCCGGTTTCCATTGGTATCCACAGTTCAGGCAGGTACACACCACTTTTTTAGAGCCGATCCCCCCGGCCAGCATTCCCGCCTCTATCCCCATTGTAAGGCCCACCGCTCCTTTCGCAAATCCGAATCCCTTTTTATTTGCCATCACGCTCACCGAATGGCATTTCGGGCAGTACACCTGCCCGCTGCGCTCCAGCTCCTTGATCCTGCGCTGCTCAGCCTCGTGCTGGGCGGCCCCCAGCCCAAACGAAGAGGTCAGGCTGTCTTTAAACGAAACCTTGGTCCCCCCGTGGTATTTATAAAGTGGATCCAAAATTTCTTTTGCCTGGGCCTGGGTCAGCTTAAGCTGGGCGACCAGATAGCCATAAGCTCCCGCCTTTCTTATCCCGGTCCCATAGGTACGGATCAGCTTGTTCAGATCGATCTCTACACCATGGATTTCCCGGATATACGGTTCTTTTAAAGGCGGATATTCCTGCCCCGCTTCTTCGGCCCCGCCGTCTTGTCCCGTCTGCGCGGGCACAGCGGCCGCCTCGCCCGGCGCCGCTTCTGTGGGGGGCTCGGCCGCAGCGCCGCGCACCCCGCGCAGGTCACGCCCGCATCCCGGGCAAAAATTCGCGTCTTCGCAGTCCATTCCGCAATTCGGGCAAAACATGGTTCCATCACGCTCCTTTTCCTTATGGTACCATTCCTTTTAAGGAATAACAAGCTTTTCCGTTTCTCCGTCCCTGCCGCCTCCAACACTTTCTTTTTGGCCGCCGGCATGTTATGATTTAAAATAAAGATGCAGCCCGTTCAAGCGGAACGGCCTTCTTCCGTTCCGCGCGGCCCCAACCGCTTGCAAAAGGAGGTTTTGTACCATGTTCTGTACAAATTGTGGCGTTCAGTTTGAGGGGAATTTTTGCCCCGCCTGCGGCGCCCCCGCCGCAGGTCCGGCGCCGGAAACCCCACCGCAGGCCGGTGATGCCCATGTCGGCGAAGGCCCCGGCGGGATCGACCTTCCCGCCCCTCCTCTCGGCGAGCACAAGGGGAATCTGTGCAGCATCACTTTTCTGGAAGATCGTCTCCTCCTGCACAAAAAGCCGTTGCTCAAATCCATCGATACCGAAATTTATTACGCCGACGTGGCCTCTGTTTCCTTCAGCAAGGGCTCCGGGCTCTCTTCCGGCTTTGTCTGCATCCGCACCCGGCAGGACCCCACTCCGCCTGCAACGGCGTTCACCGCGCCTAACGATCCCTTCTCCGTCTGCTTTCTGCCCGCCCAGCTCCACGATTTCCTTCGCATCCACGAATTTTTATCTGCCCTGGCCGCAAAAAACGATTTTTCGCCGCCGCAGCTTTCCCCAAGGGCCGCCTCTTCCTCACTATCCCCGGGCTCGCCCGTTTCCTCCCCTTCTCACAACATGGTGAATATCTGCCTCAATTGCGGCGATACGCTCCTCCCTCAAGCCAAAAAATGTCCCACTTGCGGCTGCAAGGAGTTCGCCCTTCTCGACAAAAGCGACGCCGGGCAGATCGAACAGCTCCGCGCCTCTGTCCCTCATCCAAAAGAAAGCCTCACGCCCAATTGGAAAACCTCCTCCCATCCAAAAGAAAGCCTCACGCCCAATTGGAAAACCTCTTGCCCTCCCAAACCAAGCAAAAAAAAGATCATCAAGCAGCGCATTGCCGAAAACAAGGCCCAAGCGATCGCCTGCTGCCCAAAATGCGGCTCCACCTCCTTGTCTGCAAACAGAAAAGGGTTCGGCATCGGAAAAGCCGTTATAGGCGCTTCTCTCGTGGGCGGGGTCGGCTTGGCGGCAGGGAACATCCATGCCAAAAAAGTGATCCTCACCTGTCTGAATTGCGGGCATCAGTGGAAACCCTGAAGCACGCTCCTGCCTGCGGCCGGCTTTCCGGCCGCTTTTTTGTTTCTGTTCCAAAACGCCGGCGGCCTGCCCTCTGCGGGCCGTTCGCCGTGCAGGCCCAAAGGGGCTTCCTTGGCTCCGCCGGCCTATTCTTCCAACAGCTTCTCCAGGCGGTGCCGCTGCGCCAGTTCCTCTGCAGTGTACGGCCGTTTCAGGTCTACCCGGTCCTTGTTGTCGTGGTAAAATTCCCGCTCCCAGCTCTCCAGCTTTTTGCCCCGCCGCAGCTTATCCCGTATCGACACAAGCGTGGCCAGCTGCCCCTCTCCAATACCGTTAAAAAAAGCCATAAAACTCCACCAGTGTAAAAAGGGCAGCGCGCGCACCTCACAGCCGGCCACCTTATTCACATCCGCTGCGATCACAAGCGCGTCCTGCCGCCAGTCCAGCAGCTTCGGGGCCGGCGCTGCGTTTTCCGCCTCCTCCCTTCCGCAATTGATGAGCCGGGCCAGATATTCCGCCGCTTCGCCCCGGTCCCCCGCCGGCATAGCCTCATAGCCTTCGTAAAACAGGGCCATCGCCACCTGCCAGCGCACAAATTCCGGTTCCGCAGGGTCGTCCAGCCGCTGCAAAATATCCAGCACATCCCGGAAATCCGCGTTGATCCGGTATTCCTTCCCGCCGATCACCGCGCTGGCGGGCAGCCCCCAGGCGTCCATCAGTCCTTCACCGCGCGCCGCCGGGCGCGGTTGGCCTTTGCACCGGCCACCGCCTCGCCCGTCTTTTGGCCCGCGCACGCCTCAGCTCCCGCCTGGATCACCGGCAGCAGCGCCGCAAAAAGGTTGGTCACCACCCGCTCCCCGTTTGTGGCTACCGCCATAATGTTCACACCGCCCAGCAGCGCGTCAAAATCATTCTGCGGGCCGAACACCCAGCTCAGCACCTCTTTCACCCGGCGGTCCGCCCCCGCCATCAGCTCCACCACCGCCTGTCCGGCCTCTCCACTCTCCTGGGGCAGGTTTTTTCCTCTTTCGGTCAGTTCCTCTTCAATGGCCTGTACCTTGCCCTGTGCCCGCAAAAACCGCTCATACACGTTGGGGTCCGCGGGGTTGAACCGCAGCGTCCCTCCCCCGTTCGCCTCCCCGCCGTTGATCTCATACTCTCTCACGCCCGTGTCAATGTTCAGCTTCATTGCCATTTTACCGGTCCTCCTAAAATCGTAATTTTGCCCGCGTAAAAGCCCGCCTGCCTGCCGGCAGGCGGGCTTTGATTATTTCGCGGATCACACCGTAGGGGCGCTCCCCTCCGGGGTAAAGGTCCTGGTCTTGGGGTCAAAGGTCCCCTTGGCCCGCCCGCCGGTGTAGTGCAGATTGAACGGGATCTGGTACCCGGTGTTGTCGCCGCCGGTGCTTGCCGCCTCGATCACCACGTCCCAGCGCACCGCGGGGAATGCGCCTTCGGTCTCCTTCTCCCACAGGTGCACGTCCACCAGGGTGCTGGCGCACTCGTCCAGCACCCGCATGTTGTCCGTGATGTCCTGCAGCCGCTCAAACAGCGGGTCGCCCTGTTCGGCGTAGTAGGGCTCCACCGCGCCGTTCTTTTCATAGCTGGTCACCAGCACGCTGGTCTCCCCCAGAATGTTGTGCTTTTTTTCCACCTCGGCGCTCATTTCGGCCACGTATTCCTCCAGGTCCTTGCCCAGCCGCACGTAAACCGGCCCCTCCGAAGCACCGGGCAGCGCCGCGTCGATGTAGTGTGCCATATACTTTCGCTCAATTTTCGCCATTTCAAGCCACCTCATATCTTATTGTAAATTCTGTCGAGAGGGCCACGGTATAAACCGCCAGCCCTCCCTCGTCCGCCTGCTGCAGCGCACCGCCCGCTGCAGTCCATGTCTCCGCTTCTCTCCCGGTGTTTCCAAAGTGCGGGGCCAGCCCTGCGGCGCTCTGCTGCTGCACCCAGCGCTGAAATTCCAGCAGCCATTCCGCGTTTTCCGTCGCTCCCGTATCCTCCCCCGGGGCCTTGGGCAGCACAAAATTCAGTTTGAAGTCCAGCCGCTGGCGCACCGTCACACCGCCCAAAATATCCCGGCTGCGGCTCAGCTCGGTCGCGCCCCTCGGGTAAAGGCCGCCTCCCTGCGCCGGCTCGGTGTAGTCCACCCGGAGCTCTCTTACCCTTTCATAGCCCGGGCAGCCAGCCAGCCAAACCCGCAGCCATTCCAGCCCGCTCTGTTCGGTCTGTGTCGTTTCTTCCTGTGCCATTTTTTCACCCCTTTCCCGGGCTTCTGCAGGGCATTTCTACAAATGGTTCTCCGCCCCGCGCGCAGGCGCCGAGGTGCGCCTGTGCCATTTTCCGGCGCCCCCTTCCACGTGGCAAACATCACCGCGCCAATACTTCGGCTCCACCTCTCTCACAGTGGCCAGATCCTGTTTTCGCGTCGGCAGCAACGCGGCCCAGGCTTCCCGGGTATCCACCTGCGGGCCCTCGCCCAGCAGCACCTTGTCGCCCGGCGCCAGGGTAAAGCGCCCGGCCCGCTCTGCCTCGTCCAGCGCGTCGAATTCCTCGGGCGGCGCCCAGCGCGGGCGGCCGGCCCAGCCGTTTGGCAATACGAGCAAAAAACTCTTGGCTTCCCAGCTGCCGCCCCGGTCCACCGCCTGGTTCTCCCGCCACTCAAAAAACGCCCCGGCAAACACCACCCGCGCGCAGTCAAACCCGCGCCCGTCCGTGCCAAAGCCCGCATGGTACAGTGTCACCACCTGGTCGCACAGGCCGTAATCCACCGGCGGCCCCGCTTTTACCCGCAGCATCGCCCGCACCCCCTGTAAATGTCCAGGTACTGCCGCGCGCAGCGCAGCAGTTCCGCCGCCTGCGCCTTCCGCGTGCAGTCCGGCTGCGCGCTTTGCCCCACGCTGCTGGATACGCTCCCCACGCTCACACTGGCCGCGCGGCTCCCCGCAGTCTGGAAGTAGTACAGCGCATCGATCATGGCGCACATTGCCATCTGTTCGCTCTCTTCCTGCCCCGCGGGGGTGCTCACCCTGTAAATGCGCTTGTAGCGCGCCAGCTGGGCGGCGGCGTCCCGCGCCAATGCCGCAAACTCTGCTTTTGGCACCGAATCCCCCCGGTAGATCTCCGTGTAAAACTCATAGCGCACCATCCGCCGCCGCCCCCTTCCTTACGCTGTGGGCGCGGGGTCCGCCGGCGCGCTCTTCGCAAACTTCGCCAGCACCACCTTCGCCTCGTTGGTCAGCCCCACCGCGTAGAACTCGTTCGCCGTCACCTCCGTGGTCGCGGTCCGCGGCTTGCGCTCACTCTCCACCATCACCTGCCGCTTCAGGTAGATGGTCAGCGCCGGCAGCTCGTCCTCCGTCTCGCCGTCCTGCTCCAGCTTCACGATCGGGCAGGTGTACGCCCCTCCGGCCAGTTTCACCTTCCGGCTGGGCACGATCCGGCAGTTCGCAATCTTTCCCACCTCGCCCGTCATCACCACGTCGCCGGTGTACTTGTCCGCGCTGATGAAGTCCGGGTCCTTGCGCAGCTGCGTCACCTGGTTCGGGTGCACGAACATCACCTTCTCGGTGTTGATCTCCTCCTCGAACTTGTCCACCGCGTCCACAATCCCGTTGTAGCTGATGATCCCCGCGCTGCCGTCATAGCTCATGGTCGCCTTCATCAGCGCGTCCAGCGCGTCGCTGTCCGCCTTCGAGGCGATCGCCATCGCCAGCTGGCTGTTGGCCTGCCCCACAGGGTTCCCGTAGCCTGAAAGCACCGCCTCGTCCGTCAGCCCGATGCTCTTCATTGCTTTCTTCACGGTCACCTTCTGGGTCGAGGTGCTCATCTTGCTCAAGGCCACCTCTTCGCCCTCGGCCACGTCCACTGCGTCGCCCACATACCCGTATTTCGGGATCGTGATGGTGTCGCCCGGCACCCCCTGCAGGCTGGCGTCCACCGCCGCAAACGGGGTCACCCGGATCTTGTTCGGCAGCTTGGCCGAGATCATGTCTGCCATCACCTCGGGGTCGATCAGCTGCGCCAGTTTTGTCATGTTCGTATCTGCCATTGTTTCAACTCTCCTTTAACTGTTCATAAAGTTCGGGATCCTTCTGCTTCAGCGCCAGGCGCTCCCGATAGCCCAGCGCCCGGAACTTCTCCCGGTCCGGCCCTGCGGCCCCGGTGCCGGTGCCCCCGGCATAGGGCGGCGCGGTCGTGCCCGCATCAAACAGGTACGCCTCGCTCCCCGCCAGCCCGTCCAGTGCCGCCTGCAGGTCGGCCTCCTGGTTCTGGCTGGCCCGCAATGCGTCCAGATCCAGCAGCGCCTTGATGGCCGTCGCGCTGCGCCCCTTGCGCGCCTGGATGGCATTGTCCAGCTGCGCGTCGAACTTCACCGCCGCCACCTGGGCCGCCGCGTCCTTCTCCGCCTGCTCGGCCCTGGCCTTCCATTCGTCCGCGGCCTTTTTGATGCCCTCCACGTCCAGCGCCTTGAAGCCCTCGATCGTCTTGCCCGCCTCGGCCAGCTGCGCCTGGGCGGTTTTGAGCGCCTCGTTCCTGGCGTTATAGTCCGCCTTGGCGACAAAGCCCCTGCCGATCTCCGCCGATACCTGCTTGTCGATTTCCTCGGTGTATGCCTCACCCAGGATCCCTTTCAGCCATTCCAACATGCTTGCTCCTTTCCGCCGCTTTCCTTTTTCTCGGGCCAGCCCCCGCACTGCGGCGCCCCTTTTTTTCTCCCCCGGGCCGGGGGTATTTTTGTATATAACAAAAGGCCCCTCCATCGTGCGCTGAGAGCCGCAGGGGGAGTCCCGTGTTATTCTGTTTTCCGTTCCCGATCAAGGGGCGGCATATATTGTCTGCGGATCATTTCGCGTTCCTCCGGCGTCTTCCAGGGCAGGCCATACTTCCAGGCCAGCGCGATCTCCGGCTTCAAAAGCCCGGCCCCCACCATCTGCATGATCTCACCCCAGGCCTTGTCCGCGTCGTATAAAACGCCGTTGCCCCAGCTGATCGCCAGATCCTTCTCCGGGTCAAAACCCTCGCCGCCGCACAGCCCGTATGCCTGGCCCAGCACACCGCACAGCCGCAGCGCCTCCCGGTCCGCACGCTCCCATACCTCCCACAGGTCCTGGATCGTCAGGTTGTAATCCCCTTCGCTGGACGTGATCTCCCGCGCCGTCCGCTGTGCCGCCTCCACCTCGCTCAGCAGCCCCCGCTTGATCCCCAGCACGCTCTCCACATTCCGCAGGTACTCGGTCTTGCGCGCCAGAAAGCTCGCGTCCCGCAGCGCCGGGCTGAACACCGTGATCCCCACCGTCTCCGGGTCCTCGTCCAGTCCCGTGAACAGCCCCGCCGGCAGCTCCCGGCTCACCACCCGCCCGCTCTCGTCCCGCCTCTTTTTCAGCAGGTCGTCGCTGGCGATCACGCGGATCGCCCCGTGGTCGAACTCCTGATCCAGCAGCCATTCGTTGTGGTTGATGTTGTGGATCAGCCCGGCCGCCGCCGCGTACACGCTCACCCCGTCCGCGCTGCCGTCCACCGTGTTTTCCAGCGGCATCCGGACCTCCGCCATGCCAAGGCACCCCAGCGGCTCCGGGTAGGTGTACTCCTCTGCCAGCCGTGCGTACTGCGGCAGGCTGCCCAGCGGCGCCGGCTCGCCCAGCGCCGCGCCGTCCCGGCTGTAGAACAGCTTGTTCTCCAGGGTCAGAAAGCCAGCCTCGCCCACCCTGCGCCGCTCCAAAAGGGTGTACACCCCGCCGTTTGCCGCCGTCTGCTCGCTGCTCAGCAGGTCCGTCACCCGGCCGCTCGGGTCCCGCCCCAGCACCGCCACCGCGTCCCGCCGCACCACGCTCCAGTAAAACCGGTCCTTCCCCGGTACCGGCTTCAGCCACGCCTCCCCGCCGATCATCGCAAGCTGCATCGCCTTTTTCCGCTGCCCGTCCAGCTCCTCCTGGCACCGCGCCAGGAACGCGCCCTTGCTTCCCCCAAGGCTCACCTCCGCCTCGTACTCCGCAAAGCACGCCTTTTGCAGCTTGCTCACCACCGCGCAGGGGATCCGCTGGCACGCATCCTCCTCCGGCCCCGCCTCCTCCGCGTAATACAGCCGGAACCAGTCCCGGATCGCCCGCTGCATCCCCGCGCTCGTGCAGTCCCGCGCCCCGGGAAACGCCTCGCTGAAATGCTGCAGCCCCCGCCCCAGCAGCGCGCTTATCAGTGCCATCTTCACCCCTCCCCCGCGTTGTTGTTGATCACGATCCGCCGCTGGCTGCGCAGTCCCGCCTCCAGCCCGTCCAGGTATGCGTTCAGCTTTGCGATCTCCGCTCTCGCCTCCGCCAGCTGCCCCTGCAGCCGCTTGTTCTCCTCCACAAGGCTCTCCCGCGCCCACTCCGGTAAAAACCGGCGGCACAGCCAGCCCTTGAATCCCTTCATCAGCTCCCCCTCCGTTTCCAGATGCGGTTCGTCGCGTACCGCACCGCGTCGATGTGGTGGTTCGCAAGGTCCGGGTACCCTTCCAGCACCTCCCCCGTGCGCCGGTCCACCTCATACTCATACTCCCCGAACTCCTTCGCCGTGTCCGGGCACCGCTCCGGGTCGATCACAATCGCCGCCAAGCTCTGCAGCCACTTCATCCCCGCGCGCACGCTCCCCGGCCCCTTCTCCGCGCCACGGCAGGGCAGGCCATACGCCCGGTAGTCCCCGCAGCTCTTCTCCTCCGCGCTGTCCGCCGTCAGCTGCTCCTCCCGCTCCGGGTCCTGGCACACCCCACGCTCGGTCAGCAGCCGCGCCGTCTCCTGGTTCGGCGTCCGCAGCCGCGTCAGCTCGTCCCATACATACAGCACCCGCCGCCCCGCGTCGTAGCTGCACCCGTTGTACGCCCACGGGTCCGGGTACCAGCCCCAGTCCACGCCGTGCAGCCGCCGCTCAAAGCCCGCCAGCTGCTCTGCCGTGATCGTCTCCATCCGCAGGTTCTCAAACACCGCGTTCCCGCTGCCCACCACCTCGCCCAGGTACTCGTGCCGGTAGGCCGTGGGGTTGGTGGCCGCCAGGTGCTCCGCGTCCTGCAAAAACCGCGGCCCCAGCCAGGCGGGCGGCACGCTCCGGTAGTCCGAGTGGTGCACCAGCTTGCCCGCCCGCGCCTCCAGCGCGTACCGGTTCGCCCAGCTCCGCGCCATGGCCGGCGGATTGAACGACTTAAACGCAAAAGAAAAAGAGCCGCCGCGAAAAAGCGACTGCTCCACGTTCCGTATCTCCTCCGGCCCGCTGAACTGGTCCAGCTCCTCGAACCAGGCGATCCCGATGTACCCAAACGGCACCTTGATGGATTTCAGCTTGCCCGGGTCGTCCAGGCCCAGGAACAGGATCCGCTGCCCGGTGGGCCGGTACACCGCCCGCATGGGGCTCACGGTAAGTTCAAAGTGCCCGGCCAGACCCAGCGCCCCAATGGCCCACGCCACCTGCTCATACACGCTGGTGCGCAGGGTGTTCGCCACCTTGCGCAGCACCACCGCGTGGCACTCTGGGTGCTCCAGCAGCAGCTTTACCAGCTCCACGCTGGCAAAGCTCGACTTTGTGCTCCCGCGCCCGCCCGCCAGCACCACCTCGTCCACACCGCCCCGCCGCACCGCCCGGTGCACCTCGTGCAGCCCCGGGCTCAGCACCTCACTCAGGGATATCGTCAACGATCTTCACCTCGCCCGTATCTTCCTTGCGTGCCCCGCGCTCGAACAGCCCCAGGTTCTTGCCCATCAGTTCCAGGGCCTTCAATTTATCCGCCAGCTTCACCTCCACGCCGGAATTTCCGCTCTTTACCGCCACAATGGCGCGCCGCGCCGCCGGGTCCATCCGCTCAAGATCGGTCACCTGCAGCTTCCCTTGCTCCACCGTCACATAATCGGCCACATCCGCAAACCCGATCCGCGCCAGTTCCAGCAGCACCTGCTCCGGGGCCACAGCCCGCCTTGCCATTTCCCGCCTTCGGCACTCCAGATAGTCCTGTACCTCCTGCCGGGCAGCCAGCCGGTAGCTTTTGCTTTTGGCGTAGCGGTCGGTGTATCCCGCCGCAAGGGCAGCCTGGAACGCGTCGCCGCCATTTTTCAAATATTCCTCGCAAAAGTCCCGCAGCCGCGGGGCAAGCTCTGCGCGCGGCACGGGCCGTCACCTCTCTTTTCCAAATAAAAAGCCCTCCCTTTTCTTCCGGGCCGGCCAATCCCTTCCCGGTCAGATCTGCACTGCTTTGGCCGCTTCTTTTCCACTTACACTATATCACAGGTTCCGGGGGGCTTGCGGGGGCCTGCCTCGTCTTTCCGCCAGGCGGCAAACATCAGCGGCAAAGCATCCGTGCCATGTCCGCCCCCATTGCCGGCCTTCGGATCCATGCAATTTTCTTAAAAAGCATTCTTATGGCCCTTCTTTTCCCCTATAAACCGTTCTGAAGAACGTACTTTCTGGCCCAAGGCCAATTTACCCAAATGCAAAGCCCCCTCCGCTTTTCATTTCGCCGCGCCGGTTCCGCTGGTGTCGATTTTTTCCTGGGCCCTTTTCATATAACGCAGCAAAAAGCCGGGCACCGGCGCGCCCAGCTTCCCCGCATTTTCCACCACGCTGCCCAGCTCGGTCACAATGTACCACACCAGCACCAGCGGGCATAAAAGCACGGTGTATTCCGGCTCCCACTTCCCCAACGGCAGGTTCGAAAGCGCCAGCGAGAGCATCCAGTCCGTCAATGCCGCGGCCGCCACCGTCACAATGCAGCCGGTCTTGTGCCAGATCCCTTCTCTTGCAGCCGAAGACCGCCATTCGTGCGCCTTCACCGCCGCGATCGTCCCCGTCACATAGTCCAGTCCCATTGCCATCGCATAAATCACCACCAGCCAGCCCATCCAGCCGAACAAAGACGTGATCAGCGCTCCGGCCGCACAAATCACTGCTTTGGCGTTCTCCGCGCTTGTTTGAACATTTTCCATCCAATCAACCCTCCCTGCTTTTCCTTCCATACTCATACCGCTCTTTCCCTCCCTGTCTGTCTTAATTTCTGCTTCCCGAAAATTTTGTTCCACCCTTCCCTTTCTCCTTTTAAACCTCCTGCGGCCCTCAATCGGCAAGTGTTTTCCGCCCGCTTCCTTCCCACCCAAACGCACCGCTGAAACCAGCGGTGCCGCATGCCCAAAAAAGCCGCCCGGGTCACTCCCCTGGCGGCTTTTTTGTCTTTTTTCCCATTTATATTATACCGCACACGGCAGGGGGCTCGGGGGGGCCAACTGTTCCACCGCCCGGTGATGCAGGCGTTTTGTCCACCGGTAGTCATACGTCATAGCCTCCGCGGCCTTTTCCAGTGTCTGGCCCAAAATGTAACGCCTGCGCAAGATCTCCCGCAGGCGCTCATCCTGCACGGCACAAATCGCCGTTTCCACCTCTCCCCGCAGCACAAGGCAGCGCCGCACCTGCGCTTCCAGCCGCTGCTGCGCTTCCAGAATGCGCTCCACTGCCCGGGGCAGGCGGTCCAGATCCGGTCCCGCTCCCGGCATCCCGGTCAACAGGGGTGTCACCCGCTCGCTCTCCGCCCGCAGCCGTTCCACCTCCTCTGCCAGCAACTGTTCACTGTGCAATGCCGTCTGGTAACGGCAAAGCCATCTCGCCTTTTCCTCATAGGTCATATCCCTGCTTCCCCTTTCTTCCCAATCAGTTCCTTTGCCTTGCCAGTGCCTGTTTGTAGCACACCGGCCCCAAACACGCTTCGCTCCCATCCTTCCGCCATTCGCAGCCGCTGCAGCGCGAAACGCCCATCCCTGCCGGCGCAGCCGCCCGGTGGATGCGCCGGATCAGCGCAGCGCATTCCGGTGCGCATCGCCGCCTGCGGCGGGCCCTGGGCAGCCTTGTCCTTTTTCGTTTGCCCAATGGTTTTCCTTCCTTTCTTTTTGCACCCCTGCGATCCTTTTTCAAAGCGCTGCCGTGCGCGTACCGGGCGGGCCGCCTCCTGTTCGTGTGAAAAGGCCATCCGCCCTTCCTGCTGCCCAGCGGCCAACTGCCAATTCCAGCGCAGTATTCACGCCCATTGCTCTGCCAGCTCTTCCAAAAAGCCGATCAGCCTGCCCAGCTCCCAGCCCACAATCGGCTCTCCGTTTTTATAAGTACAAGCCACCTCCTCCTTTGCATCCGGGCGCCACCCCTCCAAAAACACCGAAACAAAAAAGCTGCCGGTATGGCCCATAAAATCGCAAAAAGCCACAGGGCCCTTGGTTTTGTCCTTCCCAAAGGGGATGTTATTCAACGTCAGGCACAGCTCCAGCACCCGCAGGTATTGTTCCTTCCAACAGGCCTGCTTCCCATCTTTTTTCAGCTTCATCTGTTTTTCCAGCCTGCAGGAGCCCATCCCGGTGCTCCTTCCGGCCCTCTTTTCCATTGTTCTCTCTCCAATCCTTTCGCCCGGCTGTTTTTCCGTTTTTAGGCCTGTATCCGCCGCATTCTTTTCCAGCATATTCTTCTCCTTCCTTTTTAAAGCAACAATCCATTTTATGGGACTTTTTATGTGTTATTATTTACCTGTAAACATTCCTCCCTTTTTCGCCTCTTTATGCTTTCCGTCTTCTGCCTGCCGCCTTCCCGGTTTTTTCTTTGGATCGGCATTTTGCCCGTCCACTCCCTCTCTCTTTGTGCAGATTTCCAAAAATCTTTTTTGCATGTTCATATTATTGAACTTTAAGAAAGGGCGTGTTATGATGGATACATAAATAATTTTCGGTGCTTTCCTGCTGTAAGTTGTGGATTTTGTTCTTCAAATCGAACTCTTGAGTTTATTATAGTTCAATATATTGAACATTTCAAGAGGATAATTTCATTTGAACGAACTTTGTGGAAGGTGCCGAAAAACGAGGTGCAAAATCGTGTTCTATGACAACTTCGTTCAACTATGTGAACAGCGAGGGGTAAAGCCCACCCGTGCAGCCATGGAGACCGGCATTGCCCGCTCGGCAGTGAGCCATTGGAAAGCAAGCTGGGAAAAAGGGATAGAGGTACTTCCTTCCAACGCCAACGCCAAAGCTCTCGCCGTATATTTTGGGGTCACTGTGGACCGTCTTCTGAGCCTCGAACAAAACAAAATGCCCGCCGCCCAAACGGGCGGCGGGCTGGAAAACGATCCCCTGGCCGGGCAGCTGATCGCTGCTTACGGCGAAGTGAGGGAAGAATTCACCCAGGACGAAATCGACGACGTCACCATGTTTATCCGCATGGTGGCCGCCCGCAAGCGCCAAAAACGAGAAAAGGAGCAACAAGCACCGTGAGTGCGATCCCACTTGAAACATTGTACGAAACCCTGGAAGCGCAAGGGGTTGACGTATTTTCCTGTCCGCTGGGCAGCCTCAAGGCAGTGGCGGAGCCCTCCGGTTATCTTGGTTTGAACCAGCAGCATCTTGCAGGTGCCGCCGAAGAGCGGGCCGTGCTGATCCACGAGGAAGGCCATTTTGCCACCGGCACCTTTTATCAGTTCGACAGCCCTTTTACCGTGCGCCGCCATCAGGAAAACGTCGCCTGCCGCTACGGGTACGAAAAATATTTTCCTCTGGACGCGATCCTGGACGCCATGCAGGACGGTCACACCGAGCCCTGGGATCTGGCCGAGCATTTCGATGTGCCCCTGTGTTATATTTCCGAAATGCTGGAATATTATCGTACCGCCCAAAACGTGGATTTTGCAGCCGCCCTGGCCGCCCGCAAAGAGCGCGCCGAGCCTGAAAGCGCCCCCTGTCCTTAAAAATGCCGAACGCGCCGAACGTGCGCCCATCCAAACGAAAGGAGCCTCCCATGTCAACTCCCACCGTCACCGCAGTGATTCCCCTGGGCAGAAAGCGCATCCTTGTGGCCTTCGCCACCGGCGAGGCGAAGCTCTTCAATGTAAGCCCCTATATGAAGGGCAGCTGGTACGGCAAGCTGGCCGGCGAGGAATATTTCCGCCGGGTGCAGCCCTCCGGCCGCACGGTGGTATGGCCGGACGGCCAAGATATCGCCCCCCATGAACTTTACGAGAGCGGCATCGCCCTGCGCTGACCCCTCCCCCGTTTTGTGCTTCTGTATCCTCCAAAAAGAGCGGCGGGGCGTGGTAAAAACCACGCCCCGCCGCTCTTTTAAATAAAGCAATGCATTTTGCTCCGCTTATTCGGTTTCTTTTGGTCTGTCCCCTCCGCACCGCTCCCGGATCACATATTGAGGGGCCGCGCTGATGCTCACATAGATCCGTCCGATATACTCCCCAAGCAGTCCCAGCATAGCCAGGATCAATCCGCCCAGCACCAACAGCAGGCACATCAGGCTGGACCACCCCGCGTCAATGGCGTCGCCCAGCCGCAGCTTTTGTACCAGCACGATCATGGCGCTCAAAAAGCCAAGAATCATCAAAACCGTCCCCGCAAGGGTTCCCACGCGCAGCGGCTTCACAGAAAAAGCTGTAAAGCCGTTCAGCCACAGGCTCAGCAATTTGGAAAAGGTGTACCCGCTCTCCCCGCTCTCCCTGGCCCTGTGCTCCACCGGCACATTGATCACCCGGCTGGTTGCGCGCAGCACCAGCCCTTCCACATAGGAATACGGGTTGTGGTACTGCACAATCTGCTCCACCACCAAAGGCCGCATGGCAAAATAGCTGGTAATGTGCAGGTTTTTTGGTTTTCCCAGCAGCCAGACCGCCATCTTTTCATTCATATAAGTGCCAAAGTTGCGAAACGGGGAATGCTTTTTGCTGGGGTATCGCGCATATACCACGTCCACGTCTTCTTTCAATGCCTCCACCAGCCGGAACAACTGATCCGCGGGCGTCTGGCCGTCGTCATCCAGGCTTATAACAATATCGCCCTGCACTTCCCGGTAACCGGCCATCAACGCGGCATGCTGCCCAAAGTTCCGGCTCATGCATATGCCTTTGATATTCCGGTCTTCCCGCGCCAGCCTGCGGATCACCTCGTAGGTGTCGTCCGGCGGGTTGTCGTTTACCAAAATGATCTCATAGCCGTACCGGCCGTCCCGTTCCACTGTAGCTTTGATCTCGCTCACCACCTCCGGCAGGGTAGCCGCGCTGTGATAGCAGGGGATCACAAATGAAAGCAGCAATTTTTATTCCTCCAAAAAGGCAGCCAGCCGTTCGGCCGTCCCACCTTTCAATATGTAATACCCAAACCGCGCCGCGCTGTCGGTCACCTCGTGGTCAAAGGGCTGTAAGGGGCTGCAAAAGTATACAAGCTCCGGCGCCTGCCTTTTCAGCTGCTCCAGCCGCTCCAAATCGCGCGGCCCGCAGATAAAGCGCACCGCGGCTGCTCCCCCATGGTCTTTTTGCGCAAGGTCCGGCGCTTCCCCCAGCGCGATCTGTACCGCGCAGCGCACCAGATCCACTCCGGTGGAAATCCGCACGAGATCCGAGCCGATGCAGTCGCCCCCCATCCGCCCGCCAATCTCGATCAGCTTGATTTCGCCGCCCTCCAGTTTCACCTCGGAGTGAGAAACCCCGTTCTCCAGCTTCAGGGTATCCAGCGCGTGAAACACCACCTGCCTGATACGGCAGACTTCGCTCTCCGGCAGCAGCGCCGGCTCCAAATGTGCCGTCTCAACAAAGTGGGGGGCGCCTGTGGTATATTTTTGGGTGACTGCAAGGAAGTGATGCTTCCCTTTCCAGGACACACACTCCACACTGTATTCCTTTCCGCCCACAAACTCTTCCACCACCACTTTTTTCTCAAAGCTTGCAGTCCGCGCCTCTTCAAACGCCCGCCTCAATTCTCCGGGCTGCTTTATCAACGTAACGCCGCGGCTGCCCGACCGGTCGGTGGGCTTTACGATCAGCGGATACGCAAGCTCAAGCAATTCCAGTTCTTCCGCGCGCTCCACAAGGCAGCTTTTGGGCGATGGGTCTCCGGCGCGCCAAAAGGCGGCCCGCATCGCGCTCTTATTTGTGGAAAGGTAGGTTGCCTCCAACGAATTGCCCACCAGCCCCATCTTCTGCGCCACATAATTCACGGTAAGCATCGCAAGATCCGAGGCGATCGAGCAGATCCCCTCCACACCAATGCGCCGGCACTGCTGCAAAATCTCCTCTTTTTCCACAATGCTGACAGGATAAAAAAAGTCGGCGCTCTTTTCGCCCACATCCCCCACCTGCCACGCAAAAACATGGGTTTCGCAGCCCATTGCTTTCGCCGTCTGAATCAGGGGCTCCTGAAGATAAGACGCTCCTATTATCGCAAGTTTTCGTTTCATATTTTTCCTTTTACCCCAGCAAACTGTATACTAAAATGCCGGCGACGATCAGTGCCAGCGCAATAATCTTTTTCGCCCCGAACTTTTCGCGAAAAATCGTCACGCCAAACACGGTCACATACAGATAGCTGGTAGCCTCCAATACTGGCCCCAGGCTCAGCGGTATGCCTTTATAAGCCAGCATAGTCAAAAAGGTACAGCCCACAAAAATCGCATATCCTGTAATTACCCGCCAGTCTGTATATTCCTCTATTATATTACGATGTGGGCACTGAGCGGCTTTTTTCAGCAGCACTTGGCTGATTGCCGCCAAAAATACACTGGCTAGGTATAGAAAAAGATAAGCAGGCACGATCTCACTTTTCACCCCATGCCTCCTCCTCATCCGCTTTTACAAACAGCACGACGCCCCCAATAATAAGCGCTGCCCCCAGCAGCTTGCCCAGACTTATCGCCTCGTCAAAAAACAAAGCTCCCCACACGATCCCCCATACCACTGTGACCGCTTTATTGGCAAAAGCCGTAGTTAATGGCAGGCGTTTAATAATTTGCTGCCACCCTATGGCATATACAGCTAAAATTAAAAACACGCCGCCCATCAATATTAGCCACGGCCAACTGAATGCCTCGCTTTTCGCGGCAGTTTTACTCAAAATGCCACTGGCTGAATAGACCATCAGCAGCAGATGAAGGGCAAGCAGGGTAATTGCCGCTTTATTTCTTCCCTTCATTCTCTTCCTCCAAATTCCAGCTCTCTCGAATCACATATTGCGGCACCTTATTAATTCCCATATAGATACGCCCTACATACTCTCCCACGAGTCCCAGCAAAATCATCAAAACGCCTCCGACAAAAAAGATCGAGGCAATAATGCTGCTGTATCCCGCATCAATCCGGGCAGGATCCACCAACTTGCGAACAATCGCATAAATCCCAAATCCAAATCCGCCTGCCGCGCATAACAATCCTAAAATGTCAGCCAGCCGTAACGGTTTGATGGAACAGGCCGTGAATCCATCAAGCCACATAGCAAAGCTCCGCCGAAAATTAAAATGCCCCCGTCCTGCCAGACGCTCCCGCTCCTCCATTGGCACATTTACCACATGGCTGGTGCTGCGCAGCACCAATCCCCAAAAATAGGGATAGGCAGCTTCGCTGCGCACTGCTTCATCGATCACAAAACGGCGGTGCGCTGAAAAATTCGATATCTGCAGTTCCCTTGGTTTACCCAAAAGCCACTCGTCTGTGCGAGCGTTCACTTTGCTTCCAAAGCGTTTGAACGCACTCTCTTTTTTCTTAGGGTAACGCGCAACTGCCGAGTCCGCTTTCCCGCTTTCCAGCGGGACAAGCAGGTCCCACAGCCGATCCATCGGGCATTGTCCGTCGTCATCCAGGCA